>CAYPCZ010000012.1:0-46802 GCA_964409345.1 uncultured Flavobacterium sp. | reverse complement strand
GTTCTGTTTTAGTAATTTTGGTTTGGGTCTATTATTCTGCTATTATTCTTTATTTTGGAGCTGTTTTCACGAAAAATTATTCGGAAATGTATGGAACTCCTATTAAACCTAATGATTATACCGTACGGGTGATTGTTAAAGAAGAAGAGGTGCGTTTCCCAAAAACCGATGAAGAAATCGAGAAAAAATTAGAAACATAATTCCCTCGAAACAAATACAAATAAGAAAGACCTGCTAAACGAGTTTAACAGGTCTTTTTCTTTGGGAAATAGAACTTAATCTACTTTATGTCTCTTTCTGTCATTTTCGCTCAGATAGATTTTACGCAATCTAATTGATTTAGGCGTAACCTCCACATATTCATCTTTTTGGATATATTCTAAGGCTTCTTCTAAAGAGAATTTAATAGCAGGAGCAATTCTCATTTTATCATCGGCTCCGGCAGAACGGATGTTGGTGAGCTTTTTGGTTTTAGTCACATTGACCACCATATCATCACCTCTTGAGTTTTCTCCGATTACTTGACCTTCGTATATTTCTTCGTTCGGGTCAACAAAAAACTTTCCTCGGTCTTGCAATTTATCAATTGAATAAGGGATAGCTTTTCCGTTTTCCATCGAAATAAGCGAGCCGTTGATACGACCAGGGATTTCTCCTTTATAAGGTTGGTATTCCAAGAATCTATGTGCCATAATAGCCTCTCCGGCTGTTGCGGTTAAAATCTGATTACGAAGACCAATGATTCCTCTTGAAGGAATCTGGAAGTCAATAGTCATTCGGTCTCCTTTAGGCACCATCGAGAGCATTTCTCCTTTTCGTAAGCTCACAAATTCAACCGCTCTACCCGAAAGATTTTCCGGCAAGTCGATAGTAAGCTCCTCAATAGGCTCACATTTTACTCCGTCAATTTCCTTGATGATTACCTGAGGTTGCCCAATTTGAAGTTCATAACCTTCTCTACGCATGGTTTCAATCAGAACAGATAAGTGCAATACACCACGGCCAAAAACCATAAACTTGTCGGCACTACCGGTTTCTTCTACACGCAAGGCAAGGTTTTTCTCTAATTCTTTGGTCAAACGTTCTTTGATGTGTCTTGAAGTAACAAACTTTCCTTCTTTCCCGAAAAACGGGGAGTCGTTTATAGTAAAAAGCATACTCATCGTAGGCTCGTCAATTGCAATAGTAGGTAGGGCTTCTGGATTTTCGGCATCAGCAACCGAATCACCGATGTCAAATCCTTCTAACCCAACCAAAGCACAAATATCTCCGGCCTTTACTGATTCCACTTTGCGCCTACCTATCCCTACAAAAGTGTGCAATTCTTTTATTTTGGTTTTGATGATTTTTCCATCACGCTTTACTAGCGAAACATGCATGCCTTCTTTGAGCTCTCCACGATGTACTCTCCCGATAGCAATTCGACCCGTAAAAGACGAGAAGTCTAGCGAAGTAATAAGCATCTGAACTGTTCCTTCTGATACTTTCGGAGCAGGAATATGTTCTAATACCATATCAAGCAAAGGCTCTAAACTCTCGGTTTTGTTTTTCCAATCTGTAGACATCCAATTTTGTTTGGCAGAACCATACACAGTCGGGAAGTCTAACTGCCATTCTTCTGCACCCAATTCGAACATTAAATCGAATACTTTCTCGTGAACCTCCTCGGGCGTACAGTTATCTTTGTCAACTTTATTGATGACCACACAGGGTTTTAGCCCCAGACTGATTGCCTTTTGAAGTACAAACCGGGTTTGTGGCATTGGTCCTTCAAAGGCATCTACTAAAAGCAATACGCCATCGGCCATGTTTAGCACCCGCTCAACTTCTCCCCCAAAGTCCGCGTGACCCGGAGTGTCAATGATATTGATTTTTGTGTCTTTGTAAGTTACCGCTACGTTTTTTGACACAATGGTAATTCCTCTCTCTCTTTCCAAATCATTGTTATCCAAAATCAAATCTCCCGAAGAGTCGCCGCTTCTAGATTGTTGGCAATGATGCATAATTTTGTCTACCAAAGTAGTTTTACCGTGGTCAACGTGTGCTATAATAGCGATGTTTCTGATAGATGTCATTGATTTTTTTATCTTAAGGCTGCAAAGATAAGATAAATATTTTTTGCACTTTTTGCAAATGAAATATTTTTTGTTATATTTGTAGATACAAATGTTTAAATAATGCACAGAAAAACATTTATTAAACTCAGTTTATCCGGATTAGCAATGACTTCACTACAACCATTTTATAATTGGACACAGTCTTTAAAAGAAGATAACTTTAAGATGCCCGTACTATTCATCGGGCATGGCTCACCACTGAACGGCATCGAAGACAACGAATTTTCGAGAACTTGGGCAGCATTCGGCAAAGAAATCCCTAGGCCTCAAGCAGTTTTAGTAATTTCTGCTCACTGGCTTACCAAAGGTACGCACATCACAGCGATGGAAACCCCCAAAACGATACATGATTTCGGAGGATTTCCGCAGGCTCTTTTTGATGTGCAATATCCGGCAAAAGGAAATCCGGCTTTAGCCCAAGAAACAGCCAATCTTATTACTTCAACTAATGTGGGTTTAGATCACGATTGGGGGCTCGATCACGGAACCTGGACGGTAGTAAAACACATGTATCCCGAAGCAGATATTCCGGTATTGCAACTCAGTATTGACTACTATAAACCGGCTCAATATCATTATGATTTGGCAAAACAACTCGCTGCTTTACGCAAAAAAGGCGTGCTTATCATAGGTAGCGGAAATATGGTGCATAACCTTCGGATGATTGACTGGAAAAATATGAATACACCTAACTTCGGCTTTGATTGGGCCATAGAGATGAACGAAATCTTCAAAAGCAAAATAGCCCAAAACGACCATAAATCGCTTATCAGTTATCAAGACCTGGGAGAAAAAGCTAAATTAGCTATCCCGACCCCAGATCATTACTATCCGCTCATTTATTCGTTAGCCTTGCAAGACTACCAAGATGACGTTTTGTTTTTTAACGACAAATTAGTCGGAGGCTCACTCAATATGACTTCCGTTAAGATAGGTTAAATCACTTCACCTATTGCTTTATGAAACGCAATGTTTTGCTTTTGTTTTGTCTTGTAACCTCAATGATATAGACTCCATTTGCTAACGAGCCTACATCAACAGATAAATCAGATGAATTGTTTATTTTCTGATCTTTAACAACCTGCCCTAAGGTAGTATAGATGGTTAAATTCTCAGGTAGATCCAGAGTGCCATCGATAACTATGTTTAATACTGAATTTGTTGGGTTAGGATACAATCGGATAGCGTTTTGCCAATTGTCATAAGCCGTAATGCTTCCGGTGGCATCAATATCAATCATAAATGATGTCGATTCACTCACCCCAAAAGAACCACCCGAAGCGATCACCTCCGTACCTGCGCTCAACGTATAAGAACCTTGTCCATAATCACAACATATACCATCTCCATATTGGTCATAAATAGTAAAAGTATAACAATCTCCGGGCACAAGTTCAAAGGTCTCGTTAAAGGTTTGGTTACCCGAATAATTGCCTCCTTGCGCTACCACTACTTCTGCAGTATTGTTAATCAATTCCCAAGAAGTCTCGTCTCCCCAATTATCAGTTGTCAGAGATAAGTTAACTGTCGAAGTAGTATAAGTCGATGAGATAGCTTTGATGTCAGACTTGCTATTATTCAGCAAATTATCATCCATAGTGCCGTTAACAGAAACTAAACTGACAGCATATTCACTGGTCTGCTCAAACACAGTTAGGGGCAAAGTAATTTCAGTACTATCTTCTATATCAAGTATTCCTGTCCAAGAATAGGTTTGAGGGTTTTCTCCTACTATTCCATACGAAATCTCAGCCGAAGTAATAACGGTAGTTGTCCCTACGTTAGAGAGGCTAATTATAGGTGATAGTTCAAGATTGCAAGGGGCTCCCAAATCAATTATGCCTATTTTGGCATCAAACTCTTTGGGGGCTATACAACCGGAAGAAGTAGCTAAGGTCTTTCTTCTGGGCGAATTCGCCATAACAGTGCTTGTTCTTGCCTTCTGATCTTCGGTAAAGGTATTCTGACACGAATCATCCGTATAATCCATATAATTTTCAATCATGCTGGCTACACTACAAGACGAGGTCTGAGCACATCCTTGGTTAGCGTCATTAGCTGCGGGAGTATCAAGGCAGTAGTCGTTCAAGCTATCTGTAGCATCTACGCTACAAGAGCTGTTATCGCCCCATATATGTCTTAGTCCCATCCAGTGTCCTACCTCGTGTGTGGTGGTTCTTCCTTTGGTGTACGGAAAAATGTAAGTACCTCCCGGATAGATATCAGAAGAGCCAAAACAATTATACCCAACCACTACGCCATCTGTTTTTCCTCCTTCGTTTAGCGAACCTCCCTCTAAACCTTCTAATCCAGAAGAAGTTGGGAATTGGGCATATCCTGCTACTATACCTAAAAGAATATTCTCTACTACCCAGATATTTAGATATTCTTCAGAATCCCATACGGTAGAAGGTTTCAATTCTGCTTCAATATCTTCCATCGTCCAGGTGACAAACTCTCCCATCGGAGAGCTTACAATAGGGGTAGGTATGTTTAAACGGTTTATTCCTGTGGTGGGTTGCCCGGTAGGCGTACGTTGTGCCAGACAAAATTCAATTTCTAAATCGGCTCCAACTGGATGATTATTGTGTCCTGGCGTATTGATCATTTTTCTAAAATCCTGATTAAGAACCGTGATTTGAGAAAGCACCTGCTCGTCCGTAATGTTTTCGGCTACTCCGTAGGCCTTGTTATCGTGGATGACATGAACCACAACCGGAATAGTAATTATATTGCCGGCATCAGTAGCTTTTAAGGTCTGATTTTTTCTTTTGTACTCCTTTACTTTAGGAGCCAGCCAAGATTCAAATTCAACTATGGTCTCTTTTGCAGGATTTATCGAGTTTAAGTATTGGTCATACTCAGAGGCAGCACATTTTATTATAGGGGTGTTGGTATCTTTTCTTTCGAGTAATTTTTCATAAAAAACAGATTGCCTAAAATCTTGAGGTGCTTTTTGGTGTGTTTGTGCATTCAGGTTGGTGCTCAAAATTAAAATAAAGCTCAATAAAGCCCATGTGGAAGAGTGTTTTTTGATCATCTGAGTTGTTTTGTTTAATAATTATGCCTACAAATCTAATAAAATAAATAGTTATTTAGCACCAAAAAGGTGCTGATTTTTAGTTTTTTGATACAACTTCTATGATTTTATCAAAAATATAACCCACTGCTGTTTCTCTGATTTGGTTGCGAGAGGCTTTATTGCTATCTGGTTGTAGGAGGGTTTCGAAAGTATATAATTGGTCTTCAAACAAAATAGCTACATAAATTTGACCAACGGGTTTAGTGAGTTTATAGTCATTGATCGCTTCAGAGGCTACCCCAGTTACAGCCACATAAATCGAAGCGTTTAACCCTAGGTTAGCTAAACCTTTTACCATTTCGATAGTGGTTTCGATAGATTCGGCGGAATAATTTTTTATAATCTCAGCATTGACATTCAGGAGCTTAGTTTTTACTTCTTCTTGATAACTTATAATGCCTCCTTTTAAAACCGAAGAAGCTCCCCGAACCGAAGCAATAGTGCTTGACAAAAGCCCGGCTGTAATGCTCTCGGCCGTAGCAACCGAAAGATTCTTGTTCTGTAAAAAACTATTAAACTCAGTTGCAGTCATAGCCAGAGGGTTTACACTTCAATAATTTTCATTACTTTATTTTTTTGTAAATACTGCTCGATAATGTGCGTGAATTGCTTGTCAGGCTCTACATAAACCAAAATATTCTTCAACACTTCGAGGTTGGTTATCTGATAATTCAAATCAAAAAAAGCATAACCTTTAAAGGTTTCGTTCTCGACAAGAATAGCTGTTCGTTCTTCGATGCTTCTTCCTTTATCAATAATCAGCGTGCTTTTGTTTTTCTCAGAAAAAAACTTCTTGCTGTATCTTATCTTATTCGGAAAACGATTCAGTGGAGGTTTGTTCTGTCTCAGCTCTTCATATTCTTTAATCGAAGCAATCAAATAATTCCCTGTTTGCTCATAAGTAACCGTATAAACCTCTGTTTGAATCTTTTTAGCGATGATAGAATTACCCGTAAAATGCGAATTGACCTTCTTTTTGATGTTGCGGCTTTTACCTAAATAAATGAGCTCACCTTTTTCGTTATGGATGTAATAAATCCCTACTTGATTAGGTAGGCTCTCGACAATATCCAATAGCTTGGGCGAAAGCCCCGTCTTGATTTCGCTTTTAACCAAGCTATTTAAGATTTGTTTGTCTTTGTCTTTAGAGAGCAACAGCTTGAAGAGCTTTACCGTGGCTTGCGCATCACCCGAGGCCCTATGGCGATCACTCATCGGGATGCCCAAAGAGCGAACCAGCTTGCCCAAACTATACGAAGGCTGGTCGGGGAGGAGCCTTTTCGAAAGCTCGACCGTACAAAGCGATTCCCTCTGAAAATCATACCCCAAACGATTAAACTCTGTGCGCAAAATTCGGTAATCAAAGGCTGCGTTATGCGCCACGATAATGCAATCTTGTGTGATTTCGATAATGCGCTTGGCGATCTCATAAAACTTCGGCGCAGTGCGAAGCATCGCATTGCTGATTCCGGTGAGCTTAATCACAAAAGGTTGAATCGGCCGCTCCGGATTAGTAAGGCTAATGAGTTGATCAACCACTTGGTGGCCGTCAAATTTATAGATGGCGATTTCGGTAATTCCTTCTTGGTTGAATTGACCTCCAGTGGTTTCTATGTCGAGAATTGCGTACATTTATTTTTAGAGCAAAGAAAATAGAAAAAAGAGAAATGACAAAATTAAGAGCGGTTGCCAAATATAGCACTTCCAATCCGCACCATAGTACTTCCGCATTCGATAGCGATTTGATAATCGCCACTCATGCCCATCGATAGAGTTTTGAGTTCTAAGTTTTTGGTTTTAAGTTGTTTGTGTTTATCAAAAACAGCTTTCAAATAGGTGAATTCCTTTCTGATTTGCTCGTCGTTGTCTGTAAAGGTTGCCATACCCATAAGGCCGACAACCTTGATGTTTTCAAATTGTTTGAACTCGTCGGAGTTAATAATTTCGTTTAGTTCCTCTTGGTTCAAACCAAACTTTGTTTCTTCTTCTGCAATAAAAATCTGCAATAAGCAATTGATAATACGATTGTTTTGCTTGGCTCGTTTGTTGATTTCTTTCAGTAGCTTCAAACTATCAACCCCGTGAATGAGCCCTACAAACGGAGCGATATATTTCACTTTGTTGGTCTGTAAATGCCCGATAAGATGCCATTGGATATCATCAGGCAATTGCGGTTGCTTGTCACACATTTCCTGAACTTTGTTTTCTCCGAAAACACGTTGCCCAGCATTATAAGCCTGCATAATATCAGCTACAGGTTTGGTTTTTGAGACCGCCACTAGTGTTACGTTTTCAGCTAAGGTAGTATGTAAGTTAGTAAGAGCTGATTGAATAGACATCCGAAAAGGTTTTAGTGATAGATAATTAAAATAGAGCAATTGAAAACTTTAGTCAAAAATACCAATAATTGACCTGGTTTACAAGTTTTTTGTTGTCGGATGCTGAGTAGGTGCGGTTTTAGAACAAGATGATGCCCTCCGTAAAGTTAAGAGACTTTTGCGGCAAAACAATTTAACCTTCTAACTCTTTTAATATGGCATTTACATCTTCTTCAGTAGAGCTTAATTTCGACTTACATATCTTGATTAATTCAGTTGCTCTTTTCACTTTTTCAGAGAGTTGGTCAACCGATATTTCTCCTTTTTCGATTTCCGAAACAATAGCTTTCAGTTCTTCGAAAGCTTCTGCATAATTAGTGTTATCCATAATTTTACTTTACAATACTTGTTATTTTTCCGTTATATACTTGAGTTTCCATAGCTTCTCCCGGAGAAACTTCTGAAACATCTTTTACTGCTTTACCATTAACATAAGTAATGCTAAAACCACGCTTTAAGATATTTATAGGATCTAAAATTTGTATGTGTTTTTCCAGACTTTCGAGTTGTAAACTATCTTGTTTAAATTTTAAACTCGTTCGAATACTAAGCTGATCTGTCAGTTGATTTAAGATTAAAGAGTTTTCATTGAGTTTATAATTCGAAGATTTGAAAAGCTGCTCTTTAAAGCTGCGTATATATTCATTTTGTGTCTTAAATAAAAATAATGAATGTTGGGTAATCAACTTTTTGGTACTATCAATTTCGTTGCTGTTTTTTAGTAGGATTGTCTCTGTAACAGAACGAAATAACTTCGCTTCAGATTGGATTTTTGTTTTCTCTTCACTGATTATACGTTTAGATCTATCTATTATAAAATCTTTTGCTCTATCAACAGGTACAGAAAAATTATGAAATCTCTGAATCAAAAATTCAGCAATTTTGGTAGGAGTGATTGCATTTTGATACGAAACCATTTCGCTTACTGTCTCGTTGGTGGCGTGGCCAATCCCTGTAATAACAGGTATCGGGAAAGTGGCTATGGCTTTTGCTAACTCAAAATTATTGTAACACGATAAACCTACGTCTCCGCCTCCACCCCGAATTATGGCTACCACATCAAAATGATGTAGAACCTTTTCGATTTGTTTTAATTGAGAAATGATACCAACAACTGCTTTTTCACCTTGAAGTAAGGACGGAAATAAAAAATGAAAAAATTTATACTGCCATGGGTTCCCTTCCAATACCTTCAAAAAATCCACATACCCTTTACTGGTTTCTACAGAAATTATAGCAATCCTTTGGGGTAGTAAAGCCAAATGACGAGTTTTATTTAAAGAAAATAGATGTTCCTCTTTTAGTTTTTCAATCGATTCTTGCTTTTCTTTTTCTAAATCTCCAAGCGTAAAGCTGGGGTCAATATCAATGATTTGCAGAGACAAACCATAAACAGGGTCATAAATGATTTTAGCGCAAAACAATATTTTAACCCCATCTTTTAAAGGCTCCTTTAATGTTTTTAAAAAGTTTCGATTTATAGCAGCATAATCATCACGCCAAAGTATAGCTTTTACTTGTGCAATGATTTTTCCGTCAACCTTCTCAACCAATTCCGGATAACAATGTCCCGAATGGCTATAATAATTGAGTTTATTCATTTCTGCCTTTACCCAATAGAAATGCTTATACCGCTCAGAAAGGGTCTTCCGAATACTCTTAGAAACCTCCAAAAGGCTAAATACTTGACGACCATCTAGAATTTCAGACATAGAATAGTTGATGTTATAAGTTTTTTATACGCTCAGCAGTGATAATCTTCCTCTCTATTCTAATTCGTTTTGACAAAGGCCTGTCTTTTTGGTGTTCTTCTTCCGTCCGTTGTTCTGGGCGTGCGATAGGACAGACGTATGCTGCTTTAGGTGGGCTGTTGAACTTGACATGTGCTTGCAAAATGGGTTGGTTAAGTTTGTAAGTTTTTAAAGAAACCAAACTCTTCATCAACTAAAACCCTTCTATCTAATCCCAAGTTCATTTCTTCACAAGTGGTTTCTGCAACTAGAGAGCAAGAGAAACAAGCTGAAAGATTTAAATCAAAAATACCTTGTCCTTCGGATTCCCAGCATAATGGATCAGATGAACAGTTAACTGATCTTTCTAATCCTTTTCTTATTATCTCAAGTATTTTTTCAGGTTCTCCTTGTGAAACTAATCCTCCCATACTGCCTTCTGAACCTTCTGCTGTATAAATGAGCAAACCTGACATTTGCTTTTCAGGATTTGTAGAGATGTAAAGTCTTTCTTTTAAACTAGCTGTTGGATAGCCACAAGAAAACTCTAGCTCTCTCATCATCATATGTGAGAATGAGTGAATTAAAAAGTGTTTGTACTTATTGTTATAAATCTTCATTTTTGAACTAAGTCCCTGACTATTGGGGTTCGGAAGTTCTTTCAAATATTTGTAAAATCGATTTTCTAAAACAACGGCATTTTCTGAAATCCATTTATCGATATCCTCATTATAAAATTCAAAGAAAAGGCCTTCTCCTAAAGCTTCATTTGCCGGTAGTGTAAACAACTCTTTAGAATCAATTGAAAATATATTTTGACCGCTTGAAGATTCTTGTACTTCTCCATTCACAACAACTCTTTCCTTTGGTTTAACCCTTGTAAAGTCCAACTGAACATTTGTTACTTTTAATTCTTCAACTTGCTGAATCTTTTTAAAAATATTAAATAATTCATTTGGTAGCCGAATGTCTTTAAATCGTAATCCATTATTTATCTCAATATCAGGTAATGTTGAATGAGTTGAAAAACATCGGTATTCTTGCCATCTATATTCTTCGTGCTTGTCACTAATTTCATTGGTATTTGCAATGTTTAAAAATTCCGATTCTAATTGAATTTTAAAGACGCCTTCATTTTCAGGATTAATATCGTTGTCAATTAAAAAGTCATTGAAATCAAATTTTGAATTCCAATATTCTTCGCGAGTTATTGCTGATCGCTCAAAATATTTGGAGTATTTTTTCTCAAGAATATTTATAGCCTCAATTAATTCTTTCGGCTTATTCTCTGCTAAGTGCATTGGAATAAATAGACTTGAAAATCCATTTGCATAGTACACATTATTGGCTGTTACTAATGCAATTCTCATTTTTTCGCGACCACTTTTATTATCGTTTCTGATGAAACAATTTTCAAATGGAGTAATTGAAGGGTTATCAATATCTAATTCCCAAGGCTTTTGACCAACACAATATGGCTCTAAACTGTTGATACCTTCAAGATTAATTTTTGGTTTGTCATTATCTGCTCCAGAGCCTAAACCACAGCTATTGCATTCAATGTAGATACTTCCATAGCCTTCAGATTTCGTTTTACTTTCTGTCCATTTAAGTTTTGGATTACTACAACAAGGACCAACCATTTCATTCGACATCAGATTTTCACCTTTATCTTCATCAAGTCGAAGTCTTAGATACTTTTCTGTTTTCCACCTTAAGTAATTAGCCCAAGGAATATCCGATAGGTGGCCATTAGGACAAATCAAAATAAGGTTAGTCTGTTCAAGAGTTCTATATTCTCTAATTTTGATAGGATTGCCATCTTCATTTTTTGAATTTAACTCTCGAATAAATGCCCTTTTACTTAAAGCATCTCTGGGCGGCGCAAAATTATCGAGTTTTAAAGTGTCAGGATATTTACGACATTCTTTTTCCCAAATAGTAAACCATTCTCGAATCAACTTTAGCTCACCATCTGAATTTTTAAACCATTTTGGGAAGTGAGTACCATTAATCATATAATGACTTGAGACACCTTCATATTGTTCTCCTGTATTTTTTAACGCAGTTCTAATTGGATGATTTTTCCAGTTTGGAGTGTTGAACGATTCATTTAAAGCCATATGGGGGATACCAACAAGACAAACTAAGTTTTCAAAACTTTTCTCTGATTTAATGAATTTAATAAATCTTTGATCATCAATAAATTCTAATCCTCTATTTAGGACTTCTGACTTACTTAATTCATAGACTTTTCTATCATCCGTATTGTTGGTTCTTATTATTTCAATTTTAGAATTTGCCCATCTAATAAATCTCCATTTATTGATATCTGAAATCAAAACATAAGAACCGAGCTTGGTCGTGATAATTGAGCCAACTCCTGATGTTGAAGAAAGTAGTTTATACTTCCCAACTCCTTGATTATATTGATTTTGTTTTAGCACTTTCATCTTATAGCGAATTTATTTTTATAGCAGCTTCTGGTTCAATTACTCTTAAAGACATTGGTACTTGCCATTTTTTGCTATGGATATTCCCTTCGTATTCCTCAATATCTACATACAGTTGTTCCTGAGATGGAGTAGATTTTGTTGATTTATTATTAAACACAAATGTTTTGTTGTCTGCCAAATGCTTATTTGATTCTTCTTTCCATTCTGAAAATGCCTCTTCAATCCATCTTTTAATTTGAACAATATTTTCTTGTTTCAATAAGTTGCTTATTAAATTGTCATAACTAGACATACGTGTTTTTCTTTCTTCAAAATAGCTTGCTAAATTTGAAATTATACTTGAAAGTTCAGTTTCAGAAATACTTGAAATATCACTTGCTGAAAGCCTTTCTGTAAATCTAGTAGTGTGTCGTATCATTGTTGCTAAATATAGGCCCATATACCTTTCCACAGCTTTTTGTGTAAATGGAGTTATTGAAATTGGCTCAACATAACTATACATTTTTTCATGAAACTCAATGAATTTTTCATAATGAGAGAGATCTCTTGCCCTGAATGGATGATGAACAGTTAATACAAGACCATAATCATTTCTTGCTACACGGCTACTTGCCTGAATATATTCAGCTGTATTCCTTGGCATTGAGTTCATAATTATAGTATTGAATCTTGAAACATCAATACCAACAGAAATCATATTTGTTGCAACAACAAATTCTGATGGAACTTTCCCCCTAATCAATTCATTACCTTGAATATTGGCGAATCTGTTTTTTGCATTCCATTTTGTTTCAACGCTTTTGAGTTCATTTTTGACTTCTTCACCTGATAGTCTTCCTGTTAATTCAGACTCTTGAATTGGACCATAAGTATAAATTGAGTGCATTAGTTTCTGAGGTCTTACAACTCTAGAAAATACCCTTCTTAATTCTTTCAAAATATATGTTTGAACTTGAGATTGAGTTTTTCCAACTTCTTTAAGACTGTTGAAATAGGATATTGTCGTATGATAATAATCCATTGCTTTTTCAAAATCTTGGTATGAATTAAATTCAATCGGGTGCCTTTCTTCCAACTCTTTTAATTCAAAAATAGCTTTATGAGTCATTATGATTGCAGCTAATCTCATCTGCATCCAAATCTGTGTTCGTCCTGTTGGTAAAACACCAATATACTTTCTTTTTGAAATATATTCTGGTGTTTTATCAACGGTACTTTTAAACCGTCTTTTATAAAATGTGAAAAATGAATCATCACATTCAACCCCAGGCTTCGGAAATAGATTTACCTTTCTATCAAAAAGTGCAGCAATTTGTAATTGTGTATTTCTTGTTGTTGCTGTGGATGAAATAATTTTAGGTCTTGTTCCATCTTCTCTTGTACAAAGTTGATCCACAGCGGATTCAAATAATGCAACTGCTGACCCAAGAGGCCCTAAAAGTAGGTGTAGTTCATCTTGTATAATTAAATCAGGAGGTAAGTATCCATCATTTGGTTTTCCTTTTTCCCAATTTCCTGTTCCAAATATTCTTCTTGAATCTGCATTTCTGCCTTTATTAGTACCATTAATTTTATGTGCTAATTGAGCAAACTTATCAACGGTTCCAAAAAGTAAAGCAGGTGGATGCTGATAAATGGTTTCGTCAGATAAACAAACAGGAATTGGCCCTTGATCTTGTCTTTTTTTGGAAATTCGACCAAGACCAAAAGAGAACGAACACTTTTGATTGGTGCATTTTAAATGTACTTTATTTTGATTATACACAGAAGAAGTTGTTTCTGTATCCTCTTTGGTTTCACCTTTAATTTCCGAATTACACCAAGGACAATTGGTAAATGGAATTTTATTAACTAGACCTTTGTTTAATTTATTGAACTCTTCTATCAAAGAATCTTTTTCAACTCCTTTTATTTTGTTTGAGGTTTTATTAGGAATAGAATTATTCCCCACCCATAAGCCAATATTTATTGGTTCATCTCCTAATGCGTAATCACCCCATCTTCGGATTAATTCTAAAGCCATAATTACTAAACTTGCCCTCTGAAATTGCTGCATTGTTAGTAAACGGAGCGTATATCTCATTATGGCAGTTGTGCCCCCACCTTTTTCTTTGAATTCTTTTCTCCGATTAATTATTGTAAGAGCAATTAAACCGAGATAAGCTTCAGTTTTTCCACCTCCTGTGGGAAACCACACTAAGTCAACCCAGTTATTTCTTTTGTCCCAATTTAAATCCTCAGCAGATTTAAAAACTCCATCTAAGTTTAAAAGGATAAAGGCAAGCTGAAATGCTCTCCAGCCAGCAGAGTGCGTATATGGATGAAATAATTCGTCCTCAGCCTTAGTGTAAAATTCTGAATTAAAATAAGTGAAATCATCTTGCTTCATTAAAGGAATTACTTTACCTTCTTTGGCCTTCACAGAATGCCATAACTGCATAAACATTGCTGCATTCATTAATCGAAAAGAATCTAGTTTATCTTTATTGCTTTCGCCTGAAAGAAAATAGGCTATATTCTTTTTCATTCTTAGATAATCCTCTTCACATTTACCAAGCTCTTGTTTGGCAATAGCAGAATAACCACCCTGATATTTCTCATCTTTTCTTTTTAGCTCAATCCAGTTTCCATAAGAATCCACAAAGTCGTTGAGGCCGTTAATAATATTATTATTCGATGCATCTGAAAAAACAGATAGCCATTTGAATTCTTGAGATTTTGAGTTCTCTAAAAATAATGGTGAAACAAACCCTTCTTTCTCATCAGTTACGGCATCCTTACTTTTATCTCTTGGGATTGGATCAATATCAGGAGTCTCACAAAAAGGTAGATATTCAGTTTCAACAATTGTTATTTCATCCTTATGGTTCCATTTAACGGAGCAACCGTGGCCAATAGCAAAGTCATTGAATTGGTCATAAATAAATGAAGTTGTTGTATCTTCTGAATAGCTATTTTCCTTATCAGGTTGGTATATATAATTATTATAGGGAACTAAAAGTTTGTTTTCTATGGAGAGGTTAACACCAAAAAATGATTTTTGATTAACCAACTCGTTAAAAGTAGAATAATACCTGTTGTCATTCTGTTTTGCTTCATCAAATGCAATGCTTGTATTAACTAATTGAATTTTAAGAAATATTTGATTATTATCTTTTCTTGAATCTCTGCTAAACTGAATATTGGCAGAAAGTGAAGCATAATCTTCTTTTTTATCATCTAAATCAAATCGGAAAATATCCTTTAATCCGTTAGTGATTAATCCATCTTCTTGAATTACTGAAATATTAACATCGTCATATGGTTTATTGTATAAATAGGATATTTTTCTAAGTTGCTCTGGAAAATGTAAGTTTTCTAATTTTATAATTCTTTCAATAGGTTTGGACTGCCATAAACCATATCCACCTGAATAGACATCTAATAGGTTCCTGAAATGGTCTGTAATACTTTCTGCAAGTTCTATTTTTTGCGTTACTTCATAGAGTTTCTTTCGGACATCATCATTTGTAATCGTATTCTTTAATTCGTAGTAAATTGATGACTTCAAATTACTCAGATAACAAGAGGCTTTTGTTAGTTGTGGAATTATTGATATTGCATTTACTTCATCAAACAGTATTTCTGCAATTTGCTTTTGAATATCTCTAATCCTTGTTTTAATTAAAGTAACATCTTCCGATGATAATTTAGATAATAAGAGAAAATGATTTTCATTGATAGATCTTATTTTGAATGAATGAAGCTCATACTTGGTTATAAATTTCTGAATTTCTTCGTAATTAACTTCACATAGAAGCCCATATTTATTGTTGAATTTACCTTCTTTGTCTCGCTTTAGTTTTTGATAATACCGAAAACGAACCTTGAATTCTATTGTTTTATTACTTAAAAAACTCTCATCTAAGCAACAAGTTAAGCCCATTGTTCTAGGAAACATTTGATTTAATTCCACACCTTCTGTCGCTTCTATATCTTCGGTGCTACTATTTTGAGAGTCTTGCTCGTCAGCCTCATCTTTATTATCTATTTGCTCATTATTATCTAAGACAATTCCTTCTTTACTAGTACCACTCTTATCTTCAGGGAACAAAATGCCTGTACTGTAAATGGCAGCTGGAACAATATCCAAAATTTCAGAAGAATAGTTTATGGCCTCTTCATTAATAAGAATTTTGCTAATAATAGCTTCATTCTCTAAATCTACATATCTATAACCATTAATTCCTGGGCCTAATGTTTGTTCCCGAATGAATCGTTCTAAAGAATTTCTTTTATCTAAAATTTTACTCATTATTCAATTTTTTCAATGGTTTCAAATTCCATTAGTTTTAGCTCTGGTTGAATTAGCTCTGTTAGAGTAACTAAATTGTCTGCTAAATAATTTTCGTCAATTCCAAGTTCATCCAGTGGATGGATCGATTTATAAACTGATAATCTATTATTTATAATCTCTTTTGCATTTTTGTCATTGTCAAAACAACCATCATTGAAGAGATCATTTAATAATAGATTCATTTGTTTAGTGCTTTGACGGCTTGATTGTTTAGATGCGTTTCGAATCCTTTGTATAATGATATAGTATATTTTCGGGATTTTCAGATACTCACATAATCCAATAAACACTCTTTTACTCAAGGGGGCAATTGACTCACTTTGAGGATTAATCCAACTATTTTTAAAATGAAATAGTGAAACAACTTTTAGTCCTTTGCTTTCAAAATTATTTTTTAAATCATTATATAGATTTTCTTCTCCATCTATATCTGCAATGTTTTTCAATAGTATTTTCCATAGTCTTCCAACACTTTCATTGCCCAAATCAAATTGTTTTCGAATGACATCTAATTCTGCCTCCTGTTGTTTTTTATCAACTATTTTCTCATAAATATTTATATTTTCTTGTATTTCATCCAGATTTTGAATAAATATTTTATCATCATCATTTTCAAAAGACATTAAAAAATCTATTTTAACAACCTTTCGCTCTATATTCTTTTCATCTGAGATAATGAATAAATCAGAACTATTATATGTTTTAGCTTTTTGATCTTTGAGTTTAATTTTGAATGTTTCTCTTTGTTCGGAATTTGAATATTCGTTCTCCAAATTCCAATCAATATTTAATTTTAATTCAGGCTTTTGTGCTTGAATTGTATTCTTGAGCTTAGTCCATTCAAAATTATTTTCTCTGATTGGATGATGTAGGTATTTATGATATTCCTTTGAAAGATAGTATTTTGACCATTTGTAATGATGACCAAACAGGAAATTAGGCAATATTACATTTGATGTTGTCCCAGGATGGAATTCAACCTCCAGCAAATTTGGGAAATAGTAATTTGGGTATTTCCCTTGATCGCGATAGGAGAGGATAAGAAAATTATTTGAAGCAGGATTTACTAAATATGACCAAGTTTTTAATTTTATTGATTTTGTTAAACCAAAAGAATTTGAAATTTTTAAGGTTAATTTTTTATTTCTAATAATTGCTTCATCAAAAATAATTATTGATGTATTCTTTAAAGTTTCAATGATTTTTGACTTGATTGGAGAATTTATAATTAAGTCTAAAGTATTTGAGAGTGCTTCCTTTAAAACTTCAATATCTTTATCCCTTAATTCTATGATTGCTATTTTAGTGCTCGAAGAAATCAGCTCTGATGATTCGCTTTTTGAGAAAAGATCATCAATGATATAACCTTTAATTTCATCAGTAAAGCAAATGGAATAGATATTCATCAGTTTTATAGACCTAAGTTCATATAATTCTCTAATACTTGTTTCTAAAAGGAATATATCCCAAAAACTTGATGATTTAAATCCAATAAAGTTAATTGATGTAGAAGTTTTTTTATTTCTTTTGAGTAAAAAATCTATTTCTGCTCCAAGTAGAGTGTACGATGAACCAATTGGGATTTTATATCTTTCTCTAATTGTGCTTATTTTGTTTCTAATATTGTTTATCGATCGATATCCCTTACCAAATGTGATAATCAAATATTTCTTGAAACTTGTATCATAATCAGAATTCCATTTATTTATCTCTTCAAATGAAAAATTTGACATTATGCTTTTTCGGTCACAATCGAATAGTACAATTGAATCCAATCCATCAATAACCTCATTGTTGTTTTTATCTATTTCATTTAATGAATAATTAGCATTTAATAAATTATAGCTCTTGAATTTACTTTCTAATTCTACGGCAAAGGGGCTGAATTCAAAAATTTGACTAATTAAATTATAAACGTTTATTTTTGAATTGAAAATTAATTGTGGTTTTAGTAAAGATTTATTATTTAGAGATTTATAAAATCCTAAAAGAGATTTATTATTCCTTCTATCTTGAATCCAATTTTTCCAAATCCTATTTCCTCCATTTTTTCCACTTGCACCATCTGGGCATAGCCTTTCCAACCTGTTTTGAGTAGCTTCTAATGTAACTATTAGCTCTTCTAACTCTAAACTGGGTTGGTTAGAGGTATCTTCTAAGGATTGATAATGTCTGAACACTTTGACTAATAAATATTCCGCTATAAGTAACTTTTGAGAATCGGTAAATTCATCTTCAAGATGAATATGTAATGCACCTAAAGTATCGTTAGAGGACGTGAACGTTTCATTGAGTAATTTATCCAAATATCGAATTAGCTCAACGAAATCAGCTTTGTAATCTGATTTTAAAGTATTTAAATTAGCATCAAATGTGCTTGTTTTTTCATTTATAAATGAAAGTAAGTAACGTTTATTATGTTGCTTAATCAACTCCATTACTCCACAATATTAATTTCAACATTCAAAATTGCCCGTGTAATCCCAACAAATATTTCGTATTTATTGAGTTCGCTTGGCTTTGAAATCACTAAAAAAACATTCTTCTTTTCAAGGCCTTTGAATTTTAGTATGGAAGAATATCTTAACTTGTTTGCCGTATCTCCAACATTGGTTTCTGTTAATTCTTCAACGTCTCTTATAATTAATAATTCTCGTAAATCTTCTTTTCCTTTATAGTTTCCTCTTAAAAATGTTGATTCAATTAAAATGATACAATCTTGACCTTTTAATGATGAATCAGTTTCCCTAATTGGGGTTAAAATGCTTTTTACAATATGCTTTTTTACTTCTTGCAAGTTGTTGTGATGCTTGATTTTGACATTAGGAAACCACTCCTCAAATTTATCAACTTCCAAAATTTCTGGATGTTCCAAAACCTTAGATGAAAGCTTTCGAATATCTGGATTTTGCGAACTTCTTTTTACTTCGTTAATTTTAAAATGACAATAATATTCAGTCAACAAGTCAGCAATCTCTGAAACGTTACGCCCACTAGATGAATAGCTTTGATCAATATCAAATAACACCAAAGAGTTTCCATTTTTTAAACCCTGTCCATTAAACCCAGAAAATTTATTAATAAACAAATCCAAACCTCTATCAAGTAAATCCTGCGCTTCGTCAATTACAATAAAATCATACGGTTTTAGTCTGTCATTTTTTTCAAGTCTTTGAATGGTGTCTTTTACCATATTATAAAACTCATCCTCACTCAACGAACTTAATTCCATGAAGTCTAGTGATGGATTATACTTTTGAAAAAATCTGAAAAAGGTTGTCACTTCAATATTACTAGAAAGTTGCCTTTCAGTTAAGATAGATTTAGTATAGTGCATTAAAAGATTGTTCCAACACAAATAAACTCCGTTCTTATTATGTTGTTTGTCAATAAATGCTTTTGCAATAGTAGTCTTGCCACAACCCGGCGGACCTTCAATCATTATCCTAGGGTTTTTATACAAACCATCAAGAATTTCAATATTTTGAATACCAAGCCATTCAAGTGTGTTAATAGTATTTATTTGGTTTCTGTCTCCAATAATGGGACTTAGTATCTTTTTAATAGAAGCGTACTCCTTAGGTGAAATTTCTTCATAATTTCTAAAGTGTTTTTTATGTTTACTTTTAGAGTACTCGAACACACTTATGAGGAATTTCTCGATTGAACCGCTATAATGATTTGCGGTAAATGAAGTCCACAATAATTTGTTATCTATCAACTTTGATTCAAAAGGGTAATCAACGTGTGGAAAGGCTGTTGCTTCACAGAAAAAGCATCCTTTTAGATTATTCAAGATGTTATCTTTTAATGTGTATTTATAACCTTCAGCCTGCTTAAAAGGATTTTGTTTTATTGGTGTCTCAAAATTCTTACCATAAAAGAATGTGTTGTCTCTTGTGGATATAGAACCTCCTTTTACTTCTAATACTAATAGCCCATATTTACAGAGAATTAAGAAATCTATTTGTGAACTAGTTTTTTTGTAGTAGTTAAAATTATCTGAATGTTCGGGTAATTTCAAATCGTGCCATACATCCCAATCTAAACTACTTTCACTTAAGTCAGACCAAAGTTGCCTGTAAATGTTGATTTCACCACGCAGTGGTGAACCATCATCTTTAACGATTATGGTTTCTAAAGCATCTATTGGGTTATTAGGATGAAATCTTACTGGCATAATCAACTTCCGTTAGCAATTGATGAGATTTTATTAATTGCATATAATGCGAAGAATTGCTTCAATGGCACTTTTTCCTTGTATTTGAAAACTTTCAATTTCTTTTGTTCAACTTCGACATTTTCAATATTGAGCTTATTAATTATTTCTTGAACTAAATCAACTAATTCAGTTGGTTCTGTATATGTATTACTTGATTTTTGAAGTTCATAAAGTTTTTGTAGTTCATTGGAATTTCCTATTCTTTCAGAAAATCCATTGTTTATATACTTCATAAATTCTTTACCTTCTTTGTGTTTTTGTAATATTCCTTCAAGGTTCTTATAGAACTTGTCATTAATCTTTTGAATTGGAAATCCTTTACCAGTTCCATATTGAATGGATGTGAGCCATTTACTTTCTGCTGATTTTGGGTTTTTTTCTATATCGTAGTTTGATAAGGTAACTGTTAAGTTTCCATCTTTGATGGCGTGTCTTCTGAATCTTGAACCTTGTTTTTTTACAGGAGGCTTACCAAATGATTTTAGTTTGTACGTATTAAGATTAGCTATGCCATCAATTTTTGGATGGTGATTTAATTCAATAGATTTTGGAAGAGAAAATTTAAGTTCATCAAGAATAACTTTAGCAAACGCTCTGCTTACTGAGCAACATACTGCATTTCCAACCAAGCGCCACTTGTTATTTTCTGCTCCTATAAATTGATAAGTAATAGGGAATCCCATTATTATCGCTGCTTCTCTAACTGTTGGCAGACGGTATTCGCCATCACCAATTCTATTTAGTTCAGACTTATAAATTATAGACTCTCTAGAATTAGCAATTTTTGTTGCTGTTATAGTTCGACTAGGTTTGTTTTCGTTTTCAGGAAATGACATTTTACCCATAAACGGATGGTTTATTTTTAAATGTTTTGAAAATTTCCATTCCACCTTATAAATTCCCGTATCATAAAAATGATCAGTCAACTGATTTTGAGAAATACTAATTTGATAGTGCGGGTCTGTAATAATCTTATCTGAAAGTTTAGTAAAGGGATGGGGGAAGTTTTGCTTCATCTTTCCGATTGTCAAATATTTCTTTTTGCCATCAAGTTTATCTTCTGAATGAGATGCTTTAGGTAGCACTAGTTTACCCTTTTTAATGATTTCACCTGAAATAACTCTTTTTCTAGCTTGAAAAGAGCCATAGTCAGCAGAATTAATTATAGCCGAGTTTTCATATAGGTCGATTGCAATTTTTAAAGGACTTATTCTATTTTTATTTGCCCATTCAGTTAGCCCTAAATCTTTAAAAGTATATGCCGTTTGTAAATATCGTTTGGAATTAACAACATTTTCCATAAACCAAGCTTTGAGTATGGAATTAGGTTGGTGTTTTTTTACAGCAACAATTCTTAAAAAAACCTCTGTTAATTCAACTCCCAATGATTTATCTGCATTACCTGATTTATTTGAACTTGAAAAACTAACACAAGGTGGGCTTCCTATGATAATTTCAGTATTGGGTAAATTTTCAATTTCAGCTATTGACTTTTTGAAGTCTAAGATGTTTTTTATCTCACAATTCAAATTGAAATTATGGTTAAAAGTGTCTACAGCAGGTTTCCAATGGTCAAAACCATAAATGATTTCATAACCCATTTGCCTGAATCCTTCAGAAAAACCTCCGGCACCACAAAAAAAATCTATTACTGTTAATTTATCCATTTTAAATTTCGGCTTCTTAAGATATAAATCCCAAACTTACTTATTATTAAAGACTTGACAAAACCTGGTTTTTTTGATTTTACCAGAGCAGTACCCTTTGTATAGGTAAAAAACAAATATGTTATTTGTGCGGTTGACATTCTCAGCATGTTGTACAATCATAAATATACACAGCTACCAAGCACCTCCAAAGGTTCACAAACCTATAACAACTAAGTTCAATTCTCAAAAATAGCAAAATATTACAATTATGCTTATTAAGTATAGGGAATAATTTATTAAAAAAGCTGCGTGTTTATCTTTTATTAAGCCCTGTTACACAAAACCTATTGACTTTTACAACTAGCTTTCATTCTATCCACAGTATCCTCACACAAAACAAGCCATCAGCGTATGCATAGGGTGAGGTGACGCACTCTCTGGGCTTTCGTCATATACCACGGCTAATCCCACAAAAGGCAAGAACGCATGATTACTATCAGGCACAGCAAATTCGATAGCCACCTCCTGATGCGGATGGGTAGCATCGAGCTTGATGTACTGCAAGGTGGGCACAGATAAATAAGCCTGTCCCTCGCTCACACCATACCATCCGGTAGCCACTTCCAGAAACATACCTTTATATTTCCCAGACAACTCATACAAAACACCTCCCATACTAAGCTTATTCGTCTTGGGATCATACATTAAATGATGAGGGTTAATCTTCGAGTTTTTATTGAGTGATTTGTTTTTTAAATCTTTATAGCTGGTTTGATCTTGCAGGATTTCCTCAAAAGACTTTTCCGGATCACTCTTGCTCATTTGCGAAAAAAGAGCCATCAATTGGTTATGAAAAGTGCCGTCTTTTTGCCGCCACAAATACGGTAGCAACCCCTGTTTAAAGCTTTTTACAAAGCGGGACACTTGGCCAAAGCGTTGTTGAGCGGCCTTAACCTTAGGGTGGTTTTGCGTAGCTTCTTTAGTAAACCCTCCCGAATACCGCTTTACATACGTCTTGCCATCTCGTTGGTAAAAGATAAAATCTCCCATACGCCCACTTATGTTAAAAATGTTGTCAGATTTAGCCATAATTAGTATATTTAACCCGTTGGATAACAGTGAGCTAAAATACGACCACTTTTTTAACTTTCCAATGCCGAGGTTCACTTCTTTGGGTTTTTAGTCCTTTCCTATTACTGCCTCAATGCTACATCAATGCTACATCAATGCTACCTTAATGCCGCCTTAATGCTACCTCACCTATGCATCTAAGCTCTATCTACCTCGTCTATTAGTGCAGTTTCGTTCGAGTTTTGTTCGGGTTTACTTCAACAAAATGTCATTTTAGCGAACTAATCTCGAATATACCTCCAGCAAGATGAGAATAAAGCAGTATTGTTTGGCTATCCTACTGGTCAAAACCTAAATATTCCTATCTTTGTTTTTTTGAACTAAAGCAGATGAAAATACACTTTATAGCCATCGGAGGCAGTGCTATGCACAATCTTGCCTTGGCAATGCACCACAAAGGATACCAAGTGACCGGCAGTGATGATGCCATTTTTGAGCCCTCAAAAACCCGTCTCCAAAACAAAGGCCTTTTACCTGTAGAATTAGGTTGGTTCCCAGGTAAAATCACCGCAGATATTGATGCGGTTATCCTCGGGATGCACGCCAAAGAAGATAATCCGGAGCTTTTAAAAGCCAAAGAATTAGGACTTACCATTTATTCTTATCCCGAATTTTTATACGAACAATCGAAGAACAAAACAAGAGTTGTAATCGGAGGTTCTCACGGAAAAACAACCATTACTTCGATGATTCTGCACGTGATGAACTACCACAATATCGAAGTAGATTATATGGTGGGCGCTCAACTCGAAGGCTTCGATACCATGGTGCACCTCACCCAAGAAAATGATTTTATCGTTTTGGAAGGCGACGAATATTTATCTTCACCCATAGACAGACGACCAAAATTCCATTTATATAAACCCAATATTGCGTTACTTTCGGGCATTGCTTGGGATCACATCAATGTTTTCCCAACCTATGAAAATTATTTGGAGCAGTTTGAAGTGTTTATCAACCAAATCACCAACGGAGGGATTTTGATCTATAACCAAGAGGATAACGACTTGAAAACCCTAGCCGAAAACACCACTAATCCGATCCGTAAAATACCCTACGGAACGCCCGATTATACGGTAGAAAACGGCATTACATTACTGGCCACTCCCGAAGGCGATATGCCTATTGAGGTTTTCGGGAAACACAACCTGAACAACCTGATGGGAGCCAAATGGATATGCCAGAATATGGGCGTAGATGAAGATGATTTTTATCAGGCGATTGCCTCGTTCAAAGGAGCTTCCAAGCGATTAGAAAAGATATCAGAAAACTCAGACCGAGTGATTTATAAAGATTTTGCACACTCTCCCAGCAAAGTAAAAGCCACAACCCAGGCCGTCAAAGAGCAATATCCAGACCGGAAATTGATAGCTTGTCTAGAGCTACACACCTATAGCAGCCTAAACGCAGAATTCCTAAAAGAATACGAATCAACGCTCGACAGTGCCGATGTAGCTGTGGTGTTTTATTCGCCTGAGGCGGTCAAAATCAAGCAATTAGATCAAGTAAGCCAAGCACAAATAGCAGAGGCATTCAACCGAAACGATTTGGTTATTTATATGAATCCGAAGGAGTTCGAAGACTATTTGTATCAACTCAATCTTAAAAACTCGGTTTTACTCCTAATGAGTTCAGGGAATTACGGAGGTCTGGATCTGGAGGTTTTAAAAGAAAAAATTTAAGTAATAACAGATTACGATGAAGCAGGTAGGTTTTAAAGCAGAACAACTTTACAAAATTTTAGCGTTTAACTTTTCAGATTTGATTAACTTTGAGAATTAAAACACTATCTACTTGACTTCACACCAAATCTACATACAACGCTGTATCGAGCTTGCCCAAAACGGCTTGGGCACGACCTATCCTAACCCGATGGTGGGTAGTGTGATTGTGCATAACGGAAAAATAATAGGAGAGGGTTGGCACCAAAAAGCAGGCCGGACACATGCAGAAGTAAACGCCATTCAGGCGGTTAAAGATAAAGCTTTACTAAAAGAAAGTACGATTTATGTCAGTTTAGAGCCGTGTTCGCACTTCGGCAAAACTCCACCCTGTGCCGATTTGATTATTGAACATAAAATTCCGAGAGTAGTTATCGGAACCCTAGACCCTTTTGCAAAAGTATGTGGTAACGGGGTGACCAAGCTCAAAAACGCCGGTATTGAGGTCAAAGTCGGTTTTCTAGAAAAAGAATGCGAGGAGCTCAATAAGAGATTCTTTACGTTTCATCAAAAAAAACGGCCGTATATTATCTTGAAATGGGCTCAAACCCATAACGGATATATTGCTCCTTTGCACAAAGAAAGCCTAAGACCTGTTTGGATTTCTAATGAATTTTCAAGGCAGTTGGTTCACAAGTTCAGAAGTGAAGAACAAGCGATTTTGGTCGGAACCAATACGGTTTTGCAAGACAATCCCAAGCTTGATGTTAGAGATTGGGTAGGGCAAAACCCTATTCGGATTGTTCTGGATAGAGAATTAAAGATTCCGAAAACATGTTCTGTATATGACAAAAGTGTGAAAACCATTTTTATCACCGAAAAAGAAGTATATTCTGATAACGAAAACTTATTATTTGAACGCATCAACTTTCACGAAAGTGTCAACCACCAAATTCTTGAGGTGCTCTATAAACGTCAGATTCAGTCGGTAATTATCGAAGGAGGAAAAGCAGTTTTAGATTCGTTCATCAAAGATAATCTCTGGGACGAAGCGCGGGTGTTTACCTCTGATGTGTATTTCAATAACGGTATCAAAGCTCCGGAATTTAACTTCGAGATTCAAAAGCAAGCGGTGTTTGATAATAACCAACTTTTATATTACAGGAACCTGTGAATTTCAAAACCATAAACAAAAATCATGATAAGATATATTACTTTTTTGCTGTGCTTAGGGATGTTTGGCTCGCATGCACAGGAGTTACTCAGCCCTCAACAAGCCATCGAAATTGCCTTAGAAAATAACTATCAAATCAAAATGGCATCTAATGCAGTCGAAATGACCAAAGTCAATAACCAATGGGGGAATACCAATGCCTTGCCCAGTCTTGAGGGGGTTTTTAATTATAATAAAACCGATATGAACACCACCCTCACACAGATGGACGGAACCGAAAGGGATATCCCCAATAACACAGGCTCTAACCTGAATTATGGAGTGAATCTGGGTTGGACTATTTTTGACGGTTTGGGGATGTTCGCTCAAAAAAGTCAACTCGAAGAACTTCAAAAACACGGAGAAACACAACTGCAACTCACTGTCCTGAACCGAGTGGCCGACGTAATGGCAACCTATTATCAAATCGTTCAGCAACAACAACTGTTGCAGGCTATTGATACCGCTATTGTGATTTCGCAAGAACGATATGAGCTAGCCAATAACCGATACACCATCGGCAAAGCTTCTAAACTTGAAGTGCTCAACGCACAAGTTGATTTGAATACCGACAAAACCAATTATTTGAATCAGAAACAGCAATACGAAAACACCAAGATATTCTTGAACGAATTATTAGCGCGAGACGTAAACACAGCTTTTGTAGCAGAAGAAGAGGTGGAGTTAGACGAAAAACTACTTTTTGAAGACCTGATGCAGTTGGCACAAGAACAGAATCCTGACTTGCAACTGGCACTTATCGAAAAGAACATAGCCGAATTTGAGCTTAAAAAAGTAAGAGGGAATCGCCTCCCCAGAATTGACCTAAGAGGGGGGTATAACATCACCGATTCAGAATCGAGCTTTGGGTTTACGACAGCTTCCAACTCCAAAGGTTGGAACTACGGAGTAGGAGCTACCTTTACTATTTTTGACGGATTTTCTCAAAACCGAAACGAAAAAATTGCAAAGCTGCAAATAGAAAATTCAGAAATTGCTATTAAAGAAAGAGAACAAAACATCAACAGCCAATTAGCAAGAGCTTATCAGGCTTATGTGACCAATTTAGAACTGGTAATACTCGAGAAAAGCAACGAAGAAATTGCCAAAGAAAACCTGGATATTACTCTCGAAAAATTCCGTATCGGAACCATTACTACGGTTGAATTTCGTGCGGCTCAACTCAACTATATTCAAGCCATAACCCGAAGCAGTATTGCTAAGTTTCAGGCCAAACTATCCGAAATTTCACTAAAAGAACTCACGGGTTCGTTAGATTTTTAAATCATGAAAAAGCAAACCCCAAGACCGCAACAAGAGGTACCTAAAACAATTATCAAAACCGCCCGATTTCTGGAGGCACTTTCGCCAAAATTAGCAACAGATTTCGCCTATAAACTATTTGTAACCCCCATCAATCACAAAACTCCCAAAAGGGAAGAGCCGATGGAGAAAGAAGCAATGCAGAAGTTGGTAGATGTCCCGAAAATAAAGCATAAAATTAGAGTTTTCGAATACGGAAAAAGCGATAAAAAAGTATTGCTCGTACACGGATGGTCGGGTAGAGGAACGCAACTGGTGAGTATTGCAGATGCATTGAAAAAACAAGGATATATGACCATTAGCTTTGATGCCCCTGCTCACGGAAAATCAGAAGGCAAAATCAGTCATATGCTTATGTTTATCGAGAGTATTCTGGAGCTTCAAAGAATATACGGAAAGTTCGAACTCGCTATTGGTCATTCGCTCGGAGGTATGTCTGTCATGAATGCCATTAAAAGAGGGCTGGTAGTAGATAAAGCCATCTTGATTGGTAGTGGCGATATTGTATATGATATTTTTGCCGGTTTTGTAGAGACGTTGCAGCTAAAGCCTAGTATCGTAACCAAGTTAGGAGCTAAATTTGAAAAGAAATTAGGTGATACGCTCACTGATTATGATGTTTTTGAAGCAGCCAAAAACATACATATTCCTGTGTTTGTCATTCACGATACCCAAGACAAAGATGTACCAGTGCAATGTGCAGAAAACATTCATAAGCATCTGCCCAACGGGAAATTACTTATAACCGAAGGCTTAGGTCACCGAAAAATCTTAGGGGATAAAAAAGTAATTGCAGAAATCATTCAGTTTTTAAAATAATAGTTTTATTTATCTACCATCACTTTATAGGTCGGGTCTTCAATAATGTTAACCTCAATAATCGATTCAGCATTTTTTAGTAATTGCCTGCAATCTTGACTTAAATAGCGTAAGTGTAGCTTTTTACCTTCTCTGTGATATTTCTCTGTGATTTTATTCAAGGCATCAATGGCAGACATATCTACAACTTTACTTTCCTTAAAGTCTATAATCACTTCATCAGGGTCGTTTAACACATCAAATTTTTCTATGAAGGTAGTAGTTGAGCCAAAAAAGAGTGGTCCGTAAATTTCATAATGTTTTACGCCCTTTTCGTCTATAAATTTCCTGGCACGGATGCGTTTTGCACTTTCCCAAGCAAACACCAAAGCCGAAATAACAACACCAATTAATACGGCCAAGGCTAAGTTGTGTAAAACTACGGTTATCACCGCTACAAGCACTCCTACGAAAATATCATGAACAGGCATTTTATTGATGATTCTGAAACTTACCCATTCAAAGGTTCCGATAGCTACCATCATCATTACACCCACTAACGCCGCCATGGGTATTTGCTCAATTACAGGACTGGCAACTAAAATGATTATCAGTATGGCCACCGAGGCAACAATTGCCGAAAGCCGGGCTCTCCCTCCGGCGCTTATGTTGACCAGGGTCTGAGCTACCATAGCACATCCGCCCATCCCCCCAAAGAAGCCGTTGGTAATATTTGCTACACCTTGAGCAGCCGCCTCTCGGTTAGCGTGACCTTTGGTATTGGTGATTTGGTCAACCATGTTTAGAGTTAACAAACTTTCGATCAACCCGACACCTGCCATTATCACAGCATAAGGGAAAATAATTTTTAGAGTTTCCAGCGTAAAGGGTATTTCAGGTATTCGAAACGAAGGCAATGAACCCCCTACCGAAGCAATGTCAATTACTTTTTTGGTATCAATACCCAAAAAGGAAACAAGACCAAATACAACCAATATGGCCACCAAAGAAGCCGGAACAGCTTTTGTGAATCTTGGCAAAACAAACATAATGGCGACAGTAAGGAGTGTTAGCCCTACCATCAGATAGAGTGCCGGACCTTGCATCCAGGTTGCCACACCATTCTCCACAACTTTAAATTGGGCAACTTGTGCCATAAAAATAATAATGGCAAGACCGTTTAGAAAACCATACATAACGGGTTGAGGAATCAACCGGACAAATTTACCGAGTTTGAAAACGCCCACCATTACTTGCAGCAAACCAGCCAAGACTACCGCAGCAAAAAGGTATTCCACCCCGTGTGATGCCGCCAAGGCAATGAGCACGACAACGGTTGCTCCAGCACCTCCAGATATCATTCCGGCTCGACCACCCAGTATGGCTGTCACTATACCCATCAAGAATGCAGCATAAAGTCCGGTTAGCGGTGAGAGCCCAGCCAATATCGCAAACGATAAAGACTCCGGAATCATGGTCATAGCTACTGCCAGACCTGCTAAAACTTCGGTTTTGTAATTGACTTTTTGTTTGAAGTCAAACAAATTGATGATTTTTTGCATGGTGCTTTATTCGAGTAAATAGTATTGAAAACCGGCAATAAAAAAATCTAAACACAAAGTCAATGAGCTATAGAGGACTTTGATTACTTTTTATTCAGGCGTGCAAAGCTATCAATTAGTTCTTTGATATGCAAAATGATAAAGAATTAGAGATAGAAGAGGTTTAAACTTCATAAAAAAAGAGACCGAAGCCTCCTTTTTTTTACAAGATATTTTATCTGTTAAAACTTAAGCCCTGCCGATAGCTGGAAGTTGCTGTTTTTTATGTTTGCTTCTTTCGAGAATTCGTTCATTCCGGCCATATACCTTGCTTGGACAAAAAGGTTTCGGGTCAAATCAAAAGACAATCCTCCTCCGAGAGAGAAGTCAAAAGATTCGGCTTCATATTGCTCAGCCCAATTATCATCAATCATAAACCCAAACTGTGGTCCTAATTCCACACTTAGTCGATTAGAAATAAGATAAAACTTAGCCATAATCGGGAGGTTCACATATTTTGATTCAAAATCTTCTTTACCTAAATTTCCTTGCTCTACTCTTGAGCCTTGCACAGAATATAACAGTTCGGGTTGTATCGACAAATTATCAAGTAAACTGATTTCTACCAATGCCCCGATATGGTAGCTGGTTTTAGAACTGAAATCAATTTGTTCTACATCGCCTCGTACGTTTGAGAAGTTAGCTCCTCCTTTGATTCCGAACCTTAAAAAATCACTTTGGGCACTTGCCAAACCGGCTGTAAGCAGTAACGCTATTACTATTAGTTTTTTCATAATGTTTAGTTTTTTCTACATATCAATAACAAAAATTATGCCTTGTGCGTATATGAGTTGTAAATTTGTGGATAGCATACAGCTTATAAAAAAACCCGATTTCTCGGGTTTTAGTAGTGTTTATTCTTCACCTTTTTCTTTGATCTTGGCTTTGATTTTTTCTTCGAGTTCTTCCATTAGCTCCGGATTGTCTTTGATGAGCTGTTTTACAGCGTCGCGACCTTGCCCTAAACGCGTATCTCCGTAGCTAAACCACGACCCACTTTTTTTGATGATTTCAAAATCTACTCCTAAATCAAGCACTTCTCCTGTTTTAGAAATACCTTCACCATACATGATGTCAAACTCTGCAGTTCTGAATGGTGGTGCTACTTTGTTTTTGATGATTTTTACTTTGGTTCTGTTCCCGATTACATTATCTCCGTCTTTAATAGCGGTTGATTTTCTGATATCAATACGAACAGAAGCATAAAATTTTAGGGCATTACCTCCGGTGGTAGTTTCCGGATTACCGAATACCACGCCAATCTTCTCGCGAAGCTGGTTGATAAAAAACACCGTACAATTGGTTTTACTGATGGTTCCGGTTAGTTTTCTCAAAGCCTGTGACATCAACCTGGCGTGCAACCCCATTTTTGAATCTCCCATCTCTCCTTCGATTTCGCTCTTCGGGGTTAAGGCTGCAACCGAGTCAATCACCACAATATCAATAGCCCCAGAACGGATAAGATTCTCGGCAATTTCTAAAGCTTGCTCTCCGTTGTCGGGCTGAGAGATGATAAGCTCATCTACGTTAATACCTAATTTTTTAGCATAGTTTCGGTCAAAAGCGTGTTCGGCATCAATAAAAGCGGCAATGCCGCCTGTTTTCTGAGCCTCGGCAATAGCATGAAGCGTAAGGGTGGTTTTACCCGATGACTCCGGACCATAAATTTCAATTACTCTTCCTCTGGGATAGCCATTGACCCCCAAAGCCAAATCTACTCCTAACGAACCCGACGGAATAGAATCTACTTCTACGATGGCTTTATCGCCCAGTTTCATTACCGTTCCTTTTCCGTAAGTTTTGTCTAATTTATCAAGCGTAAGCTGTAATGCTTTTAGTTTAGCTTCTTTTTCTGCACTCATTGTTTAAAAAATTTATGGTGTAAAAATACTTCTTTTTTAGAGAACTTGCAATATTGTTTTTTTATAGGGATGAAAAAATATAAGCATAATTTTAACTACATTTGCTCTCTATATTTATTGGTGTTAAATTTATGGGATTAGTTTCTGCAAAAGAAATTGCAAAGGTTATAAAGGTTGATAAATACGGATTTGTAGGTACATTTCTGGGCTGGGCTTTTATGAAGGCACTGCGGATATCTGAACTTAACAAGATATATGATAAGACAAAACACCTAGAAGGAACAGAATTCTTAAACACCATTCTTAACGAATTCAAGATAAAATTCGAAATTTCAGAAGAAGACCTCAAAAGAATACCTAAAGAAGGAGGGTATATTACCATTTCGAATCATCCACTGGGGGGAATCGATGGCATATTATTGCTTAAGCTAATGCTCGAAAGAGAGCCTGAGTTTAAGATTGTAGCTAACTTTTTGCTACACCGAATAGAGCCGCTAAAGCCTTATGTGATGCCGGTAAATCCGTTTGAGAATCACAAAAACGAAAAGTCAAGCGTAATCGGTCTCAAAGAAACCTTGCGCCATTTGAGTCAAGGGAAACCCTTAGGAATCTTTCCGGCAGGAGAAGTCTCGAGCTATAAAGACGACGAATTGATTGTCGATAAACCTTGGGAAGAAGGGGCTATAAAAATCATCAAAAGAGCTCAAGCTCCTGTCATTCCCATTTATTTTCATGCCAAAAACAGTAGGCTTTTTTACCTGCTATCTAAGCTGAGCCCAACATTGAGAACGGCCAAATTACCCTCGGAACTGCTTACCCAAAAAAAGCGTACTATAAAGGTGCGTATTGGTAGGCCAATAACTGTAGCCGAGCAAAATGAGCACGAAAATATGGGGGATTTCTCAGAGTTTTTACGCCGAAAAACCTATATGCTGGCAAATGCTTTTAAAAAACCCGGAGGCCATAGAATGTTCAATACGCAACATATAATCCCTAAGCCTTATAAAGCGCCTAAAGAAATAGTAAAACCTGCCAATCACGACAAAATAGTCGAGGAGGTTGCGCGGTTGAGAAAAGGAGATGCAAGATTGTTACAAAGCAAAAACTATGAGGTATTCCTTATTAATGCACAGAAAATACCTAATGTCTTGCACGAAATAGGGCGCCTTCGCGAAATCACTTTTAGAGAAATCGGCGAAGGAACCAACAAGTCAATCGACTTGGATAAATATGACCAATATTATCATCACATGTTCTTATGGGATGACCAGACACAGAAAATAGCCGGAGCTTATCGGATGGGGTTAGGATCAGAGATTTACCCTAAGTACGGCATCGGCGGGTTTTATCTTCAAGAGCTTTTCCGTTTCGAAAACGAATTGCACAGTATGATGCACCAATCTATCGAGATGGGGCGTGCCTTTATCACTAGCGAATACCAACAAAAACCCATGCCTCTTTTCTTGCTTTGGAAAGGAATTGTGCATACCACTTTGCGTTATCCGGAACATAAATACCTAATCGGAGGCGTGAGTATAAGTGATCAGTTTTCTGATTTTTCTAAATCATTGATGATTGAGTTTATGAAGTCACATTATTATGACCCGTATGTGGCACAATATGTCTATCCGAAAAAGGAATACAAAGTAAAACTCAAAGATGCCGATAAAGATTTCGTTTTTAACGAAACCAAAGCAGATTTGAATAAGTTCGACCGAATTATTGACGAAATAGAACCGGAGAACCTCAGATTACCGGTGTTGATTAAGAAGTATATCAAGCAAAATGCAAAAGTAATTGCCTTTAATGTTGATCCGCTTTTTAATAACTCGGTCGACGGGTTGATGTATATTCGTATTGCAGACTTACCCGAAAGTACCGTAAAACCAGTATTAGAAGAGTTCCAAAAAGAGCTGGAGAAGAAGTTGGGCAGAAAGTAAATCATGGGCAAAAAACCAATATAAGACTAAAATAAGGTCTATTATTTTTCTTACCTTTGTAGTTGTTTATGAGTAAAATAAACAAGAACAACGATTAACTAATCTTCAAATAAACATACCTATGTCAGTAACAATAACAAACTCTCAACAAGCCATTGACCTCGAAGATCAATACGGAGCTCACAACTATCACCCACTACCGGTTGTATTAGCCCGAGGAGAAGGAGTGTATGTGTGGGACGTAGAAGGCATAAAATATTACGATTTTTTATCTGCCTATTCTGCCATAAATCAAGGACATTGCCACCCGAAAATTACCCAAGCCCTTGTCAATCAGGCTCAAGCCTTAGCACTCACATCGCGTGCTTTTTATAACGATAAATTAGGGGTTTACGAAAAATATATCACGGAATTTTTTGGTTATGATAAAGTTCTACCCATGAATTCAGGAGCCGAAGCGGTAGAGACGGCTATTAAAATTTGTAGAAAATGGGCGTATGAGAAAAAAGGAATTCCTGAAAAACAAGCCCATATAATTGTCTGTGACGGAAACTTCCACGGACGCACAACTACTATTATTTCGTTTTCGAATGATGAAAACGCAAGAAAAAACTTTGGTCCTTATACCGACGGATTTATTGCTGTAGAATATGATAATTTAGAAGCATTAGAAAACATACTGACTACCCAAAGTAATATTGCAGGGTTCTTGGTTGAGCCTATTCAAGGAGAAGCAGGAGTATATGTGCCGAGTGAAGGTTTCTTGACAAAAGCCAAAGCATTATGCGAAAAACATAACGTACTTTTTATAGCAGACGAAGTGCAAACCGGTATTGGCAGAACAGGAAAGCTATTGGCAGTGCATCACGAGAATGTGCAGCCTGATATTTTGGTCTTAGGAAAAGCGCTTTCAGGAGGAGTATATCCTGTTTCGGCTGTGTTGGCAGACAACGCCATTATGGAGGTGATAAAGCCGGGTCAACACGGTTCTACCTTTGGCGGAAACCCAATTGCTGCTGCAGTAGCCACAGCTGCTCTAGAGGTAATCAAAGAAGAAAAATTGGCAGAGAATGCAGAGCGCCTCGGGAAAATATTCCGAGATAAAATGAATGAATACATACAAAACAGCACTATTGCTAATCTTGTTAGAGGTAAAGGATTACTTAATGCCGTAGTAATCAATGACAGCGAAGAAAGTGATACAGCCTGGGATATTTGCATACGTCTTAAAGAAAACGGATTATTAGCCAAACCTACCCACGGAAATATCATCCGATTTGCTCCGCCTTTAGTGATGACCGAAGAACAATTATTAGATTGTGTGTCAATCATTATCAAAACCCTACGAGAGTTTGAGAAGTAAGATTTTTAGATAATATATTCATAAAAAAATCCGTCTTGTGTTTAAAGCAAGACGGATTTTTTTTATTTTGAGAAGAGCTGTTATTCTGCCAAAAGCTCCTGTACTTTGTCTCTCAATTGTTGTCCTCTTAAGTTTTTGGCAACGATTCTTCCTTCGGCATCCAATAAGAATGTCGCGGGAATGCTCTGCACATTATATTGCCTTGCAATAGGGTCTTGCCAGAATTTCAGGTTAGAGACTTGTGTCCAAGTGAGTTTGTCGGTAGCAATTGCTTCAACCCATTTGTTTTTTTGGTCTTCTCTATCGAGCGAAACTCCGATGATATTTAATCCTTTGTCGTGAAAATCATTATATAGGGCTACTATATTAGGGTTTTCTACTCTACACGGACCACACCAAGAAGCCCAAAAGTCAATAAGGGTTATTTTGCCTAAGGATTCTTTGAGAGAAATCATTTCTCCGTCTGGATTGGGAGCAGAAAATTCAGGAGCTATTTGCCCTACATCGGTAGCCTTTTGGTTTTCTAAGCGTTCTAAAACAGTTTGAATGTGTTCTTCTGTACGCTTAGCTACAGAGGTAGCTTTGATTTCTGGTGCTAATCCATCAAAGTTATTTTTTACTTTTTCTATATCTGTTTCAGGATCACCAAGCAGTTGCGAAATCATCACTACAGACAAATATGATTTGGGGTGATTAGAAGAATAATCCATCATATAATTTTTAAAGCTATTTTGCAGCTCTTCATATTCTTCAACTAGACCACTTCTGCCTGCTGTATCTCTCTCGAGCATAATAGCTCTTAACTCCTCGATGTTATCTTGCTCAAATTGTTTGATTTTTTTAGACTGAGCAAAAAAGTACTGGTTGGTTTTATAAAACTCTTTGTTGTTATACGACCCTCCTTGCTCACTGGCTTGAATGCTGTCTTTATAGGCCTTGATGGTTATCTTTTCGTTTTCTAAAACTAAAGGGATTTTTGCTCGCACATCACCAATCTGGATATAGCCTACTTGAATTTCGTCTGTTTGTCCGTTAAATTCAAATGTACCATTTTTAACAATAGTGGAGTCGATAATGGTTGTGCCTTGCTCTGAGGTAATTTCTAAAAGAGCTTTTTCACCGTCTTCTACCTGATCAATTGTTCCGGTAATTTGGTATCCGTTTGTTGTTTTGTTGCAAGAAAACATAAGCATAGCTGCAACAGATAGCAATAGTAATTTTTTCATTTGTTTATTGGTTTTAGAATACAAAGATAGTTTTTTAGTCGTTAAAGTAACTAACTCAATAAGTTTAATCATTTTTTGCCAAGAAAGCTATATCTTCAAGCAGTTGTTTCATTTCTTCGCGCTCAGTTCCGTCATAAAACCCTCTGATGCGCCTTTTTTTGTCTACCAATATAAAGTTTTCGGTGTGTACCATATCATACAGCTCAGACGGGTTTCCTGTTTTTACGGCCAGATACGACTGCCGCGCCAAATAATAAATTTCTCTTTTATCACCTGTTACTAAATTCCACCTAGAGTCATCTACACCTTTTTCGATAGCATATTCTTTGAGTACTTCGGGCGTATCAATGTCTGGTGTAACCGAATACGAAAGTAACATTACATCAGGATATTGCTGAATGTTGTCTTGTAACCATACCATATTATCGGTCATAATCGGACAAATGGTGGGGCAGGTTGTGAAAAAGAAATCAGCTACATAAATCTTGTTTTCGTAGTCTTGGTGGCTAATAGTTTTTCTGTTTTGATTAGTAAACGACCAATCGGCAATTCTGTGGTTGATTTTTATGTGCTCCACCAAACTATCTACCAATTCAGGATTTACATCGGCCGGAGAATATATTTTTAAGGTTTTTTGAGGTTTGAGAGCGTTATAAAATAAAAAAAGAATAACAGCAGAGATTAAACCAAATACTAAGAAGAACTTTTTATAAGCTTTGAAAATTTCTAACATAGCCGTGTTTTTGTTTTCCTACAAAGGTACAATCAGTATTATCTAAAAAAGAAAGTGGGGTGTTAAAAAAAACCAAAACAAACCGTTTAGATTGCTTAAAATTATTTATATTGTACATTTGTAAAAACCAAAATAAGAAAAAAAGTAATTAATGAATCTACAAACTAAAATCGGACTAATTACATTAGGTATGATAACACTTACATCTTGTGGAGAGAAGCCACAAGCAGAACCAGAACAAATCCACGGGATTAATCTTGCGTATATGGACACGCTGGTCAAACCGGGCGATGATTTTTTTAGATATGTCAACGGAGTATGGGTAGATAATACTGAGATTCCGGCAGACAGAACCCGTTGGGGGAGTTTTGATGAGCTTCGCAAAAGCACCGACCAGGATGTAAAGGAAATCTTAGAAGAAGCTGTTAAAAGCGACAAATACTCGTCTGATAGTGATCAAGGCAAAGCCATCAATCTGTATAAAACCATTATGGATACTATAACCCGTGATAAAAACGGCATAGAACCTCTAAAACCCTATTTAGAAAAAATTGATCAGGTGCAGAATGTAGCTGACTTGCAAGCGCTTTTGACAGAAATGCACAAAGAAGGCGGGGGTATCGGTTTTTTCGGTACGTATGTAAGCACCGATGCTAGAGATTCTAATAAAAACGTAGTGTATTTAGGCACGGGTACGGTGGGTTTACCCGATAGAGAATATTATGTTTCTGATAGCGAAGACATCAAACAAAAAAGAGAAGAATATGTAGCACACGTGGCAAGAATGTTACAGTTCTTGGGCGAAGATGAAACACAAGCTCAGCAAAATGCTCAAGATATTTTAGCATTCGAGACATCGATAAGCATCCCTACTCTTGATAGGGTAGAAAGACGTGACCGCCGCAAGACTTATAACCCAAAATCAGTGGCTGATTTGCAAGCGTTAGCCCCATCTATTTCGTGGGATACTTATTTGAGCGAAGTAGGATATAAAAACTTGGATAGTATTATCGTTACCCAACCTGACTATATCACCGCCCTTGATCAGATTCTCAAAGACGCAGAGGTTAACCAATGGAAAAACTATATGAGATGGACCTTGCTCAATGGTTCGACAGGAGCTTTAACTACAGCTATCGAAACAGCAAACTGGGATTTTTATAGCAAAACACTTCAAGGTGCACTTCAAGAAAGACCCAGAGATGAGAATGCTCTTCAGGTGATTAATGGCTCGCTGGGCGAGGCATTAGGAAAGTTATACGTAGAGAAAAAATTTCCACCTGAAGCCAAAGCCAAAGCAGAAGCCATGGTTAAGAATGTGTTTTTGGCCTTCGAAAATAGAATTAATAAATTGCCTTGGATGACAAGAGCTACCAAAGATAACGCTATTGCCAAAGTGCATAAAACCAGAGTGAAAATCGGTTATCCTGACCAGTGGAAGGATTATTCGGAATTGGAAATTAAAAGCCCCGAAGAAGGTGGAACCTACTTCGAAAACAGAAAAAATATAGCGAAGTGGAGGTTCCAAGAGAATTTAGATAAACTTGGTAAACCCGTAGATAAAGACGAGTGGTTTATGGCTCCTCAAGTGGTAAATGCTTATTTCAACCCAGCATATAACGAAATTGTTTTTCCGGCGGCTATTTTACAACCTCCTTTTTATGACTATAAAGCCGATGAGGCAGTAAACTACGGAGGAATCGGAGCTGTGATTGGGCACGAAATATCACATAGTTTTGACGATTCAGGTTCAAGGTATGATGCAGACGGAAACCTTAAAGATTGGTGGACAGAAGAAGATTTGGCACAATTTACGGTATTAGGAGGTGCATTAGCTGATCAATATAGTGTGCTTGAGCCACTACCGGGTGTTTTTGTAGACGGAGCGTTTACTTTAGGAGAGAATATCGGAGACCTTGGTGGTGTGAACGCTGCCTATGACGGACTACAGATTTATTTTGAAGAAAACGGACGCCCTGACCTCATTGACGGGTTTACGCCAGAACAACGTTTCTTTATTTCGTGGGCTACAATTTGGAGAACCAAATCAAGAGATGAGTACATCAGAAATCAGGTAAAAACCGATCCGCATTCGCCGGGAATATATCGTTCTTATGTACCGCTTCAGAACGTCGAAGCTTTTTATAAAGCTTTTGATATTCAGCAAGGTGATGCTCTGTATATCGCCCCAGAAGATCGAGTTAAAATCTGGTAATTAGTTTTAAAATTTTTTAAAAACCTCACAAATCGTACAGAGTTGTGAGGTTTTTTATTTTGATGTGTTTTTAATAAGGTAGATTTAAGTTATAAATGCAACTTGTCTTTTAGTTAACAATTGATATAAAATAACCCTATTGATTTATTTATATCAGAATTAAGTACATAGTTTTTTAAGAACAAAAGATTGACGGAAAACTAATTTATAAGCTTTTTATCCTTAAATTTGCTTAGTAGCCTGAGTTGATTTTTGGTGAAGGCTTATTGTAGAATTGAAATTTATATTAATGACAAGCAGAATTATAGGTGTTGGAAACTATATTCCTTCAGAAACAATAACTAATTTATTTTTTGATAAACATAATTTTTTAGACGAAAATGGTCAGGTATTAAAACAAGATAATACGACCATTGCCAGCAAATTAAAAGAAATTACGGGTATCGAAGAAAGACGTTATGCCAGTAATGAGCAGGTCACTTCTGATTTGGGTTTTATTGCTGCACAATCGGCAATAGAAAACGCGGGTATTGACCCCGAAACATTAGATTACATAATATTTGCTCATAATTTCGGAGACGTTCGTTTTGGGACGATACAATCAGATACAGTACCCAGTCTTGCTTCTCGAGTTAAGCATTTATTGAAAATTAAAAATAATTTTTGCACGGCCTATGATGTATTGTTTGGTTGTCCGGGTTGGATTGAAGGGATGATACAAGCCCATGCATTTATCAAGTCAGGCATTGCCAACAGATGCCTGGTAATTGGCGCTGAAACCTTATCTCGTGTAGTGGATATTCATGATAGAGACAGTATGATTTATGCCGACGGAGCAGGAGCTGCCATTCTGGAAATCAGTCCGGATGGTTCAGGGATAAAATCGCATGTGTCTGCTTCTTATACGTTAAAAGAAAAAGATTACTTATTTTTCGGCAAATCGTATAACCACCAGAGTGACCAAGATGTCAAATATATCAAGATGAAGGGTAGGAAAATATACGAATTTGCCCTTTTGAATGTTCCTAATGCGATGAAAAAATGCTTGGACGATAGCGGTTATTCTATTACAGAACTGAATAAAATCATTATTCATCAGGCCAACGAAAAGATGGACGAAGCCATTGTTAATCGTTTTTATCAGTTATATGATACTCCAGTTCCCCAAAACATAATGCCCATGGTTATTCATAAATTAGGAAACAGTAGTGTGGCTACTATTCCGTCATTGCTAACCATGATTTTAAAAGGAGAATTACCAGAACACACCATCCAAAAAGGAGATGTTGCTTTGTTTGCTTCGGTAGGAGCAGGGATGAACATCAACGCTTTTGTGTATCAGTTTTAAATAAAAAAGGGTATATAAAATAATTTTATATACCCTTTTTGCAAACAAACAGTTTTTTTATTCTTTTCGTTTTACGTTGACGGCCATTAAGCCTTTTTGTCCGCGCTCTACATCAAAAACAACTCTGTCGTTTTCACGGATATTATCTAATAATCCGGTGTTATGAACAAAAATATCTTCATTTCCGTTTTCTTGTGAAATAAACCCAAAACCTTTGGATTCATTAAAAAATTTTACTGTGCCTTCTTGCATTTTTTGGTTGATTTAAATTAATTATTAGTTTACTTTTTTATATCGATGGCTCTGTATCCTTTGGGAGAGAGCTCTTTTTTGTAGCTGACCTTATCGTGTTTGTCAATGATTTGACTGAGTTGCCCTTGGTGGAAAAAAATACTTTCTCCCGTTTTTTCTTCGGTTATAAACCCATATCCTTTTTCGCTGACATAAGATACGGTTCCTGAATAAACAGTATCAGGGTCAATTCCAGAGGCCTTCTCTGTATTTCTTTTTTGAGCCAAGTCTTCGGCTTTATCTTGAAGGTGCGGAGGAACAGAAGTAAAGTTACCGTTTACATCGACATAAACAATCATATCGTCAAGTTCTTTTCCTTTATTGTTGTTGCTTTTCCGCTCTTCTCTTCGAAGTGTTTTTTCTTGTTTCTTTTTTATTTTTTTCTTTGAATTTTCTTTTTTAGAAAAAGAATCTGCCATAGTATTAGGTTTTAGTTAGACGATACATCAGCTTTATTGTTCTGTGAAATTACAGCCATGTTAAAGCCGATTAGTTTTTGGATGTTTTTTAGTTCTTTTTTCTCTTCGCTGTCACAAAAAGAAACAGCCACTCCTTTAGCTCCTGCACGACCGGTTCGCCCGATTCTATGCACGTAGGTTTCCGGAACGTTAGGTAGCTCATAGTTTACTACGTGTGGCAACTCATCGATGTCGATTCCTCTGGCTGCAATATCAGTAGCTATGAGCACTCTGATGCGACTGCTTTTGAAATCACTCAATGCTCTTTGTCTGGCGTTTTGAGATTTATTGCCGTGGATAGCCGCAGCGTGTATTCCTGTCCTTACGAGTTGTTTTACCAATTTATCTGCTCCGTGTTTGGTGCGGGCAAAAACAAGCGATCGCTCGATTGACTGATCATCCAACAGACTGATTAACAGGTTTAGTTTTTCGTTTTTTTCTACAAAATAAACCGACTGTTTTACGGTTTGAGCTGTAGAAGATACCGGCGTTACGTTGATTTCTTTCGGCTGGCTTAATATCGTATGTGCAAACTTTCTGATTTCTTTGGGCATAGTAGCCGAAAAGAATAAGGTTTGTCTTTTTGCAGGAACTTTTGTTAGTATTCTCTTTACATCATTTACAAACCCCATGTCGAGCATACGATCAGCTTCGTCTAATACTAATATCTCTATTTGTGATAGGTTTATGTATCCTTGGGCGATAAGATCCAGAAGTCTTCCCGGAGTAGCAATCAGCACATCAATACCTTTATGTATTGCTGTCACTTGTTTGGTTTGAGGTATTCCTCCAAAAATAGCCAGGTGCGAAAAAGGTAAAAACTTGCCATAAGTATTAAAGTTTTCGTCTATCTGAATGGCCAACTCTCTTGTTGGAGTTAGTATCAGTGTGCGAATTTCTTTTCGGGTGGCTGGTTTTTGTTGTAATAGTTGTAAAATGGGTATAGCAAAAGCTGCGGTTTTACCCGTTCCGGTTTGGGCACACCCGATAACATCATTTCCTTGCAGTATATGCGGTATGGTCTGATGTTGTATTTCGGTTGCCGTAGAATATCCGGCTTGTTCTACCGCTTTCATAATAGGCGGTATTAAATTTAAGTCTTTAAAATTCATTGAATTGCTTGTCGGTGTACCGACATCTTTAAAATAGATTCCCTTTTTGGTTATAAAAGCTAACCAAATAGAGTTTTTAGATTGTTGTTTTCTTTTTTTCGTATAAAAACACAGACAGCAGATAGACTAGTTTTAATCAAAACAGTCTATCTGCCTATAAAAGTATTAGAAAACAATATTTATGTTAATATCGATCGTTGCTTTCTCTAGGTTTTGCTTCGTTTACAACAATTGATCGAGAGTTAAGCGAATAATCGTTAAGTTGTTTTATAGCCTCTTCAGCTTGAGCTTGCTCGGGCATTTCTACAAAGCCGAACCCTCTAGAACGTCCAGAAAATTTATCTGTAACGATTTTTACTGATTCTACTTCTCCGTAAGTAGCAAATAACTCTTGCAATTGTTCTTCTGTAGTCTGAAAGTTCAGGTTGCCAACAAAAATGTTCATAGGTAAAAAAATTAAGATTAAAAAATATGGCAACTGAAAAGCAAAAACTGAGAGAAGAAAAAGAAAGTTCTAAAACTATTTCAGAAGAGGCAAAGGCAGGAGCCCGTTTAAATTATTTTACAAAGATATATAAAATATTTGATTTATTGCACTTTAATTTATCAGTTAGAATAAAATATCAGGTTTTTGATAATAAATGCAGTCTAAATAATTAAAATAAATAATCATCTTAAAGCCACTTGGTTTATCTTTCGCTTTTAATTAAATTCATTTTTGGTTTAATTAAATTTAGTTTTATATTTGTATTGTTTAATATATTGAATTATGTAGTTATGAATAATAAGCTTCCTTCTGTATGTCCGAGTTGTTCTCAAGAGCTTGTAGTTTCTGAGTTAGCGTGTGGTGGCTGCTCTACTAAGGTTTCAGGAAGTTTTCCGCTACCTGTCTTGCTCGGGCTTACTCCCGACGAACAGCAGTTTGTCTTAGATTTCTTTCTTTCAAGCGGCAGCCTAAAAGAAATGGCTCAAAAAATGGGAAATAGTTATCCGACAGTAAGAAACAAACTTGATGATATGATTACAAAAATAAAATACCTTAAAAACAAGTAACCCGATGACTTTTAGAGCTTTATATAATCCGTTTGAAAAATACTCCGAAACAAGATTGTTTATAGGGGGTGTTGTGGCCCTTTTCTTTTTTTCGATTCTTGGTTTTTATCTCAAGGCAAGGTTTGACGGCATCATTGATATGCATATCGCAGAAAACATTATTTGGTATGAACCTTTGATTGATAATGTTCTTAATACGGTGGCTTTGTTTGCCGTGTTTTTTACTTTCGGAAAAATAATTAACCCTAAAACAAGAGCAATAGACCTACTTAACGCAAGTTTGATTTCGAGAATTCCGATTTACTTGATTTCGTTAGGTAACATAAGCGGAATGATACATAAAGCGACACAGAACATTTTGAACAAGATTGATTTTGATAACCTGCATAATCCGCCGCAATTTGAAATCTCTGATTTGGTGATTACTCTGATTTTTGCTTTCCTCTCGATGGCCTTGCTGGTCTGGATGATTGCTCTTTTCTGGAACGGATTCCGGGTAGCAACTAATACCAAAGGAATACGAAATGTAGTTTTCTTTGCGGTGCTTTTTGTGGTAGCGTATATAATTTCTAAAGTCTTAGTTATAAATTTTAACCTATAAGATGCTTTCAAAAGTTTTATTTCAAGAAAAACAACGGTTTACCCAATGGTGGTTGTGGTTGTTGTTATTAAGCATAAATATTCCTTTATGGATTGGGATATACAAACAACTTATTCAGAGAGTTCCTTATGGAGACAGACCCGTTTCTGATTTAGGGCTTATAATTCTCACACTGTTCATGCTTTCTTTTTTGGTTTTTGCTTATACGTCTAATCTAAAAACTAAAGTTACAACTCACGGCATTTATTTCAAGTTGTTTCCTTTTCATCTAAATGAGCGGTTTTATGATTGGAAAGAAGTTCAAAAAGTCGAAGTTGTGAAGTATAGCCCGATTGGAGAATACGGAGGTTGGGGAATAAGAGGCTTTGGGAGCAATAAAGCCTTTAACGTAAAAGGAAATCAAGGCTTGCGAATTCTTTTTAAAGACGGAACTAAACGCCTTATCGGGACGCAAAAACCCGAAGAATTACAAAAAGCCATCAAAGAATTAGGATTTATCTCAAACAAATAAACTATGAAAAAAATATTTATACTTTTAGTACTGATTTCTATGGGAGTTTCGGCACAAGAAAAAACTTTTAGAACAGAAGAAGTTGCAGTCAATGATTTATTAGCCGGAACATTATATACTCCGAATACTTCCGACAAAACAAATTTAGTAATTCTGATTGCAGGCTCGGGACCTACCAACAGAAACGGAAATCAGGTGGGGGTGAAAAATAATTCGCTGAAGTTGTTAGCAGAGGGTTTGGCTACAAACGGAATATCGGTTTATAGTTATGACAAGCGTTTGTTTGCACTGCTTAAATCAGGAGATTTTGATGAGAGTAAATTGTTGTTTGATGATTTTATCACAGATGCTTCGGATGTAATTTCGTATTTCCGGGAAAAAAATAAACATCACAAAATCATTGTGGTCGGGCACTCCGAAGGTTCGCTTATCGGGATGGTGGCTGCGCAAGCCTCCAAAGCCGATGGTGTCGTGTCAATAGCCGGAGCAGGAAGCCCGATTGATCAGGTTTTAGAGTTTCAGATGAACCAAAACGCTCCCTTTCTGCTAAAGCAAACTAAAGAGATTTTGAAAGAGCTTAAAGCAGGAAATATCGTAAAGATAGAAAACGTAGCCTTGTCGTCTTTATTTAGAGAAAGTGTGCAGCCCTATATGATTTCGTGGCTTACATACAATCCGCAAGATGAAATCAAAAGACTTAATATTCCGGTAATGATTATAAACGGAACAGTTGATTTGCAAGTGACTGTTTCAGAAGCAGAACTTTTGAAAAAAGCAAAACCCGATGCTGTTTATTTGATTATCGAAAATATGAATCACGTATTAAAAGAGGTGAAAGATGTTACCGAAAATCAACAATCATATACTAATCCTGATTTGCCTGTAGCTGCTGAGTTGATTCGGGAAATTTCAGATTTTGTAAACAAACTTTAAAATGAGTTCTAAGCCCAAGGCCTAAAAGTATTATAAATCACTTGGGTGAGTTGTTCTGGATTATTACTCTTTAATATAGCAAGATAAACGGACTTCAATTTTGGGGTTCGTTTTTTTTAGGTGTGGTTCAGCAAAGGTACTAAATCGTGTTTTCTTTCGTTTAAGGTATGAGATTATTTAGTCAATTGAAAAAAATAATATTTATTCGATATGAATATTAGTATATTTGCAACCTATTTTTATAAAAAGGTGAAGAGAATTTGGGCTTTCTTATTGGTTTTTTTGTTTGTGAACGTGGCTTCGGCTCAAATTCATGAGGTCGGAATCTTTGCAGGAGGAAGTAACTTTGTAGGAGATGTAGGGAAAGAAAACTATATTTCACCCAATAGTTTAGCCTTGGGAGGTATTTATAAGTGGAACAAAAGTACGCGTCATTCGTGGAGGTTTTCGATTATGCATTCTAATTTAAAAATCAACGATGCAGAGGCTTCTTCGTCTGCTAGGCAACAAAGAGATTTTGCCTTAGAAAATAAAGTAACTGAGCTGTCTGCAGGTTTGGAGTTTAATTTTTTTGAGTTTAACTTGCACGAATTAGGTTTTAAGATTACGCCTTATGTATATACGGGAATAAGCTATTTCTGGTATGATAATAAATATTTTGCAGGTGGAATAGCTAGGAAAGAGGGTAAAAGAGACAGGGATTTTGCTATTCCGATGACTTTGGGAGTTAAGTTCAACATGGGTAATAATTGGGTTTTAGGGATAGAGTCGGGTCTGAGATATACGCTGGTTGATGATTTAGATGGGAGTAATCCGTCTAGTGATAGTTATGAGCTTTATAGTTTTGGTAACCTAAATAGCAATGATTGGTATGTGTTTACAGGATTAACTCTTACTTATACTTTTGGTAGAAATCCTTGTTATTGTCCGATGTAAGTTATGAATGTATTAGAACGTATAAATAAAGAACAATTACCCCAACATATTGCTATCATTATGGATGGCAACGGAAGATGGGCCAAACAACGAGGAAGGCTTCGTGTTTTTGGTCATCAGAATGGCAAAAAAGCAGTGCAACGTGTGGTTGAGAATTGCGCAAGACTTCAAATACAAAACCTTACACTATATGCTTTTTCTACAGAAAACTGGAACCGCCCGAAGGCAGAAGTAGATGCTTTAATGAAGCTTTTGATAGGGTCTATCAGAACTGAATTAAGAAAGCTTTTAGAAAATAATATCCGGCTCAATACCATAGGAGATACAAACTCATTGCCTGATGCTATCAAAAAGCAACTTGCTGAAGCCATTGAAAGAACCAAAAATAATACAGGGATGACCCTGACAATTGCTCTTAGCTACGGTTCTAGAGAAGAATTAACAAATGTTTTTAAAAATATTTGTGACAAAGTTAAAAATAATATAATTTCGATTGAGGCTATTGATGAATCAGTTATAAATC
>CAYPCZ010000011.1:0-50299 GCA_964409345.1 uncultured Flavobacterium sp. | reverse complement strand
GGAACGAAAGTTATTTGTTAACTGTTCTTGGATTAAAAGTGTGAGTTTGCCCTGATGGTTTTTGGAATTAAAGAAATCAAAATAAAATAAATTTGTATTTTCGTAACATCAAATAAAAGAAAGATGAAAACAATAACTCTGAATATACCCGAAAGTGTCGAGTTTGACAGCCGAGAATTGGTTTTTATGTTAGCCTCAAAGTTATATGAGGAGGGAAAACTCTCACTCGGACATTGTGCAGAAATAGCGGGTTTGTCCAAAAGAGCTTTTGCTGAAACCCTGTCTAAATATGGTGTTTCTCTTTTCAATTATCCTGCAGAAGAACTGATAAATGATGTAGCCAATGCTTAAAACGGTTATTTCAGATACGAGTTGTTTTATTGTGTTGTCAAAAATAAACCGACTTGAATTATTACGAGAATTATACGGAAAAGTCTATACAACTTCCGTAATTTCTGAAATAAAAAACACCGATTTTCGTATTTCAGCAGAATTAGAGCTACTAACTTTACAACAAGCAAAAGAAATCTAAAAAAGATGACTCCCATTCTTATCCTGACCATAATGGTCATTTACTTCGGAATTTTGATTGTTATTGCTAATGTCATAGGTCGAAAAGACTCCGGAAATGCAGCTTTTTTCCTGGCTAATCGCAACTCAAAATGGTACATGGTTGCTTTCGGGATGATTGGAGTAGCACTTTCGGGAGTTACTTTTATTTCCGTTCCGGGAGAAGTGGGTTCACCCAACGGAGAACAGTTCAAATACTTCCAGTTTGTTTTGGGTAATGCCATTGGATTTGTGATTATTGCTAAAGTTTTACTTCCGCTTTATTACAGGCTTAATCTGACTTCGATTTACGAATATATAGAGCAACGAATGGGAGTGTATAGCTACAAAACATCAGCTCTTATTTTCTTGATTAGCAGAACGATAGGTTCGGCTTTTAGGTTGTATTTGGTGGTGATTGTCTTACAGAGATTTGTCTTTGATTATTACGGAGTTCCGTTTTGGGCAACGGTGCTGATTTCACTCGGACTCATTTTTGCCTACACCTACAAAGGCGGACTCAAAACCATTATTATTACTGATTTGTTGCAAACTTTCTTTTTGGTTTCGTCTCTGATTTTTACGATTTATTTTGTGTGCAGAAGCATGGATTATAACTTTTTCGAAGCCTTCGAAGCGGTGAAAGAGAGTAATTATTCCAAGATATTTTTCTACGAAGATTTTATAGGAAGCAGGTATCATTTTGTCAAACAGATTTTAGGCGGAATATTCGTAACCATTGCTATGGTTGGGCTTGACCAAGACTTAATGCAAAAGAATCTGAGCTGCAAAAATATAGGCGAAGCACAAAAAAACATGCTCACTTTTACAGGAATTTTTGTCATCGTAAATCTGTTGTTTTTGAGCGTTGGAGCTTTACTTTATTTATACGCCAACCAAAACGGAATCGAAGTACCTTTGGATTCAGTTACAGGCAAACCCCGCACCGATTTGCTGTTTCCGGAAATTGCCTTTAATCACTTTACGCTTGTTCCGGCTGTAGTATTTTTGTTGGGACTTATTGCGGCTACTTTTGCCACGACTGATTCGGCTCTGACTGCTCTGACCACCTCGTTTTGTGTGGATTTTTTAGGAATGGATAAAGCCAAAGACAAAACAGACAGAAAATTAGTCAACCAAAGGCATTTCGTACATCTTTCATTTGCACTTTTGATGTTTTTGGTAATTCTGATTTTTAATGCGATTAATGATGCTTCGGTAGTGAGTATGATTTTCAGAGTAGCCTCTTATACGTATGGTCCACTACTCGGGTTATATGCTTTCGGGTTGTTTATGAAAAATAGAAAAGTGCTTGACAAAGCCACTCCGATTATTTGTATTCTCTCTCCGCTTCTTACTTTTTGGATAGTCGAAAATTCCGAATTGCTTTTCGGAAACTATAAATTCGATGTAGAACTCATTATCCTTAACGGACTCATTACGTTTGTGGGATTATTGATGTTTAGTAAGAAAAAGTAAAAACACAACTTTTAAAGCTAGTATTGCATAGACCTTAAAAGCACTAACGTACAAGCCACTTCATATTCGATTCCGTTTTGTTCGAGCATTTTGTAGAATTCAGGGTTTTCTGTACCGGGATTAAATATTACTCTTTTGGGTTTTAGGCTCAAGATATAATCGTAATATTCCACTTGATTTTTCGGGTTTAGATAAAGGGTGACCGTGTCTAATCCGTCAAAATGTATTTTATCTTTTTCGATTTGAGTTCCGAGAACTTCGATTTGCTTACGACCTACAGCTACTATAGGATGATTGTACTCTTGAAGCATTTTCATGGCTTTATACGCATAGCGTTCCGGATTGTCTGAGGCTCCGATAACAAGGGTTTTCTTTTGTGTCATTTTGTGTGTTTTTTAATTCTTAACTAAGTTACAAAAAATAATTTATTTTAATTGTATCTTTGCAAACAAAACAACGACGAAGTGGATAATGTTTTTGTGTATATATTCGTAGCTCTTTTTTCGGTACTGAATCCGCTGGGAGCTATTCCTATTTTTGTAGGGCTTACCCAAGGAGATAGTAAGCAAGAACGTTCTCGTATTTCGCTTTGGACGGCTATAAATGTGGTAATCATTTTGATTGTTTCGTTTTTTATAGGCGATTATGCCCTTAAGTTTTTTGGCATTAGCATCGATTCACTCAGGATCGCAGGAGGAATCGTAATTATGAGTTCTGGTTTTGCACTTCTTTCCGGAGGGTTTAGCAAAAACAGAGGCGTGAACAAAGAGGTGCAAAGTGATGCTCAGACGCGTAATGACATTGCTCTTTCTCCATTGGCTATACCCATGCTGGCAGGTCCGGGCTCTATATCACTCTTGATAGCCAGTTATCAAGATTATACCGATAGTGTCGATCGGTTCTTGATATGCTTGGCAGTATTAGTTATTGGGCTTACTATTTTTTTGATATTGCGTAGTGCTCAATATTTGGCAAGAGTCTTGGGAGCGTCTGGTATTGTGGCTATTTCGAGAATAATGGGATTCATAGTTTTAGCAATCGGTATCCAATATATTACCAATGCAGTAGTGAATATTCTTTCTGGTATTAATTTTTAGATTTGAGATACTCTACATAATATTTTCCTACTTGACGGATATAGTCTTGGGTATTTTCGAATTTAAAATTCAAAGCTTTCTTTATTTTTTCATTAGAAAATATTGTCTGAGAATGAGCAGACTTACTCATCGATTTGGTGAGATTTCTTTTGTTGAATAGTAATCCGCAAAAAAACCAATCCGCCTTCCAAGCTGAGTTTGTCATCCATGGTCTTACATAAAAATTAGGTTTTTTTGAATGTGTCGAATCGGCTATTTGGTCTAAAAAATCTTTTAGTGATAAATTATCTCCTACCAAAATAAATCGCTCTGATTTTATATCGCTTTTCATTAGCTCATACATAGCTCTTACCACATCGTTGACACTCACAAATCCTGTTTTTCCTTGGGTATAAAAAACCATTCCCTTTTTTACTTTTCCGAAAAGTCGAGCACTACCGTGATTCCAAAATTCAGGTCCGAGAATCACTCCAGGGTTTACGACCACAATCTCTAAGCCTTCTTGCGAGCCTCTAAAGACTTCCATTTCGCCACCGTGTTTTGATAAGGCATAATCTTCGTGTTCAGTATTAGGATTCCATTGAGTAGTTTCAGTAATAACAAGGTTAGGGCTTTCGGGCTTTCCTAATGCAGCGGTTGAACTCACGTAACAGAATTTTTTTATTCCAAAATCTATTGAGAGATTGACCATGTTTGCCGTTCCTTCGATATTGATTTTATGTATTTTCGGGTCAGTCGCACTTAGCGAAACATGAGCTGCACAATGATAAACGTGTGTGATTCCTTCAAAAGCTTTTTCTAAAGCGGGTATGTCAGTAATGTCGGCTTTTGTCCATTCGATTTTTTGGAATAAATTAGCTTTCTTATAAAGAGTAAATAATCGTTTGGTTTTTTCAATGTTTGGCTCCGCTCTATAGACAGCACGAACATCTTCGCCTTTTTCGAGTAAAAAAAGCAGTAAATGAGCTCCTACGAGTCCTGTGGCTCCGGTTACTAAATTCATAAAGGATAATTTGTGCTAAAATACAGATTTTAATATCAAAATCAATGACAAAAATTTAATTTAGTAACCACTACCAATGTCCTACTTACTTACTACTTCATCTTAATACTTTTTTTATCTTTGCACCATGGATTTTTCTTCAAAAATATTAGAAAGGGCTGTTGATGAAGTAGCTCAGTTGCCTGGTATTGGTAAACGTACAGCCTTGCGCTTGGTGTTACACCTACTCAAGCAACCCAAAGAGCAAACCGAAATTCTGGCTCAATCACTCATTGATGTTACACACAATGTTGTTTTTTGCAAAAAATGCCATAACATATCCGATCTGGAGATTTGCGAAGTGTGTGCTAATCCAAGTAGAAATCAAAGTTTAGTATGCGTAGTCGAAGACGTGCGTGATGTGATGGCCATCGAAAACACAGGGCAGTTCAGAGGAGTGTATCATGTTTTGGGCGGGAAAATATCGCCTATTGATGGGGTAGGGCCGTCTAACCTTACGATACCTTCTTTGGTCAAAAAAGTAAAAGAAGGAGGGGTGAGCGAAGTTATTTTTGCATTAAGTCCAACCATGGAAGGTGATACGACTAATTTTTATATTCATAGACAACTCAAAGATTGTGACTTGATTTTCTCTACTATAGCAAGAGGAATCTCAATAGGTGATGAGCTGGAGTATACTGACGAAATCACTTTGGGTAGAAGCATCCAAAAACGAGTGCCTTTTGAAGTTTCTTTACAAGAATAAAAAACATATATTTGTTGGTTGTTTGCTACCTCCGGTTAGAGTCGCAACTCTGGTTATGAGTTTTTTAGCACACAACCATCATCAAGAAATGCTAACTTATACAACGATATTTTAAAAATGCAAAAAATACTTATTACAGGAGGAGCAGGATTTATCGGCTCTAATTTATGCGAACACTTTTTGTCAAAAGGCTATTATATAACTTGTCTGGATAATTTTGCAACCGGTCATCGCTATAATATAGAGCATCTGCTTAACCATCCTAATTTTAAGTTGATAGAAGGTGATATCAGAAATCTGGATGATTGTAACAAAGCGACTCAAGGAGTAGATTATGTATTGCATCAAGCAGCTTTGGGCTCAGTTCCTCGCTCGATAAAAGACCCGATTACCAGTAACGAAACCAATGTTTCAGGATTTTTAAACATGTTGGTTGCTTCAAGAGATGCTGGAGTAAAACGCTTTGTTTATGCAGCGAGTTCCTCAACCTACGGCGATTCTGAATCACTCCCAAAAGTAGAAGACAAAATTGGCAGACCACTTTCGCCTTATGCGATTACTAAATATGTGAACGAACTTTACGCAGATATTTTTAGTAAAACTTATGGCATAGAAACCATTGGTTTGAGATATTTTAATGTTTTTGGACGTAAGCAAGATCCGAATGGCGCATATGCGGCTGTAATTCCGTTGTTTGTAAAGAAATTTATCAATCACCAAAGCCCTGTTATTAACGGAGATGGGAATTATTCACGAGATTTCACCTATATAGATAATGTAATTCAGATGAATGAATTAGCGATGACTACTACCAACAAAGAAGCAGTTAATACGGTTTATAATACGGCCTTTGGTGACCGCACTACATTAAACGACTTAGTAAGTTATCTCAAGGAATTTATGTCAGAATATGACCCTGAAATCGCTCAAATTGATGTTGTTCACGGGCCTAATCGAGCAGGTGATATTCCGCATTCTTTAGCAAGTATAGGCAAAGCTAAAGCCTTATTAGGGTATAATCCTCAGTTTTCGATGAAAGAAGGATTGAGACAAGCCGTAAAATGGTATTGGGAGAACTTAAAATAAAGAACTTTTATACTTTTAGTAAAGTCAAAGATAGGTTTTATTAATAGGAAGTTGAGTATTAGCAAAGCTAAAAAATTAAGTAACGAATGAAAAAAATACTCATTACCGGAGGTGCCGGTTTTATAGGTTCGCATGTAGTTAGGCTGTTTGTAACCAAATATCCTGAATATCATATTTTTAATTTGGATGCACTCACCTATGCAGGCAATCTCGAAAATCTATCTGACATAGAGTTTTATCCGAATTACACTTTTTTGAAAGGAGATATTACAGATGCAGATTATTTGCAAGTGATTTTTTTAGAATATAATTTTGACGCAGTAATACATCTGGCTGCTGAATCACACGTAGATAGATCTATCACAAACCCTTTGGCATTTGTTAAAACCAACATAATCGGGACTGTGAATTTGCTTAACGCTTGTAGGGAGAACTGGAAAAACAATTTTGAAGGAAAGCTTTTTTATCACATCAGCACAGATGAGGTATACGGGAGTTTAGACGAAGAGGGTTTGTTCGTAGAAACTACTTCATATAGCCCCAACTCGCCGTATTCAGCTTCTAAGGCTTCGTCGGATCATTTCGTAAGAGCCTACGGAGAAACGTATGAAATACCTTTTGTGATTTCTAATTGTTCTAATAATTATGGTGCGAATCAATTTCCCGAAAAGCTGATTCCGCTCTTTATTAATAACATCATTCATAATCGACCCCTTCCGGTATATGGAGATGGTAACTATACACGTGATTGGCTGTATGTAATTGATCATGCCATAGCCATTGACCTTATCTTTCACCAAGGTGAAAATAAAGAAACCTATAATGTAGGAGGTTTTAACGAGTGGAAAAACATTGATTTGGTGAAGCTTTTATGTAGGTTGATGGACGATAAATTAAACAGGCAAGAAGGGACATCAGCTAAACTAATTAATTTTGTAACTGATCGACCCGGACACGACAAACGTTATGCTATTGATGCAACTAAAATAAATACAGAATTGCGATGGAAACCAGACGTTACTTTTGAGCAAGGTTTGAGTCTCACTATAGATTGGTATCTGGAGAATGAGCAATGGCTCAAAAATGTAACTTCGGGAGAATATACCCAATATTATAATAATCAATATAAAAGTTAAGAATCCCTATAGTATGAAAGGAATAGTATTAGCCGGTGGTTCTGGCACTCGATTGTATCCGATTACTATATCAGTAAGCAAGCAGTTGTTGCCTGTATATGACAAACCTATGATTTATTATCCGTTATCGGTACTGATGATGTCAGATATTCGAGAGATATTAATTATTACTACTCCAGCAGATCAACATGCTTTTAAAAAGCTTTTGGGAGATGGCTCGGCATTGGGTTGCAACTTCGAATATGCTATACAAAAAGAACCCAACGGTTTGGCAGAAGCTTTTTTGATTGGCGAAGAGTTTATAGGTAATGAGAAGGTAGCTTTAATTTTGGGGGACAATATTTTTTATGGAAATGGGTTAGGAACACTTTTACGTAGCAAGACCAACATAGAAGGAGCAGCTATTTTTGCCTATCCGGTAAAAGATCCAGAAAGATATGGAGTTGTAGAGTTTGATGATAATTACAAAGTGCTTTCTATCGAAGAAAAACCCATTCACCCGAAATCGAAATATGCCGTACCCGGAATATATTTTTATGACAATTCGGTAGTAGAAATGGCAAAAAGGGTAAAGCCATCTCTTCGTGGCGAAAAAGAAATTACTACTCTTAATCAGATGTATTTAGAACAAGACAAACTTGAAGTAGGTGTAATGGAAAGAGGAATGAGCTGGTTTGATACCGGAACGGTTGACTCACTTGACGATGCTACAGAATTTATCAGGGTGCTGCAAAACAGGCAAAGTACCATGATAAGCTGTCTTGAAGAGATAGCTTATTACAGAAAGTTTATATCTCTCAACCAACTTATTGAGGCTTCGGGGAAGTATGCTAAATCAAAATATGGCGAATATCTGGAGAGCTTTATAAAAGAAGAGCAGGCTAAGATATAGCTAATTAGGCTTTTTCCAACGTCTGATCACCTAAATTATACAAATGTTTCAAAGAAAGCAAACAGCCCACCATAAAGCGAATTGGATGGCTCTGATTGCCTTTGTGAGAATACAATGGAGCAAACTCATCCTCGAAATAAGACCAATCTATTTTTTCTGAAAGCAAAACAAGTTCGTGATTATTGTCGATAAAATCCACCAGCATAGGCGGAATAATTCTGACTGTTTTTTAGGATTTTTTTCCTAACATATTTGCAAGGTTTTAAAGCTCTAAGATACAAAATCTTGCAAGAACAAACAAACGAAAATGCGTTTAAACACTATTAATCAATATGTTAATTACCCCTTAAGAAACGACTAAATAAAGTAGCCACCTTGAAACTCAAGGCGGCTACTTTTTTAACGTATATATAAAAACTTTTTATTCGCTTGGTGTATTTTCTATTTTATGGATAGTAATAGTCAATTCCTGAGCATTTTCTGCAAGCTCCATAAAAATCTCATCTCCTGAGGTGATTTTTGAACTAATAATCTCTTCTGCCAAAGCATCTTCGATGTGTTTTTGTATCGCTCGCTTAAGTGGTCTTGCTCCAAATTGTCTGTCAAACCCTTTTTCTGCTATAAAGTCAATTGCTTTTTGAGATAACTTAAGTGTATACCCTAAATCTGTAATTCTGGCATATAGTTTTTCTAACTCTATATTGATAATCTGAGCAATATGCTCTTTTTCGAGGGCATTAAATACAATTACATCATCAATTCGGTTTAAGAATTCAGGAGCAAATGCTTTTTTGAGCGCATTTTCGATAACACTTTTTGAATACTCACCTGCTTGTGACAATTTGGCAGAAGTTCCGAAACCAACCCCTTGTCCAAAATCTTTCAGCTGTCGAGCTCCGATATTTGAGGTCATAATGATAATGGTATTTCTGAAGTCTATCTTTCTGCCTAGGCTATCGGTCAAGAACCCGTCATCTAAAACCTGAAGCATCATATTAAATACATCAGGGTGTGCTTTTTCAATTTCGTCCAAAAGTACAACCGCATAAGGCTTTCTTCTTACTTTTTCGGTAAGTTGCCCTCCTTCTTCATAACCTACATACCCTGGAGGTGCTCCAACCAGTCTGGAGATAGCAAACTTCTCCATATATTCACTCATGTCAATACGCACCAGAGCTTCTTCTGAATCAAACAACTCTTTTGCCAAAACTTTTGCCAACTGAGTTTTTCCTACTCCTGTTTGCCCCAAAAAGATAAAAGAGCCTATAGGTTTGTTTGGGTCTTTGAGTCCGGCTCGGTTGCGTTGTATAGATTTGGCAATTTTAGCTACAGCTTCATCTTGTCCAATAACCTTGTTTTTTATTAGCTCAGGTAGCTTTGCCAGCTTGTTACTTTCGGTTTGTGCGATTCGGTTTACCGGAATTCCGGTCATCATCGAAACTACATCGGCTACGTTATCTTCAGTTACTTCAATCCGATTATTTCGAGAGTCTTCTTCCCATTTTTCTTGAGCTATAGCCAGCTCTTTTTCGATTTGTTTTTCGTCATCTCTCAATTTGGCTGCCTCTTCATATTTCTGTCGCTTTACAACCGTATCTTTTAATTCGCGAACTTCTTCTAACTGGCGTTCTAGTTCCAGAATCTGTTCCGGAACATTGATGTTAGTGATATGCACTCTTGAACCTACTTCATCTAAAGCGTCAATAGCTTTGTCTGGCAAAAATCTCTCAGACATATAACGATTGGTTAGCTTTACACATGCTTCAATAGCCTCAGGCGTATAAATCACGTTATGGTGGTCTTCGTATTTTCCTTTGATGTTATTAAGAATCATAATGGTTTCTTCGACAGTGGTCGGCTCAATAATTACTTTCTGAAAACGTCTTTCTAAAGCACCGTCTTTTTCTATATATTGCCTGTACTCGTCCAGAGTAGTAGCTCCGATACACTGTATTTCTCCCCTGGCCAATGCAGGTTTGAACATATTAGAGGCATCAAGCGAACCGGTTGCTCCTCCGGCACCTACGATAGTGTGAATTTCGTCAATAAAAAGAATTATATCATCGTTTTTCTCGAGTTCGTTCATTACAGCTTTCATTCGCTCTTCGAATTGCCCTCTGTATTTAGTGCCGGCAACAAGACTTGCCAAATCAAGGGTTACCACTCGTTTTCCGTAAAGGATTCTAGAAACTTTTTTCTGGATAATTCTTAGCGCCAGTCCTTCAGCAATAGCAGACTTTCCTACTCCAGGCTCGCCAATCAGCAAAGGGTTATTCTTTTTTCTTCTACTCAAAATCTGTGAGACGCGCTCGATTTCCTTCTCTCTACCCACTACCGGATCCAGCTTTCCTTCTTCTGCCATTTCGGTCAAATCACGACCAAAATTATCCAGAACAGGTGTTTTTGATTTTTTGGCAGGTTTATTAGCAGGCGCAGAGAATCCTCCTTCTCTGCCAGCAGGTTCATTAGAAGCCCCTTCAAAAGATTCTCCTCGAGGAGAATCCTTCATAAAATCTTCTATAGATTCGTCTGACATCATACCCAAGAAATAGTCTTTTACGGTTTCGTAATCTATTTTGAGTTTGTTTAATAATTTTGTGGTCGGGTCGTTTTCATTCTTGAGAATACATAAGAGTAGGTGTCCTGTACTGATAGAAGAGTTATTAAGGTGCTTAGCTTCGAGAAAAGACATTTTTAAAGCTCTATCTGCTTGACGAGTCAAGTGTAGGTTTTTTTTGTCGTTTTTCATCAAAGCATTTTCGTTATAAGGGCTTAATGTTTCTATTTTTTTACGAAGGTAATCTATATCTACGGTAAGGTTCTCAAGAATAGTAAAGGCTTTTCCGTTACCATCCCTTAATATACCAAGTATAAAATGTTCAGTCCCAATAAAGTCATGACCCAAACGAAGAGCCTCTTCTTTACTGTAACTAATCACATCTTTTACTCTTGGCGAAAAATTATCGTCCATAAGAATTGGTTTTTATGTTGTAAATATATGTTTTTTGATACAAAGTTGCAAAAACTGTTCCGTAAGTAATTTTGGCAGGTTTTGTATATTTAAATTCAATTAAACAGTAATTCTAAAAAAAAACGTTATATGCTTGATGCTAATTTAGTTATTATAACAAGTCTTTTAAAGCCGACTCTAGTTCTGGATATTTAAAACGGAAATCTTCGCTTTGTATTTTATTAGAAGAAACTCGAGAACCCGTTAATATAATCACCGATGTTTCTCCAAAGATTAGCCATATTAAAAAACTGGGAATATTAGGTAGCCATAAAGACTTTTTTAGGTTGTGAGCTATGACCTCTGTAAGTTCTTTGTTGGTTATGTGTGTGGGTGCGGTAGCGTTATAAACCCCGTTGATATTAGGGTTTTGTAACGAATATTCATAGATAGAGCAAAGATCATCGATATGAATCCAAGGCATATATTGATTGCCTTTTCCTAAAGCTGCTCCTACATAATAGTGTATGGGTAATTTCATTTTAGCCAAAGCGCCCCCTTTATGAGAAAGCACTACCCCGGTTCTCAGTTTTACAACTCGTTCTGCCCGTTGTTTTTCTGCAAACAAATCGGCGGATTGTTCCCACTGTGCTACCACATCACTTAAAAAATCAGTTCCCTTTGGGGCTGTTTCAGTATAAATATTTTCGGTGGTGGTAGTACCATAAAAACCTACTGCAGAAGCCGAAATAAAAGATTTTATTTTGATATTGTTTCTTTCTAAAGCTTCTAAGAGCAGGTGAGCACTTTTTACCCGACTGCTTATAATTTCTTTTTTACGTTGTTCTGTCCAACGCTTTTCAGAAATATTGGCTCCTGCCAAATGAATAATGTGGTCAACGCCTATTACAGCTGAATCATCTATAAGGTTCCGATCAACATCCCATTCAAATTCGTTTTGTTGTCTTTTTTTTCTTGTAAGAAGCTTTATCGTATACGCCTTACTCAGCTTATCTGATAGTTCTTTTGCTATTAGGCCGTTGGCTCCTGTAATCAAAATAACTTCTTTCATAAGGCTGATTTTAATAAGAGTAGGAGTATTTTCGTTATATCTTAAAAAGATAAATATACGAATAACCAGTCGATAAAACTACTTTCGTGTTACGCTTTTATTAATCACTTTCTCTCTTATAGTGGATTATCCTATTTTAAAATAGAAAAACAAAACAGATAGTTCTTAATAACTAAAACCCGTTCCTTCCTTTCCGTCTTTAAGCTGGATTCCGAGTGCTAAAAGCTCATCCCTGATTTTGTCTGAAAGAGCAAAGTCTTTATCTGCTCTTGCTTGATTGCGCATAGCAATAAGCATATTGATTACCCCTTCAAGCTTGTCGCTATTTCCGTGGTTCTCTTGGCTGTCTTGTAATCCTAAGACATCAAATACTAAATCGTTAAGTGTTTGTTTTAGCTCTTCTAAATCAACAGGGTTAATGGTGGCTTTGTTTTCTTTAACGCTATTGATGAATTTGACGGCTTCAAAAATAGCAGCAATCAAAATTGGGCTGTTAAAGTCGTCATTTAGTGCATCTAAACATTGCTGTTTCCACTGTGAGATATTAAATGAAGATTCTGCTGATGTTTTAAGTTCGTTGAGCGATTTAACAGCATCTATCAAGCGGTCAAATCCTTTTTCTGAGGCTAACATTGCTTCGTTTGAAATATCCAACACACTTCTGTAATGTGCTTGCAAAAAGCAGAAACGTAATACGCTTGGGGCGAAAGGCTTTTCGAAAAAATCATTTTCTCCTGATATGAGTTGTATCGGCAGAATATAGTTTCCGGTAGATTTACTCATTCGTTGCCCGTTCATCGTAAGCATATTAGCATGCATCCAATAGTTAACCGGTGAAATATCATTGCAAGCTTTGCCTTGGGCAATTTCGCATTCGTGGTGCGGAAATTTTAAATCCATTCCACCTCCGTGAATGTCAAACTGCTCGCCTAAATATTTGGTGCTCATTGCTGTACACTCTAAATGCCAGCCCGGGAATCCGTCTCCCCAAGGTGAAGTCCAGCGCATAATATGCTGAGGTGAGGCTTTTTTCCAAAGAGCAAAATCTTGTGGGTTTTTCTTTTCGCCTTGTCCGTCTAAATCACGAGTGTTTTCGAACAGTTCTTCGATATTTCTTCGAGAAAGTTCCCCATAATTCAATCCTCTTTTGTTGTATTCTAACACATCAAAATATACTGACCCATTACTTTCATAAGCAAATCCTTTGTCAATAAGCTTTTGCGTAAGCTCCAATTGCTCTACGATATGTCCGGTAGCAGTTGGCTCTATAGTTGGGGGGAGTAGGTTAAAAAGTTTTAATACATTGTGAAAGTCAACCGTATATTTCTGAACAATCTCCATAGGCTCGAGTTTTTCTAAACGAGATTGTTTTACAAATCGGTCATTATTTACGTCTCCGTCATCGGTTAAATGTCCGGCATCGGTTATATTTCGTACATAGCGGACTTTATAGCCTAAATATTGTAAGGCTCTGAAAATAAAATCAAAAGAAAGAAAAGTTCTTACATTACCTAAATGCACATTGCTATACACGGTGGGGCCGCAAACATACATGCCGACTTTATCTTGGTGTATAGGTTTAAATATTTCTTTCTTTCCTGAGAGGGAATTGTATATTTTCAGATTTTTACTCATGCTAATTTTAAAAATTTGTCTCTAACTTTATATATTCCAAAAACTCTCTTCGGGTGTGTTCGTCTTGAAATTTACCTCCGAATTCTGCTGTTATGGTACTGCTCTCGATATCTTTTATTCCTCTGGAGTTTACGCATAAGTGCTTGGCATCAACTACACAAGCCACGTCTTGGGTTCCTAAAACCTCTTGTAATTCTCTTACGATTTGAATAGTAAGCCGCTCCTGTACTTGTGGTCTTCGGGCAAAATAATCTACGATACGGTTCATTTTTGATAAGCCGACTACCGTTCCGTTTGAAATATATGCAATATGTGCACGACCTACAATAGGTAGCAAATGATGTTCGCAGGTAGAATAAACGGTAATATTCTTTTCTACGAGCATTTCGTTGTATTTATACTTGTTGTCAAAGGTAGAAGAAGAAGGTTTTTTCTTAGGACTTAGCCCACCGAAAATTTCTTTTACAAACATTTTTGCTACACGGTTAGGTGTGCCTTTTAGACTATCATCTGTTAAGTCCATCCCAAGGGTGACTAAGATACTTTCTACATCTTTTTTGATTCGCTCTATTTTTTGGTCATCAGAAAGATCAAAAGCATCCTTGCGCAAAGGCGTATCATAACTCGAAGCGATATGATTATCGCCTATTTCTTCGAATAATTCTTCGTTGGAAATCATTATTTTTAATTAAAAATTTCAAGGGCAAAGGTAATTATAAAAATTGAAATTATCAGGGGCATTAACTTGAGTTTTAGTATGGCTATCTGGGCTCTTTATTCATTTTTAGCTAAATCAGCTAACTCTTTACCTACTAAGCTTCCGATTGCTACACCGATTCCTCCTAAACGAACACCACAAAACACATTGCCTGAGAGTTGTTTTATTATCGGGATTTTAGCCTTACCCATGCCCATTATACCGCTCCATCTTTGCTCAATTTCGAAATCTGTTGTTGGTAGAATTGTATTCTTTAATACTTCACCCAAACGATTCTGTATTTTTAAATTCAAATCAAGCTCGGTGGTTGTTTCGGTTTCAAAATCAATATTTCTAGCTCCTCCTAAGAGAATACGATTATCAATATTTCTAAAATAATAATATCCTTTATCGATATGGAAAGTGCCTTTTATGTGTAAGTTTTTGATGGGCTTGGTGATGAGCACTTGAGCTCTTGCCGGAATAACTTGTTTGTTTGTTATTTCTGTGGCAAAACCGTTGGTGGCAAAAAGTGCTTTTTTAGTCGAAAGACAGAAATCTTCGGTTTGGATTTCTACTTTGCTTCCGAAGTCTTCAAAAGCAATTACTTTTTGTTTATTTAGAATCAAGATATTGTTCTGATAGGCTACTTTCAACAAATGTTGCATCATATTGCCCGTGTCGATTTGTCCTTCAAACGGATTGAAAATTAATTGTTCTTTGGCTTTCGAAAAATTGAATTTATCGTCCTCAACTTTAAAAACATCTGTCTTGAAATAAGGGAAAAGTAGTTTGTTTATTCCGTGTATTTTTTCCAAACAATTCGTATAGGTTTGGGTATCGTCTTCAAAAAAGAGCTCGTATCCGCCGTTTTGCTGAAAATCTATAATTTTATCACCGAGTCGATTTCGGAGCAGTTGTAAGCCGTTCCATCTTTTTTTGATGAGTTCGAAAGTTTCTTCTTCAGATGTGTTTTCTAAATCATCTAAGATTTCAGAGAGGCTTCCAAAGCAAGCGAAACCTGCGTTTTTAGTGCTTGCTCCTTGGGGGAGAACTCCTTTTTCGAGAATGATAATTTTACTTTCCGGATACAGCTCGCGAAGCCGTAAGGCTGTGTGTAAACCTACAATGCCGCTTCCTATGATTGTAAAATCAATGGCTGTAAACCAATTTTTGTTTTCCCAATAACTGAATTGCATAGGTGTAATTTTTAGTAAAGATATCTGAAAATTTGAAAATCTACTATTTTAATTATATTTGCAACTATCTAAACAAACAAGCACATGAAAACTGTAAACGACATCAATTTTTCGGACAGAAAAGCACTTATAAGAGTTGATTTTAATGTTCCGTTAGACGAAAATCTTAACATAACGGACGCTAATCGAATCGAAGCCGCCAAACCAACTATCGATAAGATATTAAATGATGGTGGAAGTGTGATCTTGATGTCGCATTTGGGCAGACCAAAGGCTCAGGAAGATAAATTTTCGCTCAAACATATCGTAAATAAGGTAAGTGAAGTATTAGAAAAACCTGTGATTTTTGCTGATGACTGTATAGGTAGTCAAGCAGAGCAAAAGGCAAAGAACCTCAAACAAGGAGAAATTTTGCTTCTTGAAAATTTACGTTTTCACAAAGAAGAAGAGGCAGGTGATGTGGGTTTTTCTAAAAAATTATCAGAATTAGCAGACGTTTATATAAATGATGCTTTTGGAACGGCTCATAGAGCTCATGCTTCGACTACAATTATTGCACAGTTTTTTCCGAATGATAAATTCTTCGGATTGCTTTTGGCAAAAGAAATTGAGAGTCTTGAGCGCGTGTTAGAAAGCAAAGAAAAACCTGTAACTGCTATATTGGGAGGTTCAAAAGTATCTTCTAAGATTACAGTTATCGAAAATATTTTGGATAAAGTCGATCACTTAATTATTGGTGGCGGAATGACTTTTACGTTTGTAAAAGCTTTGGGTGGAAATATCGGGAATTCAATTTGTGAAGATGATAAATTAGAACTGGCTATAGAGATTCTTAAAAAAGCAAAAGAAAAAAATGTAGCGGTTCATTTGCCTGTTGATGCCGTAATTGCTGATGCGTTTTCGAATGAAGCTAATACTAAAACAATAGATGTAAATCAAATTCCTGAAGGATGGCAAGGTCTTGATGTAGGAGAGAAAACCTTGGAGCAGTTTGGAACAATAATTTTAAACTCAAAAATAATTTTATGGAACGGTCCGGTTGGAGTTTTTGAGATGAGCAACTTTGCTAAAGGCACAATTAAACTCGGAGATTTTATAGCAGAAGCAACTCAAAAAGGAGCTTTTTCGCTTGTCGGAGGAGGTGATTCTGTGGCAGCGGTAAAACAATTCGATTTGGAGTCTAAAATGAGCTATGTTTCTACCGGTGGCGGAGCAATGCTCGAAATGTTAGAAGGTAAGGTATTGCCCGGGATTAAAGCGATTCTAAAATAAAGTAATATTTTTAACAATAATTTCTCGGGTTTTTAGTTATATCTTTTTAAGTTTGCGACTTGCTTAATTCAAAATTTGACTGAATTCCAAAGAGTTACGAAGATGATACGATTAAAAACAATATTTACAACAGCGTGTTCTCTGTTGTTCCTCGGCTGGGGTTTTGCTCAAGAAAGTAGTCTTGAGGAAGAAACAGTTGAGATAATAAAAGAAAGTCTGTCTCCATTAGATTCATTAAAAGCTTCTTTTGTAAGGCACGACAAAATATCTAAATTAGATTATCTCTGGATACAAGAGCTTACCTCTTCAGATTTGTCTGAACAGATGTTTGCGGATATCGAAAATATTGACGGAGATCAAGTCGTGGAGTTTGAGCTTTCTACTGAATTGTTGCAAGAGCGTTTACGACTTTTAGACCAAAAATCCCCTTTTAATATAGAGCACAACCCTGCTTTAGAAAGTGTAATAAAATCCTATCTAAAGAATCGCAAGAAGTCTTATGAGCGATTAATGGCTTTGTCAGAATACTATTTTCCTTTGTTTGAAGAGAAATTAGCTAAATATAATATTCCGTTAGAACTAAAATATTTAGCCATAGTAGAATCTGCTTTAAACCCAAGAGCTGTGTCAAGAATGGGAGCTTCAGGATTGTGGCAGTTTATGTTGCCTACCGGAAGAGCTTTTAACCTGAACGTAAATTCTTATGTAGATGAAAGGTATGACCCAATAAAAGCTACTGAAGCCGCTTGTCAGTATTTGTCAAGCCTCTATAATATGTATGAGGATTGGGATTTGGCTTTAGCAGCTTATAATGCAGGGCCTGGAAATGTAAATAAAGCTATCAGACGCTCTAATGGTCAGAAAAACTACTGGAACATCAGAAGAAACCTTCCCAGAGAAACCCAAGGATATGTGCCTGCATTTGTAGCTACGATGTATATTTTCGAATACCATAAAGAGCATAATATAGTGCCGAAAAGAGCAGAGGTACAACGTATAGAAACAGATACGATTTATCTGAAACGAAAAATGAGTTTTGATCAAATCTCTGATTTGGTAGATATTTCGGTTGACGAGCTTCGTTTTATGAACCCTTCGTATAAGCTTGATATTGTTCCTTATTTGTCAGAAAAACCTAATTATGTGCGGCTACCCATAGATAGAATAGGGCTTTTTGCTTCTAACGAAGAAAAAATCTATGCCTATATAGATGCTGAAAACAGTAAAAAGGAAAAAGTTCTCCCTTTTAAAGAAGCTGTAGCTTCTTCCGGAACAAAATATCATACAATCAGAAGAGGAGAGAACTTGGGTAGTATTGCCAGAAAATATGGAGTTACGGTAAACAGTCTTAAAAAATGGAATAACCTTGCCGGATCAACTATAATTGCCGGTAAAAGACTCAGAATAATGTAGCACGTTTTTTGATGGGTTGGGTTAAAACTCATTTGTAATGAAAAAAATAGTGTACTTGTTTTTGTTTTGTTTTGTTTTATTCTCGTGTACAGACAATGATTCAGTTGCCGAGTTATCGGTCGGAGAAACCAATCAAATTACTGTAATTATTGAAGACTCGTTGTGGAACGGAGAGGTAGGAGATAGCATCCGTAAAAAACTTACTACCTCGGTTGATGGCCTACCGCAAGAAGAACCCTTGTTTAGCCTAACACAACATACCGACCGAAGCGGAGATGATCACTTCTGTAAAAATAGAAACATTATTATTGTCGAAAAATCCATCGAAGAGTTCTTTGAAGTAAGAAACGATGATTTTGCGCTCAATCAAAGCGTAATTTATATAGCAGGACGAAATATCCCAGAAATATTAAATCTTATTGAGCTACAATCAGACTCGATTATTAAAGTAATTACTGATTTTGAAATCACTGAAACTCAAAAACAAATAAGCCGTTCACCTATAGATACCCAGCTTATAGAAGAACAATTCGAAATATCTATTAACATCCCTTCCGACTTTGAATATATTATAACAGAAGACAAGTTTGTTTGGTTAAAAAAAGAAACTCTAAACGGAAATTCGAATATTTTAATTTATCAAATACCTTATCACGAACCCGAAAACCAAGCTGAAAATATTCGTAAGATTATTGCTGCCAGAGATTCGATTGGACAAAAATATATTCATTCACAAGAAGATAAGACCCAATCTTATATGATTACCGAAGAGGCGTATGCACCTTATTTTAAAACTACCAAATTGGCGCAAAGAACAGCTTTCCAGACCAAAGGAACTTGGGAGATTAAAGGGGTTTTTATGTCCGGACCGTTTATGAATTATACGATTCCCGATAAACGAAATAACCGTATTCTTGTATTAGAAGGGTTTGCCTATGCACCTTCTTCTTCAAAACGAAACATGATGCATGAACTTGAAGCTATAATCAAATCGATAAGTCTTAATTAATGGAGGTTATTTGGAAAATAAAACACTTTGATGAGCTTATATCCATAGAGTTATATCAGCTTCTCCGGCTTAGGGAGCAAGTTTTTATTATCGAACAAAATTGTATTTATCCCGATTTGGATAACCAAGACAAAAAAGCTATTCACGTTTTAGGGATTATAGTCAATGAGGTGGTGGCTTACGCTAGATTGTTTAAATCAGGAGATTATTTTGATACGGCTTCGATTGGCAGAGTGGTAGTAGATGCAAAATACCGAAAGCTTGCCATAGGACGACAGCTCATGCAATGCAGTATTGCTGAAGTAAAGAATTTGTTTGACGAAGATATAATCACTATTTCTGCTCAATGCTATCTGATTGATTTTTATGAGAGTTTAGGTTTTCAAGCTGTTGGAGAAGAATATTTAGAGGATAATATTCCTCACATCAAGATGATTAGAGAGTAATTTTACCTTACTTCGACTAAAAAAGGGAGCTGCCTAAAAAGACAGCTCCCATTAACCATTTTCCCCTTTGTATTACTTACGAATATTGCTTCTCTTAAAGGGGCTAAGAGAATTTTCTTACTGCTTAACTACTTTGAATATCCTGTTAACCCCCTCAATAGTTACGCTGATAAAATAATTGCCGGCAGGTAGTTCCGTCATGTCTATCTGACTATTATCTGGCTGTATAGGCAAATTGAGTTGTTGACCAAGCATATTAAACACAACCACCTCACTAATTGCCGTATTTGATCTCAGGTCAAGCACTTGACTCACAGGATTCGGATAATATTTGAACGCATAGCGGCCAAAGCTTGTTATACCTACTTCTTCTTCTACTGTGATAGCCAAAGCCTCACTCTGACAGTCATCATTAGTAGCTACTACATAATAGGTGATTCCGTGAACAAGCTCGTGGGTTGGTTCTAATACTTCTGCTAGCTCTGCATCGGCATACCATACCAAACCAGTACCTGTTACATCAAGATCTGCTAAAGTTTGTCCTTCAGTAAAGGTCTGATTTGCTTCTGCTACAGGAGCTGCAAAGTCAAAGCAAACATCGCTCACTGTAACAGCTAAAGCTTCACTCTGACAATCATCATTAGTAGTTACCACATAATAGGTTGTTCCGTGAACAAGTTCATGAGTTGCCTCTACTACTTCTGTCAGCTCTGCATCGGCATACCAGGCCAGACCAACACCTGTTACATCAAGACTTGCCAGGGTTTGTCCCTCAGTAAAGGTTTGATTAGTCTCACCTACAGGAGTTACAAAATCAGCACATATATCGGTAACTGTAATGGCTAAAGCTTCGCTTTGACAATTGTCATTAGTGGCTACTACATAATAGGTAGCTGCATGAATAAGTTCATGCGTTGATTCTAACTCTTCTATTAGTTCTGCATCAGCATACCAGACAAGTCCGGTACCTGTTACTTCAAGGTCAGCTAGAGTTTGTCCCTGAGTAAAGTTTTGCTCTGTCTCTGCTACAGGAGCGACAAAATCAGCACATACATCAATAACCGTAATGGCTAAAGCTTCGCTTTGACAATTATCTTCATTAATAGTTGTCACATAATAAATAGTCTGATGAATCAGCTCATGTGTTGACTCTAAGGCTTCTGTTAGTTCTGTATCAGCATACCAGATCAAATTATCTCCTACCACATCAAGATCGGCTAGAGTTTGCCCTTCAGTAAAGGTTTGCACTGTCTCTCCTCCAGGAGTTACTACTTCATCACATGATATTCTCAAAGTAAAATCTACAGCTTCTCCTTCAACTACACTTTCACAAGCAGTAGGTACTGAACTTGCTCCACTCTTATAATATACTCTGATTACATAATCACCAAGAAGAATGTCTGCCGGAATTTCTATCGTTCCAGACTTCAAAGCTGCACCACCATGATAGAATACTTCTTCATCGTCTTCAAAGACAAAGTTTTTGTTCCAGTCTACCCAAATTCTGGCTCCGCTCTGACCACCTATATAATTAGATTGGAAGTCAAACGACTCTCCTGCTTGTTGCACAATTACTAAATCAGTTTTGTCACGGTAGCCAAAGACAGATCCTGGAGGAAGCGTAGCACCTGTATAGGTAATATTCTCCTCAGCTCCGGTAGTTGAGAACAAAGTGATAAAGCGACTCTGGTTAGAAATAGGCTCACAATAACCTGATTTGAATTTAAATGGGCCTGCCCATGTACTCATATCTTCATCCGTACTACAATTGCTGCGTACGTAGAACTCATAGCTTTCAGAAGAGTCTAATCCGTTAATGGTTTGACTCATTTCTTCTATCCCATAGAAAGTTCCTTCTGCATCCCCTGCACCTGGTGTAAAACCTATGGTTCCCCATTCTAAATCAAATGAACTCTCTTCTTGACTCGTCCAAATCAAATCAACCGACGTTTCGGTAATATTAGTAATACCTAAATTAGTAGGCTCAAAACAAGTAATAATTATTTCGAAAGTAGGAATTAATACCCAACTGCCAACAGTAACAGAAACATATTCTTCTCCACATCCGCTTCCACCTGCGGTTCTCCATGCTTTAAGGACGAACTCAACTGAACCAGTAGCTCCGTTAGCAAATTGTACATTACGATTATAGTTATGAATGCCCGGATAATTAGTTGGATCTCCCACAGCCACTTCAGCTTCCCCCATTTCTAAAGTAGGGGAATACAAAACAGAACGTTGGTGTAAGATTTGGGCAGATGCAGAGGATATCATCTGATATTGTACTTTAAGATTTGTGATTTGATAGCCTTCTGGTACTTCTATAGTAAATGAAGGTATTGAACAAGCGATATCTTCTACTTCTGGATCTTCGTTATACATAGTAGGAATGCTTCCTTCAAATGCACCTGGGATAAATTCAACAGGATCGCTCCAATCACTGTACCCATCATCTGAAGCATTACAGTCCTGACGCACATAATACTCATGCGTCTGTCCCGACTGAAGATTGGACAATATGAAAGGACTATCAACTCCTTCTATTAAAGTTGCATCTTCGCTACCCGACTCGAAACCTTTTAGACCATATTCAATATCAAACGTGTTTCCATCAGCTTCCCACGAAAGGGATACAGAAGAAGCCGAAATATTAGTTGCAATTGGTTTAAAAGCAGGTAAACAAGCAGGGGGTGTAATAACCCTAAAGGTATAATCTTCTACTTCTCCAGAATTTATATTCCCACAAGCCGGAATACTTGTGGTATTAAACTGTGATCTTATTCTCAATCTATAATCACCCTCTTCTATACCCAAAGGCACATAGATAGTTCCGGAAAAATATTCCCCAATATTTGGAGAAGTATATACTATTTCGCTCTGATCAAACGCCATATCATTATTCCAGTCCACCCAAATTCTTAATCCACTACCGATAGAACTAGCATTATAGATGGTTGCTGTAAATTCAATTTCTCCTGTTTGGAAATGCTCTATTGTTTGAGTGCTGTAATCGCTATAACCAGGACTACTAATTGCGCCACCTGATGAATTTGAAATATTAGCAAGACCACCTAAGGTAACAAATGAAATAATATGATTTCCACTTGTAGTAGATGTAGATGTAGCCACACAATAACCAGTATAAAACTGGTAAGGACCTGCCCAATAACTGAAGTTTTCATCTCCACAGTCTAAGCGTACATAATACTGGTAAAAATTATCAGAGAAAAGGTCTTCAATAACTATAAAGTTAGTCGTAATATCACCAGGTACTTTAATACCCTGACCTATATTAAACCCAGGCACTCCATATTCTACTTCAAAATTATCCCCGTCACTTACCCAAGATAATTGAGCGGTTGTAAAATCAACCATTGTAACATCAAGTTCTGAAGGGGCCTCACATGATGGTATTGGTTTCACAGAAATTGTATAGTCTTCAACTTCTCCGTATGCCGTTGTTCCACAGGGTTCTGCTCCAGTATCGAAGAATTGACGGGCACGTATCCTCATACGGTAATCACCTTCGGTAGTGCCTTCAGGAACAGTAATATCACCAGTAAAGACCACCGAACCAGAAGGCACTGTAGTAATATGTTCAGCAATTAACTCATTTGCTTCAAATATCATATTGTTATTCCAATCTACCCAAATATCTACGTATGTATTACCTTCAGTTTCAATCGTGTATGTGAATATTTCTCCATCTGGGAGGATTACTTTATAAGCGCTGTAGTTGTGATAGTTCTCAGTGCCGCCATTTTCTAAATTTGAGATATTTATATCAGCTCCTGTTGTAGAAAATCCATAAATACTATAACCATCGGCTATGTTAATAATATCCGGCCAACAATAACCCGTATAAAAACGATAAGGCCCTGCCCATAAGCTTTCCCCATTTGTTCCGTCACAATCTTTTTGTACATAAAAATGATAAAAAGTTTCAGGGTCAAGATTTTCAAGAGTGTAGAAATTAGAAATTACTTCGTGCAGTACTGCTCCTGCTTGATTATCTGGAGTAAAGCCTGGTGCTCCAACCAATACATTGAATATATTTCCATCACTCGTCCACGACAAATCTACTGAGGTAAACGACAAAACATCTACAGCCAAGTCTGATGGAGGGTTACACATAGGAATCGATACTACAGAAACTGTATAGTCTTCTGTTTCTCCACCAGTCGAACTACCACATGGAAAAGGTGCGATGGTGTAGTAACTCGATCGTACTCTCATACGATAATCACCTTCCGGAGTGTTTTCTGGGATGGTTATTTGTCCAAGGCTGGCATTGTTAATAGTAGTTACTAACTCATCTTCATCAAATATCATATTGTTATTCCAGTCTATCCAAACTCCAGCATTAGTAAATGCAGGAATATCTACACTAACCTTAAAAGTTCCTCCCGCTGATTGTGTAACCTTATAAGTCATAAAGTTACTGTAGTCATTTTCGTTACCATTTCCATGGTTTACGATATTAGTATAACCATCTGAGGTAGAAAATCCAGAAATTCTATATGTTGGCTGCGTAGAACTCGCTACACAATAACCTGTATAGAATCTATGAGGACCTGACCATATGCTGGTATCACCATTACCACAATTTTGACGGACATAATATTCATATGAGATATCTGATTGAAGTTCTGTTATGGTATAATAAGAATCTTCAAGACCTGTCTCAGAGCTAACACCTTCCCCAATCGAAAATCCGCTCTGACCCCACTCTATATCAAATACTCCCCCATTGTCTATCCAGGATATATCAACTGAAGAATTTGTAACATTACTCGTAGTTACACCTGTTATAGGATAACAAGAAGGCACTTCAATAGCAGATATTATTACTTGTGGGATATTAATGATTGCAGTAGGGGGGCCTAGAAGTGCAGTAGGAGGTGAGGCAGGATCAGGATTATTAAAAGCATTCCAATAAGCGAGTCCTCTGTGTGCTCCAGATCCAGGATTAAAAGCGGCCCACTGTATCCCGCCACCAATTGTCCCTTCTTTTTTGAAAGCTATTACCAGATTTTTTCCGGCTTCTCTTACGAAAGGTGTATTTAATTCAATTTCCAACCAATTTCCAGGGCCTGAGTCAAAAGAAACCTCTCCTGAAAACACTTGTACTAAGTCGGAAAGAGGGACCCAATCGCTTTTACTGGTGAAGCTAGATTGAGTAATATTACCTAAGAAAATTGTCCAACCCGTAAGGTCTTCGAAAAAACCACCAGAAGGAAAAGTCATAGGTTTAATGCTTAAGTGAGTAACAAAAAGATCATTTTCACCTGAAGTATGACTTATTTCATCTGCTAGGTAAATTTGTTGTGAGTAATTATAAACATTATTTGTCAATATAGGGAATTGAGTACTGATAAGACCTCCTAATCCTACTTGACCAACAGCATATGTCGTAAAGCCATGAACACCTGACCATTGACTATATCCATCTTCATTTTCAGTACAATCTTGGCGTATATAGAACTCATATTCTGTAAAAGGATTAAGGTTTGTCAGGATATGAGATGTCTCATCAATATCTTCTATAATATGGACATCTTCTCCTTCTATATCAAACCCCTTTTCTCCCCAAGCTATTTGAAAAGTCACACCCGAGCTCACCCACTCTATACTTGCTCCATTTGTTTCTGTATAAAGTATATTTATTCCAGATACAGGGGGACAAGCAGGAGTAGGGACTACGGTAATCGTATAATCTTCTGCTTCTCCACCACCTATACCACTACACGGATCTGTTGTAGTTCCACCACCTCTAGATCGCACTCTAAAACGATAATCTCCTTCGGAGATATTTTCTGGTATAGTTATAATGCCTGTAAAAGGTGATGCTCCAGAATGTTGCCCAACTAATTCATCTTCATCAAACACCATATTATTGTTCCAGTCTACCCAAAGATCAGCGTTAGTATAGGACTGAACAATTAGATGATAGTTAAAGGTGCCTCCTTCTGATTGAGTTACGATATGGTTAGTAAAATTACTGTATTCAGTATAAGCGTTATTGAGGTTGGTTATATTTGTATAACCTTCTGTAGTATAAAAGCTTTCAATCTTATTTTGGTTAGGACTGCCAAATACAGGGATACAATAATCTGTATCGTCACTAATAGTTTCTGGCATCAGGCACTCATCTAACGGAACTTCCATTAATAATATATCTTCCGAAGTTAGTGATGCAAAACCAATCGGACTTGCAAAAAATAGTAAAAATAACGGAAGCACCCCGAGCTTCTGTTTTGTTTTTCTCGTCAGATATGAACAAGAATCATAAAAGTAGAATTTTTTCATAAGGTTAATTTTTTTAAATTAATAAATTAAATTTAGAACTTAGAGAATAAGGTCTAATTATTTAGGAGCAAATATATCTTTGTATTGTAAGTATATCTAAAAAACACCTACCCAACACCTACCCAACGCCTATTTTTTAGTGTTAATTATTTACTTTAGGGCTAATTTTGATAGATTACAATTGATTAAAATAAAAATAAGTATCAATATCTTCTGGAATTTGTAGTCTTTTCCGAATACGATTCTTTTTATTTTGTACTGTCTTAGGTTGAATGTGTTGAATTTGTGCAATCTGTTTAGTGGACAAGTTTAATTTAAGTAACGCACAAAATTCGATTTCAGTTTGTGCTATTGTCGGGTTAATTGCTAAAATATTCTTAATAAAGTTTGGAAAGATTTGCGAAAATTCATTCATAAACCCAGGATTATTTTGTTCGACCATTTCTATTAGATCTTTATATAATTGCTTACAATCATTATCAAAGGTAAAGTTTTGTTGAGTTTCTAAATATTCTTCACTTTTCTTTTCCTGTTCTTTTAATAATTTATTTTTCTTTTTAAGGCGAAATAAATAAACAATCGTAATACCACATATAAAAAACAGCCCAAAAATTAAAATAATATAATACGTCCTATTATTGTCATTATTTGAGGTATCTTCTAATATTTTATGCATTGATTTATATTTGCTTTGAGTGACTTGTAAATCAATCTCTTTAAGTTTTAAAGTGTACGTATAAGCGTTGGTTGTGTCTAAAAGAATTGTATATACTTCTTCTAACCTAATAAAAAGCTCTCTTCTATTTAATATGTTACTACTGCTTTTCTCTATTATCACTTCTGCTTTATGATAGTACATTAGCGCTTCACAATAGTTTTTTTTGGAGCGGGAGACATCACCTAATAATAAATAGTTTATAGATAAAGTATAGTCATCATCAGACACTATTTCAGGTTTAAAGCTCATGGATTTTTGTACATAATATTCTATTGAATCGAAATTAAATTTAAAATAATAGCGAGCTATATTAGAATAATTTCTGTATTGACGATCTTTCCTGATTTTTAAGTCTTTAATTTTATTAGATTCCTCAATGGTTGCGAAAAGATATTGCAGTGCTTTTTTTGGCTCTTCTTTCTGCAAGTATAAATTAGCTATATAAATATAAGCTCTACATTTTGCAAAAATAACACCTTCCTCTTCCTCGTTCTCTTTTTTTAATATAACCATAGCTTTTTCAAATTCAACTATAGCTTTTTTATAGAGCTGATTACTTCTGTAAAAACTTAAAAAATAATTATGAGCTTCAGCCTGAAAAAGGGAATTGTTATATTCGATAGCTTTTTTTTTCAATAATTTTGCAGAGCTAATAAGGTTATCCATATCTATCGTGTGGTTATAATACCAACAACGGTGAGATAATACCATTAACTCACTATTTTGATCTTGAGCATTAGTGGCTTCCTCTAAAAGAATCTCCGTATTTAAAAAAGCCTTATTGGGTTCACTCATAAATAATTTATAATTTTCATCAATCTTATCTTGTAAGTTTTTTGTGTTTGATTGTTGACCATGCATAACCGTTGCTATCAATAAAGACATTAACACAAGATATTTTATATGAAAATTTTTAAACATATCCTTTTATTTGAGAATTGTTAAACGACAATTGAGCTTTTGATAATGAACTATCTGAGATAGCCTCGAGGTATCAGATCAATCGTAATTGTCCCGAGTGTATTTTTGTGTACTCTTTTCTTTTCCCTGATTTTCAACATACTTCCTTATTACCTCTTTGTTACCATGCATACCCACTGTGTTAGCATAATACCCACTCGTCCATAAATTCCCTCCCCACAACTTTTGTTTTTTAATAACACAACCATGAAGGGATTTAAACTTTTTTTGAAATTTAAAAAGGGTTGTCGAAATTTGTGTTTCCAAACATAAAAATTTAAAAAACAACTCTTTCTGTACAAAGTGTTTGACAAAGATATGAAAAAAAAGAAATAGTTATTCACTACCTTTACCCAAGCGAGGACGTCCTCCTACAGTTGCTTTGGAAGAAATAATCAATGTTATTAAGGACAGGTATTCAGTTGGAATTATTACCTGTAAACACTTTATTTGGAGATGATAAATTAAGCTGGCAATCGGTTATCATTATCTAAAATGGAGTTTAAATGTTATTGGATAAATATTTTCAAAAAATATAAATCGAAATTAGACTTATCAAGTGTAGACTCTAACGGTAGTCATACTCTTGCAGTTAGAGGAGAAGAACAAGTAGCATATCAGGAAGGAAAAAACGACAAACGCTCATTACTTAACAGTGTATCGTCCTAAAATAGGTTGACCAAAAATTAAACAAATACGGTCAACAATGGAAACACAAAACACGCCACCCTGCCGAAGAAAAAACGGTAAACAAGTATCTTTTGAGTTCAAAATTTTCGTTATCGAACAAATCAATAACGGACAAATTTCCCTAAATTACGCTTCCAAAAAGTACGATATTTCAAGAAGTACTATCGACTACTGGAGAAAGAAACTAAGCAATTACACCTCTAAAAACAAAGCAATGAGTAAAGAACAGGAGATTAAGAAACTTCGGGAAGAAAACGAAGAATTGAAGTTTCTAAAAGACTTCCAACAGGATCTAATAGCAGAGTTTGAACGAGTTACAGGAAAGGAATTATCAAAGGAATTCTTACCCAAACACTTAGCAAACGAGATTCAAAAAAAGAAAAAGAAGTTAAAATAAAACATCTTTATCAAGTGTTTGGGATTTCAAAACAGGCGTATTACAAACGCATCAAATCTCAGAATAGCAAAGAATTAAAAAACATTCAAATACTTAAAATAGTAAAAATATCAGAAAAACTCATCCAAGAGTCGGAACCCGAAAGCTCATCGAATACATAAAAGAATATTTAGTGGAAAATAATATCAAAATTGGTCGGGACGCACTATTTACTCTGCTTAGAAACAACGGATTATTGGTCAGAAAAACCAAACGTTTTCACATCACAACCGATTCCAAACATTTCTTTTACAAGTCCCCTAACCTATGTAACGTCTTGAAAAACTGATGTTGGATTAAACAAATAAAAAAGCACGACAACTATTCGTTGTCGGACTTTTTTATTTATGTTTTATGGATTATTCTTGTGGTCCTCCGCTTACTATTAAGAATTCTGATCTTCTGTTTAGTGCATCTTCTTCTTCGGTACAGTCGTCTCCACAGTCTACTTTTGGTTCGCTTTCTCCGAATCCTTTTCCTGAGATTCTATCCTTGTCGATTCCTTTTGAGATGACGTATTGAACAGTACTTTGCGCACGTCTTTCTGATAGAGCTTCGTTATAGGCATCGCTACCTTTGGTATCGGTGTGTGCTCTTACGAAAATAACCATTTCAGGATATATATCACGCATTACTCGTACAAGCCTATCAAGTTCAGCTGCTCCTTGCTCTGTGATATTACTCTTGTCAAACTCAAAGAAAATCGGGTCTAAATGAACTGCTATCGGAGTAACAGGCACTTCTATCGGTGTTAAGAAAATCTCTGTAGTGGTTTCGCCTCCTTTTGAAGCTGCTAGAGCTACTGTGTTTGGCTCATAACCACTCATGCTTGCTTGAAGGCTATAAGCTTTTTCGCATTCCGTATGGAAGTCGCTTCTTCCTTGGCGATTGGTTCTTGCCGAGCTAAGTGTTTCTTTTCTCTGATCTAACATAGATACATTGGCTCCCGAAAGTACTTCAAGAGTTTCAGCATCTTTTACGATTACAATAGCATCTCTTCCGCAAATAGGATTCACATAATAGATGTTGTCTTGTCCGGCTCTGTTCGAAGAAACAAATCCTACTCCTATATCTTGATTGAAAGTAAAAGCAAAATCATCTTTGGCACTATTGATTGGTGCTCCTAAGTTAACAGCTTGATTAGCTCCTTCTTCAAGCATAAAGATGTCTAATCCTCCAAAGCCTTGTCTTCCGTTTGAAGCGAAGTATAAGGTTCCGTCTTCAGCTATAAACGGAAAGCTTTCTCTTCCTGAGGTATTAACACTGCTTCCTAAATTTTCTGGTTTACCATACCTTCCGTTGTTATTGATAGTTACTTTCCAAATATCTGTTCCTCCCATTCCTCCAGGCATATCCGAAGCAAAATACAAGGTTTTTCCGTCTTTACTTAAAGAAGGGTTTCCTACGTTATATTTGGTGTTATTAAATGATACAGGGGTGATATTCGTCCATTTGCCATCTTTTTTCTGAGCTCTGTAAATACCTACTTTCCCGATTCTGGCGTTAGCGTCTCTATCTTTGGCTACCGAGCCTTCTGCACGACCATCACGAGAAAAGAACATGGTGTTTCCGTCTGCACTAATAGTGGCAGGTCCGTCGTGAAAATTAGTATTCAAGGCGTTTGCCGGAGTAGGCTCAGAAAGTGTTCCGTCTGCACTATACACCGACTGATAAATATCTAAATAAGACTCTCCCGTACCTCGTTTGTCTGTTTTCCCACCACGATTACTAGCAAAATAAACAATGTTATCGTTTCCTAAAACTGCCCCAAAATCACTACTTCCGGCTTTGTTTATGTTGGTTTGGGTTACTTCAAAAAGTACCGGTTTGGCTTGTAAATCAGCCATGTATTTAGGATTGGCTTTGTGGTCTTTAGCGCGCTGATCATCAGGTGCCATGCTGGCAAACTTATCCATTTGCCTGTTGGCCTCGTCGTGTTTATCTTGTGTTCTTAATGCCTGAGCATAATTAAAATAAACCTCTGGATCTGTGACTTGGTCTCTACGAACGGCTTGAGCATAATATTGAGCTGCTTTTTCCATATTAAAGATATGGTAATAGCTGTCTCCTAATTGTTTGTAAACATAAACACTTGCTTTTTTGTCTTTAATCAAGTCTTCATATTCTTTAATAGCTGAGGTGTATTGATAACTATTGAAAAAATTATCTGCCTTCTCAGTATCTTTGTTTTGAGCAAAACCGCTCAAACAAACCAGTAATCCTAATGTAATGTATATTTTTTTCATCTCTTAATTCTTCTTTTTCAGGTTAGAAATATCTCGGAGAAACCGATACTTTTTTCGGGAAATTCAAATCAAACAACAACATAAATTCGTGTGAAGCAGGTGTTGTGAAATTCAAGTCTGATACAATGTGGTCATACGCATACCCGATACGTACGTTAGGTGTAACAGCAAAGTTCACCATTCCTCCAAATGAGTCCTCCAAACGATAGGTGCCTCCTATCTCAAAACGTTCCCAGAATAAAAAGTTAGCCGAAACGTCTAATGAGGTCGGCGCTTCAAAGGCTGATTTCAACATAAATGAAGGCTTAAATTTGATGTTTTGGTTAAGCTGAAATACATATCCCCCTGTTAAAAAATAGTGTTGGGTTTCGCTACCGAACTGATATTCTTGACCGGTATGAGTTACGTCCAAGTGGGTAGCTTTTAACATATTCGGAACCGATAAGGCTAAATAATAGTTTTGAGTATAATAGAACAACCCTGCTCCTATATTTAAATAGGTGTTATCGATATTTTCTGCAAAAGCCGGATCAGTCGGACTGTGGATAAACCCTGGAGCTGCAATATCTGAGTATAAACCGACTTTGTGAAAAGTAGCTCCTGCTTTAATACCAAAAGCCAGACGGTGCTCACCTCCTAAATTTAACGTATAAGAGAAGTCAGCATAGATATTGTTTTCTTCTACCGGACCAATTTTGTCGCTAACAGCAGACAAACCTAATCCTACGTTTTTTCCTACGGGGCTGTGGATAGATAAAGTACCTGTTTTGGGAGCATCTTCGATATCAACCCATTGCATTCTATACAACAAACCCACCGACAAGTTCTCTTTAGAACCAGCATAGGCAGGATTCATAACATTCATGTTGTACATATACTGTGTATAGTGTGGGTCTTGCTGTGCTTCGGCCTTGCCAACAAACAGAAAGGCTAACGACATAGTAAATAATATTCTTTTCATATTTTAAATTGTTTTTTAGTTACAATTGATTGTGTGTAGTTAACAATCAACAAACCTTCTTATAAATTAATTTAGCATATTGGTTAAACAAATCCGGTTTATAAAAGTCATATAAGGGTCGTGTTTTTTTAAGAATTAACGTTGCCAGAACAGGATTTGCTTGGTTTAGAAAGCCTAACCTTTTCTCTTGAATGGGCAATTTTATAGCGGTCGCTACTTCAAAGCTAAAAATATCAGGTAGAAATAACAGCTCAGTTGTTGCTGATTTAAAAGGAATATCGGGCTCTAATTTTTTTTCTATTTGAGCATTTCCCTTCCATATTAGCAACAAAAAAACCATTACTGATAAGAGTATAGTTCTTTTCATAAATGAAAGTTTAAAATTAATAGTCTCTTAGTAATCCTCCAAATTTAAGATTTTTTTTTAAATCCGAAACATTAAATCACAAAAAAAACAAAATTTATTTGTTCTACTATGTTTTTTGCGGTTTTTTTCTGGCGGCGGGAAACAGTACGTTGTTGAGTATCAGCCGATAGCCGGGTGAGCTGGGGTGTAAATCCAAAACAGTCGGTGCATCTCCAACTCTATGCTGGTAGTCTTCTGGATCGTGCCCGCCATAAAAGGTAAACATTCCTTTTCCTTTGGTTCCGTGAATATACCGGCCTTCTCCGTTGAGTTTCATTTCGCCCAAAATTAAAACATTTGATTTGATTTTATCTCGTGTAAATGCTGTTGTTTGTCCGAAAAATCCTTTAATTAATTGCGTGTGATTCTGGCAAAGCATGGTCGGGATAGGATCCCATTTGGCAGAAAATTCCATAAGTGTAAAATAGTCAGCTTCCATTGGGATAGATTTAATTCTGTCTTGGGTAGTATCTATATCAGAAAACTCATAGATGTTCGGGTTTCTTTCTAAAGTATAGTCTTTAAAAGCTAATGTTTTGGAATAATCTATTTTTGATTGATAATCGTTATCACTTGGATCTCCGTCAAACATGGGTTCGCAAATATCTACTCCTTCTGCCGAAAGAGCAATGTCAAAACTATCGGTAGCCGAGCACATTGCAAACATAAAGCCACCACCAATCACATAATCTCTTATTTTGAGCGCCACATCAAGTTTTAGGTCAGATACTTTTTGGTAACCTAATTGAGAAGCCATTTCCTCTGCTTTTTTTTTCTGTTGAATATACCAAGGCGCGTTTCTATATGCACCGAAAAACTTTCCGTATTGTCCGGTAAAATCTTCGTGATGCAAATGTAGCCATTCATAAAGTAATAATGTGTCGTTTAAAATCTCTTCGTCATAAATTTTGTCAAACGGAATTTCGGCATATGTTAATACAAGGGTAACAGCGTCATCCCAAGGGTTTTTGCCTTTCGGAGTATAGACAGCAATTTTCGGGGCTTTTTCCAGAATTACTGTTTCCATATTTAATGACGGGCTACTTATTTCAGACAGAATACTATTGGCTTGCCCTTCTGAAAGCAGCTCAAAACTCACGCCTCTAATTTGACATTCTTTCCGGATATTATCTGTGTCGGGCAACAAAAACGAACCTCCTCGATAATTTAACAACCAACTCGCCTTGTATTCTTGCTCTAAAACCCAAAAAGTAATTCCATAAGCCTTAAGGTGATTTTTTTGGCTTACCTCATCCATCGGTAACAAAATAAAAGAAGCTTGAAGCTGTATAGTTGATAGCAATAACAAGGTGCTCCATATTATTTTTTTTGTGAATTTCATACGCATAATAATGTTCAAAAATAGAAAAATAAATCTAACTTAAAGAGTAATAAGGTTAAGTTGGTTTGTAAATCAGTTTATCCAAAAACGATATATTCTATTTTCGTATGATTATTTTTTCGGTTTTGTTTTTTATTCCGTCTTCTATTTTGACTATATAGACACCCGCACTTTGAGTGTTTAGACGGATAGGTTGATTTATTTTTCCTGTGTTTTCAAAAGTCTGATGCAGTACTTTTCTTCCTCTGAGATCAAAAACACTAATTTGGATATCTTGTGTAGAATCAGAATCAAACTCTAATATAAAATCTCCTTGATTTGGGTTGGGATAAAGCTTGAAGTTCGACAAAGCAAAATTTTCAACACTTACAGGCATAGTGCTACAGCCTAAGTCGAGAGTCCACGAGGTTAAAGCACCGCTATCAATATCCCAATAGTCGGTGATAATGAGCTTCCATTCGCCTTGAGAAGATAAACCATCGAATACAGATAAATCTCCTACCGGACTAAATGTTCCGGTTGCTGGAGAGGCGCAAGCAATAACGGGGGCTTCTTGCTGAAAAGTTATGCTTAAATTAGCTTGTCCATTGTTGCAATTTCTGTCGTATAAAACTACCTGTGTTCCGTTAGGGTGTTCTAATTCAATTTTTAAATCTCCAATCCAACTATGAGTAATGTTTATGGCAGCGGCGATATTATCGAGAGTGATATCTTCTGTGATGGTTAGAGTCGAAATTAAAGGAACTCCGGGCTGGTTAGGCGCTGCCCCATCTGGGATAACAGCAGCAGCAGAATTAGTAACTAAAGCACAATCTCCGATAGAAAAAGAAGTTGAATTTACGGCATAAAAAATATTATTTACTGCTTCAACCATGATTCTTGCGTTAGAGGTGGCAATGTTGGGTACAGTAATGATTTCCGATCCGTCATTTGGGGTGCTCGTGGCTAATACATGATCAAAACTTAAACCTCCGTCTATTGAGAGTAAAATATTAACGGTAGAAGTACTAACAGGGGTATTTGTCGTTCCTGCCACATCCCAAGTAACAGTTTGCTCACTTTGCCCTGCCCAATTTACAGCACTATTCTGAGAAGTTACTTTAAAAGGGCCTATAGAATTTGATGTGGTCACGCTCATATTGGCTCTGGTAAATTCTCCTCCGTTTAGATTGTTGTCTCTCACTATAAGAGCAAAACTCATCGATCTGCCTATGGTAGGAACCGCTTCCCAATTAGGATTAAGATTTCCTTGAAGCACGCTTGAAAGATCAGGCATATAACGGTCAGGAGAATCAGTAGGCGGCAATGACCTAAAGCTAGGCCCCGATGTGTTTGTAGCTAATGGGGGTTGTGTAGATATTTGTTGATTGGTTTGTTCCCAGCTGTAGGTCAAAGCATCTTCGTTGCTGTCAGAAGCGTTTCCTCTCAGAACAAATGCAGTACCCTTAGGTATGATGTAATTAGAAAGAGGGCTAATGGTTGGTGGGGTGTTCCCGTTGTTTGTGTTTACTGAGCAAGCACCCCAACCCAGGATGAAGCTGCTGATTTCTGCTAAACTAATAGCGTGAAAGTGTGCGTCTGAATTGCCTTGTACATTTGGAGGGCAAATCCCGGCATAAGACATGATAGTAGAGCCGCTTCCGGGTTCAACAGCTGTTGCATTATTTCTGTTACCAGAACAACTGTTGTTAAAGGTGTGATTGGCTCCAAATTGATGACCTATTTCATGACTGAGGTAATCTACGTCAAAAGGATCGCCGACTGGTGATGAAATGCCGGTAATACCTCGTGCTTTGCTTGTAGAGCAGGGGGAGTACAGCTGGGCTAAACCCCCGCCTCCAGTGCTAACGGTGTGTCCGATATCATAAAAGTTAAATCCTATAACCGAGTCAATAACAGATTGACTTTGGTTGATAAGAAGACCTGGATTATTGTTGCTAAAGCTATCAGAATTAATGAAAATTATATCTTCGTTATTCGGAATCAATTCCATAGTTAGAGATAAATCCCGTTCGTAAATTCCGTTTACACGGGTCATCGTTACATTCATGGCTGCTAATACAGCTGCTTTTTTCTGGGCTATTGTTCCCGAGTTAAGTCCGGCAGCATTGACGTGAAAAGCAGCATATTCAGTAGTGCAAGCCATGGCCAAACGATATTTTCTTAAAGAGCCGTTGAGGTTAGCTTGGTTGGTGCTGAACGAAGAAATCTGCATTTCTGGTTCTGTTGTGGCAGATTCTGTCAAACATTCAAAAGTTTTGTAAGATAAAGTATGCTCTTTAAAATAAACACTATAATGACTCAGGTCTTTAGTAAACGGATCAATATAAGTGGTTGATGTTTTGCCTGATAAAATCATAGCGTGAAAACCAAAAATAGTAGTGCTAAAGCGAATAAGAGCCGTTTTGTCATCTACACCTACACCTACATATGATTTTATGTTCTGATGTTTATAGCTCAGGTCGTGGTGCATCACAGGGGCTTCATAAATGATGTAATCTTGGAGTTGACCTAACGCATTCGGAAAAGAGATAATTAAATTAGACTCGATTCCTAATTCTCTGTTAGGAGCCGAGCTAAGTGTCGATTTTAAAGCCACTATGTCTACGCTAAAGGTTTTATGTCTGAGCACTTGTGTTCCTCGATCTAATTTTTCTAAATGCGCGATCCGATCTTCACTTATTTCTGTCCAGAAGTGTTCTTGCGAATAGGAAGTCATCGTCAAGAATATCGAAATAAATATAAATATTGTTTTTTTCATCCTAAGTATTTTGCTTGTTTTTTAAGAAGAACCAAATATATTTAAAATAAGTATAAAAAGAGGGTTTCTCCCTGTTAATTATCAAAATGACCTTTAATAAATAAGGATTTAGTAGTTATATTTTTTATATTTGAATTTTTAATTTTAATTCTAATGGATAATATAAAAGAATACGTTAACGCCAATAAGGATCGATTTATATCCGAACTTGTGGAGCTGTTAAAAATACCTTCAGTAAGTGCCGATTCGGCTTATTCGCAAGATGTCATAAACACAGCAGAAGCCGTTAAAACCAGTTTGGAAAATGCTGGATGTGATAAGGTCGAAATATGTGAAACCCCAGGTTACCCAATAGTGTATGGAGAAAAGATAATTGATAAGAACCTGCCAACGGTTTTGGTTTATGGACATTATGACGTACAACCACCTGACCCTATTGATTTGTGGGATTCACCTCCTTTTGACCCAATAATTAAATCCACACCGAATCATCCGGATGGAGCTATTTTTGCTCGTGGCGCTTGTGATGATAAAGGGCAGATGTATATGCATGTGAAAGCATTCGAATATATGATTCAAAAAGATTGCTTGCCTTGTAATGTGAAGTTTATGATCGAAGGAGAAGAAGAAGTTGGGTCTTCGAGCTTGTCGTGGTTCGTAAAACAAAATCAAAGCAAATTAAGTAACGATGTAATTTTGATTTCTGATACCGGAATGATTTCTAACTCACAACCATCGATTACTACAGGGCTTCGAGGTCTTAGTTATGTAGAGGTTGAAGTTATGGGGCCGAATCGAGATTTGCATTCCGGATTATACGGAGGTGCAGTGGCCAACCCGATAAATGTTTTGGCAAAAATGATTGCTTCGCTTCATGACGAAAATAACCACATTACTATTCCTGGATTTTATGATAAAGTGGAAGAACTATCCAGAGCAGAACGTGACGAAATGGCAAAAGCTCCTTTTTCGCTTGACGATTATAAAAAAGCTTTGGATATTGAGGATGTCTATGGTGAAAACGGATATGTAACCAATGAGCGTAACTCAATTCGCCCTACTCTTGATGTCAACGGAATTTGGGGAGGTTATACCGGAGAAGGTGCCAAAACGGTAATTGCTAGTAAAGCTTATGCAAAAATATCGATGCGTCTTGTTCCGCACCAAGACTGGGAAGAAATTACAGAACTATTTAAAAACCACTTCGAAAGCATTGCTCCCAAAGCGGTAAAAGTAAAGGTTACTCCGCATCACGGAGGGCAAGGTTATGTAACCCCAATAGACAGTGTCGGCTATAAAGCAGCAAGCAAAGCCTATGCAGATACCTTTGGGGTTAACCCAATTCCTGTTCGTTCGGGAGGAAGCATACCTATTGTAGCCTTGTTCGAACAAGAATTAAAATCAAAAACCATCTTGATGGGCTTTGGGTTAGATTCAGATGCCATCCACTCGCCCAATGAGCATTTCGGAGTTTTTAATTACCTGAAAGGTATCGAGACTATTCCGCTGTTCTACAAATATTTTACAGAGCTTTCTAAATAAAAATAGAAAGTTTTTAAAACATAAAAAGCTCGGTTCTTATTGATAAGACCGATTTGAACTCAGAAGCTAAGTTCAACAATTTTTAATTCATACTCCACTTCACAAAAGGCAATTTTGTAACTTTGTAGCATCTTAAAATATAAGTCTTTTGAACACTCATCCAAAAATCAGAATTGCCATCAACGGTTTCGGACGTATTGGTCGAAATCTTTTTCGTTTGCTTTTGAATCATCCCACTATCGAGGTAGTCGCTGTCAATGACATTGCAGATACTCGAACCATGGCACATTTGATTAAATATGATAGCATTCATGGAGTTTTGTCTGCAGAGGTTTCTTATGATCCTTTTCATCTTAAGATAAACGACCAAAAGTATCGTTTTTTTCACGAAAGAAATATTTCTGATTTGAACTGGAAAGATTTGGATATTGACTTTGTGATAGAATGTACCGGGAAACACAAAACATTCGGGCTCTTGTACCAACATATTTTAGCAGGAGCAAAAAAAGTAATTTTATCAGTACCTCCTGAAGATGATAAAATAAAAACGGTGGTTTTGGGAGTAAATCACAATATTTTGGATGGTAGCGAAAAAATTATTTCTAATGCAAGTTGTACGACCAATAATGCCGCCCCGATGCTTAGAGTACTTGATGAGCTCTGCGGAATAGAACAGGCTTATATCACTACAGTGCACTCTTATACTACAGACCAGAGCCTACATGATGTACCTCACAAAGATTTGCGTAGAGCCCGAGGAGCAGCCCAGTCAATCGTGCCAACAACTACCGGAGCAGCCAAAGCACTTACCAAAATTTTCCCTGCTCTGAGTAATAAAATAGGAGGTTGCGGTATTAGAGTTCCTGTGGCGGATGGTTCACTTACCGATATGACCTGCCATGTCCGACGAAAAGTTTCGATTGAAGAAATAAACAGAGCCTTTAAAGAAGCTTCAGAAAAAAAACTCAAAGGTATTTTAGGCTATACGCAAGACCCGATTGTATCGGTTGATATTATTGGTAATCAGTTGTCTTGTTTGTTTGATTCTGAGCTTACCTCGGTGATTGATAATATGGTCAAAGTGGTAGGGTGGTATGATAACGAAATCGGTTATTGTTCCCGACTTATCGATTTGATTCTGTATGTCGATAAAAAATCACATATCTAAGATCAAATTTTTATTACACTAAACTAAAGAGCCGTTTTTTTTAATCAAATAGCTCTTAGATATATAGTTTTTCACATCCAGGAGTCCTTCATGAACAACCTTGGTGAAGAGTTGTATTATTTAATTTTCACTAATAATTTACATTGTTTTAAATCTTAGTTTTTTCGATTATTTCTCTCTTAAATAAGTTACGAAAGACACCAAGGAGTGCGCATAGAAGATGACATTTGCTGTCAATAGACTTTTTATTAGCTTATCACAAAAAAGCCTATTGAACGAGAGTTCAACAGGCTTCTTGATAAATAAGAGTTTTGATTATTGCTTTACAATTTTCTTTGTAAGGCTTCCTTCGTTTGAATGAATATTTACGAAATAAACCCCTGCATTTAAATCTCCGATATTGATTTGAGAATCAACAGACCCGTTTGCATCAAATTGTTTTATAGTTCTTCCGTTGATATCAGCAATAGTAATAGAGTTGATTTCTGCACTGATGCTATTAGAAATGTTTAAAACATCTTTAGCAGGATTCGGATATACCGAAAAAGAACCGGCTAAAGGGCTGTTAACAGAGGCGGTTGCTGCTGTAACTATAACATCATCAATAACTATGTAATCTTGATCTTCACAGTCATAATGTCTAAATGCGATATAGATTGTCTCACCCGCAAAACTAGATAAATCTAAAGTTTTAGTTTGTTGCTCACCGTTTCCAAAATAAGTTTCTGTAAAAGATATAGGAGAATTACCTAAATCTTCAATATTGTCAAATGTAGAAACATAAACGGAGTATTTTTCGGCGTTCCAAAGAGGGTTTGTTGCTGCCTCTACTTTCCACTCTAAAGTAATGGTCCCAGAGGCAGATGTCAAATCAACTGCTGGAGATATTGCCCAATTGTCTGGAGTTAAAGGTTCTCCTTGCCAAGATCTAGACACTAACCCAATAGCAGTTGATGGGTTTCCGCTTCCATCTTCAACAAAAGGTATATCACCCCAATTTAAGCCATCTCCGTCAGCATCTATCAATGTCCAATCAGAAATGTCTTCATCATTAAAATCATCGCTCCAGATAGTAGTTTGGGCGTTTGTTGTAAATAAACCTCCTACAAAAAGAGAAGCTAATAGTAATGTCTTTTTCATAATGTTATTTTTTTAATGTTAATTAGAAGTAAAGATAATGACCTTATTTTTTGAAAACAAAAAATTTAACAGAAAAATTATTTTATAATAAAAAGAAACTTTCATTAAAGTGTGACTCCTTTTTAGTTTATATAAAACGAATCGAAATCGAGCTTTCGTATTCTATACCAAATAGGCTGGAGGCCGTTCCTCCACCTCTTGAGCTACCTCTGTAAAGAGCTATCTCGAGTAGACCGGACTCATTAAATATAGCCATTTTACCTCCTTTTTCCGCGTGCTTTTCCGAAGCATAATCGATATAAGAGTTATAGACTTGAGTAATACGGTAACTCCTGAAAAGTATTTCGAAATTTCTACCGTTTCTAATTTGATCAAATAACTTTTTAGAGATGTTGCTTATGGCATTTCCGTAGTGGTCAATATAAATGATGTTTCCGGTAATTCTGTTCTTGTCTTCAGATACTGTTGCTTTGAGCCGTTGGGTCTGTTTGAGGTCTTCTACTTCTGACCCAAGCTCATAGATAGATGTTCCGTTGACAATTTGACCTACGATATTGACAAAAAATCTTGTTGCATCAACACCTTCTTCAAAAGGAAGGTTTATAATGGCTTGGGGTTTTTGATTATAAGTAATCAAGCTTAGAACCCCATTGTCTGCCCCTAAAAAATAGTGATTCTTCCAACACACCAAAATCGGTCTATTTTCTGAGCTGATTTCTGCATCAACCAAAATAAGGTGAATAGTTTTCTCAGGAAAATGATAATAAGATGAGTTCACTACATAGGCTGCCTCTTGAATGACAAAGGGTGAGATTTGATGCGAAATATCGACAATGTTTATGTGAGGCACTTTGGTGTATATCATCCCTTTGAGAGCGCCGACGTAGTGATCTTTAAGTCCGAAATCTGAAGTAAGGGTGATTATCATTATAGTGAAATGGGCTTGGTTAATTGCAAAAGTAACAATTTTTGAGTTACTTTTGCTTGTATGAATTCTCAAACTTTTTCCTTATCGCAGCTCAAACAAAAAGCCGAACATTTTTGTGCCTATCAAGAGCGTTGTCATAAAGAAGTTGTACAGAAACTTTATCAGTGGAGAGCCACCCCCGATGAGCAAGACGAGATTCTGGTGCATCTTATCGAAAACAATTTCTTGAACGAAGAGCGGTTTGCACGAAGCTTTGCTCGAGGTAAACACCGCATTAAGAAATACGGAAAAGTTAGAATTGTTAACGAGCTTAAATTTAGAAATATTTCGAATTATAACATACAAAAAGCCTTAGAAGAGATTCCCGAGCAAGAGTATCAATTTGCTTTTGAAGAAATATCCAAAAAAGCATGGCATTCGATAAACGAAAAAAACCAACTTAAAAAGAAAAAGAAATTCTGTGATTATTTGTTGCGCAAGGGCTATGAAAGCGAATTAGTTTACACAGCTTGGAGCGAATTCTCAAAAACAAGTTAGAGCAATCTACTTACAAATCAATCTTTTTTACTAATTTTATGCTTGTTAAAACCATTCTTATGAAACAAATTAAAATTGACTTAGGAAAACTCTTGCTTCGTATGGGCGTAGGAGGACTCATGCTTTTTCACGGAATTTATAAACTGATTTATGGCTTCCAAGGGATTAAAGATTTATTAGTAGCCAATAACTTTCCCGAACTGTTGTGGTTAGGGGCTTTTGTAGGTGAAGTAATTGCACCGCTCTGTATTCTTTTTGGGTTTTTTACCCGAATTTCAGCACTTCTTGTGGCTATAACTATGATTTTATCGATTGTGCTTAAATTCGGATTAAGCGGTTTCGAGTTAGGCAGCACAGGAGCACCAATTGTAGAGCTTAATTTATTGTATTTATTTGCCTCTATGGCCTTGTTTTTTGTAGGTGGAGGGCGCTTTGCTATTTATAAAAGAGAAACAGGATTATTAGCCTAAATTTTATTTGATGAATTTTCGTTATATTTTATTTTTGTGTGGTGTGAGCTTGTTTTGGTCTTGTGTTGATAATAGTTCGCAAAGCACAGAGGGTATGATTTTCAGATATAACGAAAGCTCTAATATAGCTACACTTGATCCTGCTTTTGCTCGAACTCAGGCAGAAATCTGGATCACCAATCAACTCTTTAACGGATTGGTTCACCTCGACGATAGCCTGAATATCTTGCCTGATATTGCTAAAGAATGGAGGATTTCAGAAGACGGAAAAAACTACACTTTTAGTTTGAGAAATGATGTTTTTTTTCATAAAAGTTCTGTTTTTCCAGATAGTACAAGAACGGTAAAAGCAGCTGATTTTCAGTATAGTTTTTCGCGATTAAAAGACCCAAAAACAGCTTCGCCCGGAGCTTGGGTCATGCGGAATGTCAAAGACTTTAAAGCGGTAAATGATACACTCTTTGAGATAAATCTTTATAATCCGTTTCCTGCTTTTTTAGGCTTGCTCACCATGAAATATGCTTCGGTAGTGCCTCAAGAAGGTTTTGCCGGTGGTTATGACTTCAGGAAAAAACCTGTCGGAACCGGAGCTTTTGCTTTTAAACTGTGGGAGGAAAACGTAAAGCTGGTATTGCGTAAAAACCCCCTGTATTTCGAAAAAGATTACAACGGAGAAGCCTTGCCTTATCTTGAAGCGGTTGCCGTGACGTTTTTGCCCGACAAACAAAGCGGATTTTTGCAGTTCGTACAACAAAAGTCTGATTTTATTTCTGGATTGGACGCTTCTTATAAAGACGAAATATTGACCCCAAAAGGAGAATTACAACAAAAATACCAATCGGATTTTAAAAAAATTACTGGCTCTTATCTCAATACAGAATATTTAGGATTCAAGGTTACAAACCAAGAGAGTCCGGTATCAGATAAACGAATCAGACAAGCGCTTAATTATGGGTTTGATCGTTCAAAAATGGTGACGTATCTTCGTAATAATATGGGAACTCCAGCCACAAATGGCTTTGTCCCTTTAGGTCTCAACGGAAGATATAAAAACGGATATGATTATGACCTGACTAAAGCTCGCAGCTTAGTAGAATCCTATAAAAATGATACGCAAATCAATCACATAACTATCACTTTGAGTACCAATGCATCTTATCTGGATATTGCCGAATACCTGCAAAGAGAATGGCAAAAAATAGGTGTTAATGTTCAGATTGATATTATGCCTAATTCTGCTTTGCGGCAAGGGATGGCAACCGGAAGGGTTGATTTTTTTAGAGGAAGTTGGATTGCAGATTATCCGGATGCCGAGAATTATCTCTCGCTTTTTTATAGTAAAAATCAAGCTCCCAACGGACCTAATTATACGCATTTTGAAAACGCACGCTATGATGAGCTGTATGAGCAGTCATTTCTTATTATCGACGACCAAAAACGATATGAGCTGTACAGACAAATGGATAGCATTATCGTGAGCGAAGCGCCTGTTATTCCTCTTTTTTATGATAAAGCGGTACGGTTTACGCCTAAAAGTGTGGAGGGTTTAGGAATCAATCCGTTAAACTTGTTGCAGCTCAAACGGGTCAAAAATATAGAATAAAGCTATTTCGAAACAAACTCAATATTTCGGTTAAGACCCTCGAATTTAGTTCTTTTTACGGCCGACTTCCGAAAGACTTTATTAAAGGTTTCTTGAGTAATTTCTTTCCATTCTTGTTTCGAAAACGACAGCATCTCATCATTTGGATTGAGTAACGGCTCATTATGAGGGCTCGAAAAGCGATTCCACGGGCAAACATCTTGGCATACATCACAACCGAAAATCCAATCGTCAAATTTGCCTTGCACCTCTTGAGGAATATTTTCTTTAAGCTCGATGGTATAATACGAAATGCATTTGCTGCCATCTACCGCATAAGGAGCAATAATGGCTTGCGTAGGGCAAGCATCAATACAGCGGGTGCAACTTCCACAATGATCGGTAACGGTTGGGTTGTCATATTCCAGCTCAACATCTATAATAAGCTCAGCAATAAAAAAGAACGAGCCTACTTTTTTGCTAATCAGATTACTGTTTTTGCCCACCCAGCCTAATCCGGCCCTTTGCGCCCACGCTTTGTCAAGCACCGGAGCAGAATCAACAAAAACACGGCCGCCTACTTCGCCTATGTTTTGTTGAATGGAGTGGAACAATTCTTTTAGTTTTTCTTTGATTATAAAGTGATAATCTTGTCCGTAGGCATATTTCGAAATCTTAAAACTTCCTTGATTTTGAGCCTGATTAGGATAATAATTAAGCAACAACGAAACCACGCTTTTTGCTCCCTCAACAAGCAACGCAGGGTTAAGCCTTTTGTCAAAATGGTTTTCCATATACTGCATTTTACCATTTCGATTTTCGTTAAGCCATTTTTCAAGGCGTGGAGCTTCTTCTTCCAAGAATTCAACTTTGCTAATGCCACACGACAAAAAGCCCAAACGCATCGCTTCGGATTTTATAAATTGACTATGATTTTGCTTAAGACTCAAAGTTTAAGAATTAAATGTGTGGCAAAGATACTATAAAGTGGATAAAGAAGAGACGAAAATAATTTTTAGCGAATGAGGTTACTAAATCTTAAAATTCTAATTTTCAGCTTATCTTTGCCACTTCAAAATTTTAATTGATGATAACGGTAAATGATATTTCGGTTCAGTTCGGAGGTACGACCTTGTTTAGTGATGTTTCTTTTTCGATAAACGAAACCGATAAAATAGCTTTAATGGGCAAAAATGGCGCAGGAAAATCTACGTTGCTCAAAATAATTGCAGGTGTCAACAAGCCTTCTACAGGAAGTATTTCTGCACCTAAAGAGGCAGTCATTGCCTATTTGCCACAACATTTGCTCACCCAAGATGATGCTACGATTTTTGAAGAAGCTTCTAAAGCATTTTCGGATGTTTTTAGAATGCGTGACCAAATCGAAGAGCTCAACAATCAGCTTACTACCCGTACCGATTACGAAAGTGATGCTTATATGAAACTCATAGAAAAAGTATCTGAGCTTTCTGAGAAATTTTATTCGATAGAAGAAATAAATTACCAGGCCGAAGTAGAAAAAATATTGAAGGGCTTAGGGTTTGTAAGAGAAGATTTTGCTCGGCCGACTTCTGAGTTTTCGGGCGGATGGCGGATGCGCATTGAGCTGGCTAAGATTTTACTCAAAAGACCTGATCTGATTTTGCTTGATGAGCCGACCAACCATATGGATATCGAAAGCATTCAATGGCTCGAAGAGTTTTTAATCAGTTCTGCCAAAGCAGTAATTGTGATTTCGCACGATAGAGCCTTTGTTGATAACATCACTAACCGAACCATTGAAGTTACTATGGGGCGTATTTATGACTACAAAGCCAAGTATTCTCATTATTTAGAACTCCGTAAAGATCGAAGAGTGCATCAGCTCAAGGCTTATGAAGAGCAACAAAAAATGATTGCAGAAACCACCGAATTTATTGAGCGTTTTAAAGGAACGTATTCAAAAACACTCCAAGTGCAGTCAAGGGTAAAAATGCTCGAGAAATTAGAGTTAGTCGAAGTAGACGAAATAGATAACTCGGCATTACGGTTAAAGTTTCCTCCGTCTCCCCGAAGCGGACAATATCCGGTGGTGGTAGAAGAGTTGTCTAAATCATACGGCGACCATGTGGTTTTCAAAAATGCAAGTATGGTAATTGAGCGAGGTCAGAAAGTAGCTTTTGTAGGGAAAAACGGAGAAGGAAAATCGACCATGATAAAGGCTATTATGCAAGAGATTGATTTCGACGGAAAATTAGAAGTTGGGCACAATGCTCAAATCGGGTATTTTGCTCAGAATCAGGCATCACTTCTGGATGGCGAACTGACAGTTTTTGACACAATCGATCAAATTGCAGTAGGAGATATTCGCAGTAAAATAAAAGATTTGTTAGGTGCTTTTATGTTTTCGGGAGATGATACGACCAAAAAAGTAAAGGTGCTTTCAGGTGGCGAAAAAACCCGCTTAGCAATGATTAAATTACTTTTAGAACCTGTAAATGTGTTGATTCTCGATGAGCCGACCAATCATTTAGATATGAAAACCAAAGACATCATCAAAGAAGCTTTAAGAGACTTTGACGGAACATTTATTTTGGTTTCACACGATAGGGATTTCCTTGACGGATTGGTTACCAAAGTATTTGAATTTACAAACAAACGAGTAATAGAACATTTCGAAGATATTAAAGGATTCTTAGCGCTCAAAAAAATGGAGAGCCTGAAAGAAATAGAAAAATAATTGACTAAAGTTATGACTTTCGAGACATTTCAGACCCTAATCATTATTATTGCATCCATTTCGCTATTCGTGTATGGGTTGCAGAGTTTTAGTCATGAAATTGAGAACTTCGGAGTAGAAAAACTTCAGAAATGGGTAGGGAAGGTTACGGCAATCCCGATAGGAGGCTTTTTGCTTGGGGGGCTTATCACGGCGGTTGTGCAGTCAAGCACGATGGTTTCTTCACTTACGGTTTCGCTTGTCAGCTCAGGAGTTTTGTCTTTTAAAGAGAGCTTATTGATTCTTCTGGGAACCAATGTTGGCACTACAGCAACCGGTTGGATCGTTACCTTTCAATCACATTTGTTAGGTCCGGTTTTTATCGTATTAGGAACCTTGATTAGTATGGTTCCTACCCGCATTGCTACTTTAGGGAAATCGATTTTTTACTTCGGTTTTATATTCTTTTCGCTTTCGTTTATCAGTGAGGCGATGGAGCCCCTACGAGCGAATCCTATGCTCATCGAGGCGTTATCTAAGGCTTCTAATCCGTTTTTAGGCATTCTTTACGGAATTATAATTACGGTAATTATCCAGTCAAGCTCCGTGGTGGTCGGGCTGGTTATTATACTGATATCTCAAGGCGTTATAACCCTTGATTCTGCTATCCCGATTGTGGTCGGAGCCAATGTCGGAACGACTTCTACAGCCTTATTAGTGAGTTTTAAGCTTTCGCCCTTGTCAAGACTTTCTGCCCTTTCTGCCTCTACTTTTAATTTGGTGGGAGTGTTGATACTGTTACCTTTTTTTAATGTTTTAGAAAGGTTTGTGCAAGGAGTTACTGTTAACCCGGCTATGCAGGTAGCTTTAGCTTTTACGGTCTCTAATGCCTTTACTTCGATTTTCTTTTTAATATTCCTTAACCCTACCATTAGGTTACTTCAAAAACACAAGTGGTATAAAGAATATCAGGCTTCATTAGAAAAAACTTAATATTGCTTTAATCATGGTTTTTAATTTTTAGTGTTCCAAGCCAAATGCCTTTTTTATGATAGTCTGTGCTATCAAAACATAAATCCTTGTTACAAAGTTTGGTTTTTATCAAAGGTTTACGGAATTTTGAGGAATCAAAATCAGCACATACAATGGATACCTATCATTATATATCTTCAGAGGTTTTATCACTCCGAAAAATCAGCACTATTCTATTAGAAAATAAGCGTTTAGCCTTGTCAGAAGAGGCAAAAGCCAACATCGAAAAATGCAGGGTTTATTTGGATAAAAAGATGGAAAACCAGCAAGAACCTATCTACGGAATCAACACCGGATTTGGGTCTTTGTATAACATCAAAATTTCAAACCAAAACCTTTCTCAGCTTCAGGAAAACTTAGTGATGTCGCACGCTTGTGGCACCGGAGACGAGGTGCCTCATCAAATAGTGAAATTAATGCTGTTACTCAAAGTACAGTCTTTAAGTTACGGAAATTCGGGTGTGCAGCTTCAAACAGTTGAGCGACTCATTGACTTTTATAATCATGATATCCTTCCTGTAATTTACACACAAGGTTCTTTAGGGGCCTCCGGAGATTTAGCTCCTTTGGCGCATCTTTCGTTGCCACTAATTGGTTTGGGCGATGTTTATTTCGAAGGCAAAAAACATCCTTCACAGGTTATTTTGAGCAAATTCGGGTGGGATAAAATTACACTTCAATCTAAAGAAGGCCTGGCTTTACTCAACGGAACCCAGTTTATGAGTGCCTACGGAAGTTATGTGCTTATCCAAGCTCATAAATATTCGTATTTGGCAGATTTGATCGGAGCTACTTCGTTAGAGGCTTTCGACGGAAGAATCGAGCCATTCAATGAGTTAATTCACTATGCAAGACCGCATAAAGGACAGATAGATACGGCAAAGCGTATTTCGAGTTTTTTAGAAGGAAGTCAGATTATTGCTCGGCCTAAACAACACGTTCAGGACCCATATTCGTTCAGGTGTATACCGCAAGTGCACGGTGCTACAAAAGATACCATAAATTATGTAAGCAATGTTTTTAAAACCGAGATTAATTCGGTTACAGACAATCCGAATATTTTTGTGGCCGACGACTTAATTATTTCAGGAGGAAATTTTCATGGGCAACCATTGGCTTTAGCTTTAGACTTTTTGGCTATAGCTTTGGCCGAATTAGGAAGCATCTCTGAGCGAAGAACCTATCAGCTTATATCAGGAACTCGAGGTTTGCCGGCTTTTTTGGTTGATAATCCGGGGTTAAACTCTGGTTTTATGATTCCGCAATATACCGCTGCCAGTATCGTAAGTCAGAATAAACAATTAGCGACTCCGGCAAGTGTTGATAGTATAGTATCTTCTAACGGGCAGGAAGATCACGTGAGTATGGGAGCCAATGCAGCAACCAAGTCTCTGAAAGTATTAGAAAACTTAGAGCGTATTTTGGCCATAGAGTTATATAATGCCTCGCAAGCCCTTGAGTTCAGAAGGCCTTTGCAGTCAAGTGATTTTGTCGAAATGTTCCTCAAGGCGTTTAAAGAAGAAGTTTCGTTTGTCAAAGAAGACAGAATCATGCATTATGACATCCAAAAAAGTGTTTCTTTTTTAAGAAGCTTTCACATTGAGGTAGATTAAAAGTTAATTTTCTGATAATAAACTCTTGAAGCCAAAGAGTTTTAGTATTTTTAACCTCTCGAAAAACACTCCGATGAAGCACTTGATTTCCATTTTATTGATTTTTGTCTCTATAGGATTGTATTCTCAAGACGATGCTTTATCTGTTATTACCGCAACGGTGCTCAATAAGAAGACTCAATTGCCTATGCAAGGAGTAACGGTGATTAACCTGAATCAAGTAAAAGGAACTACGACTAACGTGATGGGGTCTTTTCAGATTGAGGCTCGAGTAAACGACACCCTGCATTTATCTTTTATAGGGTTCGACCCGCTAAAGGTAAGGGTAACCAACCAATGGGTGAAATCAACCACCACCACCATCGAACTTATCGAAAAAGCAGTAGTGCTTGACGAAATCGAAATTACAGGCATTAATCTTACTGGTTTTTTAGAGGTCGATGCCCGGCTTATCCCTCAACGAAGAGATTACCGATACAGCATTTCTGGGCTTCCACACGGCTATGAAGCAGGCAAGCGGAGTTCGGGTTCGTTTTCACGAATTATGAGCTCGGTGTTTAATCCGGCCGATTTGCTCTATAATGTGTTTGGTAAAAAACCGAGAGAGATGGCAAAGCTCCGCGAAATGAAAAAGGATGAGACCATAAAAGAGGTGTTGGCTTCAAAATTTGATAGAGAAACCCTTTCTGCTCTTTTAGGGGTAACCAAACAAGATATTGAAGAAATACTCTCTAACTGTAGTTATTCGGAGACATTTATCAAAACTGCAAATGATCTCCAGATTATGGACGCTATAAGCGAATGTTATGAAGAGTATAAACTAATGAACAGAAGATAAGTTCTGTTTTTGAATAAATTCGAAAAACTTCCCAAAAAAACATCTACACGTTTGCATTTCAAATAATTAATTGTAATTTTGCACTCCCTTAATTGGGAATGGAATGTTTAATTTAAAATTATTATTGTGAACACATTAAGCTACAAGACAGTTTCAGCAAACAAGGCCACTGTACAGAAAGAGTGGGTTGTTGTAGATGCTGAGGGTCATAACTTAGGTCGTTTAGCCTCAAAAGTTGCAAT
>CAYPCZ010000010.1:0-52522 GCA_964409345.1 uncultured Flavobacterium sp. | reverse complement strand
TCGGGCCAAGAGTAGAAGTATCTACAGTAGCAGGAGACCAAACACCAGAAAGATTATTGTCAGAAATCAAAGGTAAAGGAGCAACAACCTCACCTGTACAGTAAGTAACAGGAAAAGAAAATTCAGGAATTATTTCATCCTCTACAATAACTGTAATTGATGCTTCTTCTTGTTGTCCGCATAAATCAGTAACGATAAGAGTATATGTCGTTGTTTCATCTGGGTTAACCGTAATCTCCATCTCGGTACTTCCGTCACTCCATTCGTATATTAAATCTTCAGGCTCGCCGACAGATTCGATTACTATAGGCGAAAGGGTGACGGGGATTTCAGGGCATGTGGAAATATCCTCTTCTTCAAACTCCACCTCCATAGCTGGTCGGTCATTAATATATATAATGATTTGTTCATCTTCACAGACGCTTTTAGGATAATAGCCGATTATGGTTTCTTCTCCTTCTTCAAGATCATCATCTAAAACAATAAGATTGATAGTCACAGAGGTCTCTCCTGCCGGGATAGTGACGGTACTCACAATATCTAGGTAGTCTTCCCATAATGTTGCAGTTCCTTCGTCTGTCCAATCGATTTCAAAAGTATAGTCATCATCGAGCGGCTCAGGAATAGTAAATATAATCTCGTTTCCTTCACAGCCCTCATATGCATAACCTTCTCCTCCTACGTAAGCAATTTCGTCACTTACTACAGCTCCTACTGAATAGAACCCACTCTCTTGAAGAAACACCCAAGAGTCATAAGAAGAATCTCCCGCATCTGCTAACATCAACTGAATGGTATAGGTCTCACAAGGAGTTACTACTGCAGTTGCAGCAAGCATAACAGTAAAACCGTCCATCACATTAAGAAGGCCATTGCAGTTATCTATATAATGAATACAGTTTACCGGTGTGGGAGTTGTGAAATTTGCCGGACAGCCACCACCACAATTTACTGTATTTATGGTTATTGGTGCGGGCGGCAAACCTCCTCCAACTGGAATTAAAGCAATGTTCTGCGGAACTGGATATTCCGGCCCACTAATGAAAAATGCAAAAACATCATTAAACGACGTCCCCACAAACTCGTTGTACTCTTCTGATCCAAATTGAAAATTAACGTTAAGAAGTTCGGTTTGGGGTACAAATTCAAACTGAAGCATAATACCATCATTTGTGGATTGTCCGGCAATAGCTGTAAGCGCCGGAAACCCCGGAGTCCCATTAATAGTACTTAAGAAAGTAGCTGCAGGGCCTTGCAAAGCAGTGGGTGAGGCCACACTACCTGTACTCATAACAATACCACTCTCCATAGAGGGTTGTAGACCAGCACCAGACCCTCCAACATATGAGGCTATAGCGCCGGTAGAGCCAACAATTGTAGCACCAGAAAATTCAATTCCGTCTCCAACTATTTTCTCTACATAATCAGGTGCAGACATAGATGTTGTGATAATTTGTGCTGAGGTCTGCGTAGTCAAACACAACATCAAAAACATCATATATATGCCATAGCAGCTTTTCATTTTTAGAAAAGAACTATTTGCTTTTGTTATCACCCCTGGAGAAAGCTCCTCTTTTATTTTTTGTATTAGTAGTTTTTTCTTCATTATTCCTTTATTTAATAACATAATTAGAATACTCATAAATCTTCATAAGAACTGTCAGAGAAAAGGCCACTCTCTCTTCTGTCACCACTGCTGAATCCAACACCAGTTGTACTTCGTTTTTGTCATCAACCGATAAAGAAACAAAACCTTCTACAAGAACATTTAGCCGGTTTTCTACGGCCAAAAATGTATCTTTATCTGTTTTAATGTTAGGTGTGAATGAATAGATACTTAAGCCATCCACTATTTTTTTTGCAACAGACAACTCTTTCCCATAGTCTGTTTTAGTTAAAAAACTAAAGCAAGATACATTTTCGATACATAATTCTTTATATAGCGCAACTGATTTTATATCACTCTTGAGATTTGCAAAAGCATCATTAGTCACAAAAAGAACCAACATAGTAATGAATTGTATGTGAATTTTAAATTTCATAATATAGTTATTTTTAAATTTAACAGTAAACCCTATTTTAATACTCTATTACTCAAAAAACTGTAAACATCTATGAGTTATTATTTTACAAATAAGCAAATCATATTTTTTTGCTTTTAATAAAGAGCCACAAGATAATTATTTTTATTATAATAATACAAAAAAAAGCCGATTTTTTTAGCAATCAGCATAAAGACCACCGAGCAAAATAATTTATATAACCAAAGCCCTGATATACTTTAAGAATATGAACTTTCAATATAAACTCAAAACAAAATAACAAAACACAATTATAGTTAAAACCTAACAGTAGGCATTTTATACAATAAAAAAACCAACTAAGCTTTACAACTTAGTTGGTTTTTTTTTAAAATACATTATTTTTATTTATTTCTGATCAGGTATACCCATCCTGTTTTTTTGTCTCCACCTACAAATGTTATAACATAATAATAGGTAGCAGACGGCAACAATTCACTGTCATTGGTAGTTTGACCATGCCACTCTTTTGTATAATTATCTGCTTCATAAACAACTATTCCGTAACGGTTAAAGATTTGTAAGTTGCTTACATTAAAATTAGATAAATCAAAAGAGCTGTTTTCAAAGTCTCCTTCTGGAGCTACGCCTTTCGGGATCATACATTCTGTACTCTCAACGTTTACAGAATTATAAATCTCACATCCATCAGCATCTGTTACTACCACTTCATACACTCCTAAGCCAAGTCCTGTAACATCTATAGAAATATCTGTACTAAAGAAACCATTTGGCCCTGTCCATTCATAGGTTGCATTTGAAAATTGACCTGTATTGACTACCGATATAATATAGTTATTCTCTTCACATCCTGCTAACAACTCTACTGCAGGAACATCTGTTTTCTCGGTTACTACCACTGACAAGTACGACTCGCACCCATCTACTGTTACTGCAACTTCATATTCCCCTAAATCACTTGCATCAATACTTGAAGTTGTTACTGAAGGTATCTCAGCACCATCAAAGTACCATACAAAGCTTGCATCAGAGTTTTGAAAGTTAGTTCCTACTACAGACAAAGTAGTACTCTGTCCAAGACAAATTACCGTATTGCCATCTATAGCGAAGTTCGGCAGTTCTTTAACGCTCAACACAAATGGGTCTGATTCCGCAGGACACTCATCATTTAAGCTGGCCGTAACTATATAGTTACCTGCATCCTGAGTTGCTACAGCTGTATATTCAACGGTATCTCCTACATAAGTATTCCCATTAGGAAGAGTCCAAGTATAAGTGTATTGAGAATCTGCATCTACTACTGACAAGATTATTTGCTCGCCTTCACACACCGTAGTAACATCTGCAGTTATCTCAGGTTTTTCTGGAGCTGATAGGATAACAATTTCAACAAAAGCTTCATCATCTCCGTAACAATCTGATTCTACATAGTATCTAAAGTTATAGGTACCAATCGGAAGGTTTTGGATTTGCAACATCCCTGTATCTTCATCTAACACTGCTGTGTTGTCTATATCTTCCCATTTTCCATCTTCATCGTGATCTGTAGAGGTAAATAAAGTAAATAAATCTAGTTCTTGGCTCTGCGGACATAACTCTTGGTCTTCTAACTCACCTGCATTAGGCAAAATCACCTCAACATCAAATGTGACCACCTGATTTATACAAGAGTCAAGATTCGCTGGGAAAATAATATTTACGGCATACGTTCCTTGATGTACCTCTGCGTCAAAAGGATTAAAAGCCAATTGACTGGAGGTGCCCAAAATAGTTGTTGGATCAGCTGTATTGTACCACTGATATTCTATGAATGAATAACTATCTACAAACAAATAACCTATTTCTCCTTCACAAAGGTTTGCATCACTCACTTCAAAAGAAATCTCATCTTCCACTGCAAGAAATGTAAATGCTGTTCCACCACAACCATCTATCACTCTAAATATATACAACCCTGGATCTAGCCCAACAAAAATATTATCTCCTTGTGGGTTTTCTACAATTAATGAACCTTGAATTGCCTCACCGAACTCATCGAATATCGTATCTGGCGTCCATACCTGATAGGTCATCGGGTCGGCACCTACGGCTACTACAATAACCTCTGTTTCACCATCTGGACAAGTAGTATAATACACTTCTTCTATCTCTGGTCGGTCGAAAAAGGGAAATTCAAATAATACTTCTTCACATTCTCTTATTGGTTCTATTGGCATTGCATTCTCATAAGATCTGAATTTCTTTACAATTCTAAACTCTCCTTGATAACTAATACCATTGTTTGAAACTAAAATACCGTCATCAGGGTCTGGTCCTGCTTCGAAGAAATAATCAACCAAAAGATTCATTATAAATTCCCACTCACCAGTATCTTCATTATAACGCTCTAAGCTATAGCTTTCGTTTGCAGTAGACCAACCGAAATTATTTGCCCAATGATTCAGTGCCAAATTAAAAGTACCACAATTACGATCTATATCAACTTCGGTTATCTGTTGGTAAGCTTCGATATAAACTGGATAGTCTGTAGGGTTACACACTAAATCTATATTAAAATTATAATCACCTGCCGGTAAATCAGCCATAACTATTTGCCATACGGTTGTACCATCACCAAACGTAAAATCAACAGCGTAATTCAAGACATCGAACCAACCATCTTCTTCAAAGTTATGCCCAAACTGTGCTTCAAACTCTTCCGGACCATCGGTTATAAATGCTGCTTGTGGTTGACCCATATCACCCGAGCCTGTATTTATATGAATCGAACCAAAACCTTCTGCACAGCCTGGTCCTTGTGGTGATCCTGCAAAGTTTCCGTCTTCTACATACAGAGGATCCATCTCAACCTCAATAGTATATACTTCATCACAAATATCTGTTATTTGAATAGTGTAAATTCCAGCACCTGCAAGCCCTGGGAAAAGCAAGGTATAATCAGGAATAGAATTAGGATCAGGATAAGCTATATAAGCAGTGATATCAAGTGGCAACTCTTGTTCTCCGTATAATTCATCTGGCAAACCATCTGATTGTCTTGGGCGATCTTCTTGTGCTAAATATAGCTGAAAAATATCTTCAGCAACACCTTCTGCAGCCACAAAATCAATTATTTCAATCTTTTTTAGGTTAATTTGATGTGTTATAGAAAGATTTCCGATATCCAAACAACTAAAAATAGGATATTCTAGATCTATTCCAGTATTTGTTACTGTATTTGTTTCAACCACTGGATCTGGAACTATTTCAGGCAACACAGTAGAAGGCTCGAAAAGAAGCTCAGAAGTAACACCACACTGATCCACTACGGTAACCCAATACTCTCCGGCCATAACAGGAATCATCTGACCATCTTCGTCAAGAATAGGAATCATCTGACCATTTTCATCTCGTAAAGGGATTTTTTGACCAAACTCATCAAGCACAGGAATCATAAACGGCGTTAGCGTATCCGGGTCTATAACCGGATTGCCCTCGCTATCCAAAAGAGGTTCCAACAACGGCTCTCCTGTAACAGGATCTAAAATCGGGTTTCCATTAGAATCAAGAATAGGCACCATAAATGGCTGACCTGAATCAGGATCTAGAATTGGATTTCCGTCATCATCTAAAAGAGGTTCTGATTCTATCTCTACTAATATTAGTAAATCTAAGCCATATATAACTGTATCATCAAAAGGGCCATTAATATTTAGACCTGTATTTGTCGGGTCATCTGGATCATAAACAGTTATAGGCACGATAGTTGAAGGATAACCTATAGTCGGCACGTTAGGGTTATCTTGATGATCGGGATGATAACCAAAATAAACATTATAATATCCTACAAAATTTTCTACAGCCACCTCGAGCCCATAACAATAGTCTGGCGACAATTTAACAGTTAAATCTAATTCAAAATCTATCACCTCACACTCATAGTATTTATTTCCACAATCATCAGTAATCACCATCATATAATAATATAACCCTTCACCTGGGTAGTAAGGCACTACGGTTGACACATCTGCCTGCGCCCCTCCCGCAATTATATAATGAGTACTCACAAACACTCCATTTCCGTCTTCTGGATCCGGAAGCAATGCACAATCAGGCCAACTGCTTAGTGGATATTCTGATGGAGGAAAAACATAGTAATCTACTGTAAAAGGATAATCTGGCTGTCCGAGTATCCAATCATAAGGCGCTTGTATCGTATTAGCAACACTCACACCCGCAGCATCACACCCTGCGCCAAAATCTGCTTCTAACTCTGAACTAACAAGTGAGGGTGCACCCAAAGGAATGTACTGCACATTTACATCAAACGGAAAATCCTGTCCGCAAGCATCTTGCACAAAAATTCGGTACCAGCCCGGCATTAAATCTTCAAAAAAATCAGAGGTTTGAGGCCCCAAATAAGGTACTGTAGGCATTCCTGGACCTGGTCCATTAGGCAATTGATGTAATGAAAAAGAAACACCAGCACCAGCGACAACATTTGCCTCTATGCTTGCTTCTCCTAAACATTTACTCTCAACAAGAGGAACAATTAACAAATCTTCCAGGATTACAATCTCACCAATCCACGACATTTGATCTGATGTATCAACTCCTTTTTTCTGCACAGCATAAACCACATACTCTCCTTCTCCAAGCCCCTCTACAACATGCTCATAGGTCGGAAAACCACCTGAACCTACCGTTTGTACATGGTAAGGGTTAGACATGTCAGGTTGCTTATAAACCACGTATTCTACAGACACTCCTGCATCAAAAACACCTTCAACCGAAAGCTCTAACTTTCCATTGTTTATATCACACGTTAAATCGGTTTTGTCTACGATAAGTGAAAAATCACAAAAATCTGCAATTGAATCACCTTCTTCAACAGTCACCAACTGAACTTGCCAATTTGAATTAGCACCTAGATATTGAGTAGCTACTATCTTATATTCGCCAGCAGCAAGCCCCATATATACATAGGGCTCTATATCCGTTGATCCTGTAGTAAGAGTACCCATTAGAGTCTCACCAGGCATCAGATAAATCTCAAAAGTCATAACTGCATTCGGGTCGGCTCCAGGAACACTAATAGTTAACGCTCCGTTACCCGGACAAGTTTCCTCTCCCGCAACAACATCAAGTGTAAAACACGGCAAAGCACCTTCAGGCTCAACCCCCACTATCCCATCCACCACCTGAGGAAGAGATTGATCAACACCCAATTTTTGTATGGCATGCACTACATAATCTCCTTCGGGAAGATTTGTAAACACATATTCATAAGTTGGATAACCTTCTACCCCTATTGCTTCTGTATCATAAGGATTAGACAGGTCAGGCTCTTGATAAACTACGTATTCTACAGTAACATTATCATCAGTGATTCCGTCAACCGAAACAGTTAAAGCCCCATCATCCATACCTGAACATGTTACACCCACCGGGGTAACTTCAAGGTTAAATTCAGAGAACTGCGAATACGAAAGTGTGCTAAAAAGCAACAAGAAAAAAGTAAAGCATCTAATCATAATTTATAGTTTTTAATTTTTTAACAAAACGCAATAGAAAAATAAAGTCAATCATCTAAATTTGAATAGCAAATGTTTAGAAATCATTTATCTACAACTACTTTAATAGAATTTGATATAAAATTCAGCTTTCAAAAATAAATAAAAAAAATCTATTTAGCAACATTTAATTAAGAAGTAATTTTATTTTTTTTAAGAAATAGGTGTTTTTTTCATAGAGTCGATAAAAACTCTCTCTATTCATAAAGAGCGTTTATCGTAAAATCTGGCTTGTATGCACTTTGGTTTTTACTTTGATAATCACCTCTTCTATAACTCCGTTGCTATTAATAACAAAAGTAGTGCGATGGATTCCGTCATAAACTCTGCCCATAAATTTTTTTTCGCCCCAAACCCCAAAAGCTTCGATAACTTCTTTATCTGTATCGGCAATAAGCGGAAAAGGCAAATTGTTCTTTGCTTTAAAATTCGCCTGTTTTTTAGCACTATCAGCACTAACACCTAAAACATGGTAACCTTGTGACAAAAACCTGTCATAGTTATCTCTCAAATCACAAGCCTGTGCCGTACAGCCAGGCGTACTCGCTTTAGGATAAAAAAAGACAACCAATTTTTTGCCTTTATAATCAGATAACTTATGCGCCTTACCATCTTGATCTATTCCTATATTTTCGGGAGCCTTATCTCCTTCTTGTAACCTATTCATAATTATTTTATTTTATAAAACTTACACTTATATTAATGTATAGCATTATTATATTTATAACTCAACTCTCTACCCTACCTAAAAACACTTCTTTTATTATGGAATATCCATGTATTTGTGGGTTTGTAGAGACACCCTCCACTTTGGGTTATTCATCACATAATCTACTATGTATGGTGTCATTTTATCTTGCTTACTCCATTCAGGCTGTAAAAACAACACGCAATCTTTATTTACCTTAGCTGCCTGTTCTTCGGCAAACTGAAAATCGTGCTGGTTATAAATAATGACTTTTAATTCATTGGCTTTCTGATAGGCTTCTTCGACAGGAAGTTTATTTTTTTTAGGAGATAAACAAACCCAATCCCAAGTTCCGGTAAACGGATAAGCTCCTGAAGTTTCGATATGCACTCTAAGCCCTTGGTTTCTTAGTTGCTGAGTTAACTCGGTCATATCCCAGGTAAGTGGCTCTCCTCCGGTTATCACCACAACTTTCGACTGGGCTTTTGCCTGAGCTACTATAGCCTCTACACTAGTTAGCGGATGATTGGCAGCTTCCCAACTTTCTTTGACATCACACCAGTGACATCCTACATCACACCCTCCGACTCTTATAAAGTAAGCAGCTGTACCGGTGTGAAACCCTTCTCCCTGAATGGTATAGAATTCTTCCATTAGCGGAAGTTCTAATCCTTTTGTTACCGAATCTGGTATGTTATTATCTTTTATCAATTTACTCTTTTAAATTATATTACACTTGCTTTTGAAGTAACTAAATTGTGCTGAACCAAGTATTCTGCTATCTGAATTGTATTAGTAGCTGCTCCTTTCCTAAGGTTATCTGCTACAATCCACATATTTAGCGTATTAGATTGGCTTTCATCTCTGCGGATTCTCCCCACAAAAACTTCATCTTTACCAGCCGCATATAAAGGCATCGGGTAAGTAAAGGTATCCAAATTGTCCTGAAGCTTAATCCCTGTAGTTTGGTGGAGAATTTTACGCACATCAGCTAAATCGAAGCCGTTCTCGAAAGCTATATTCACCGCTTCGCTATGCCCGCCGACAACCGGGATCCTTACAGCAGTAGCAGTAATAGCAATACTCTTGTCATCTAAAATCTTTTGTGTTTCTTTAATGAGCTTCATTTCTTCTTTGGTATATCCGTTTTCTTCGAATACATCACATTGCGGAATAGCATTTTTATGAATTTGATATTTGTAGGCCATTTCTCCTTTTTCGCCATTGTATTCATTCTCTAATTGCTGAACAGCCTTCACTCCTGTTCCGGTAATAGATTGATAGGTCGAAACCACAACTCGTTTAATTTTATACTTTTTATGTAGCGGAGCCAATGCCAAAACCATCTGAATGGTAGAGCAATTGGGGTTGGCAATAATTTTATCATCTGCGGTGAGTTGATCGGCATTAATCTCAGGAACTATCAATTTTTTATCAACATCCATTCGCCAAGCCGAAGAATTATCTATTACAGTTGTACCGACGGCAGCAAATTTAGGAGCCCACTCTAACGAAGTTGTTCCTCCTGCTGAAAAAAGCGCTATATCTGGAGCTTGGTTAAGGGCATCTTGCAAACTGATAACTTTATGAATTTCTCCTTTAAATTCTATTTCTTTGCCTACTGATTTTTCTGACGCCACTAAAAGCAACTCTGTGACAGGGAAGTTCCGTTCTATCAAAATTTTTAGCATAATTTCACCTACCATTCCGGTAGCCCCTACTACTGCAATTTTCATTTATATGGATATTAAATTGTGTGAAATACAAAGATAGTTTAGAATTTATGATTTAGCACTTTTTTGTATCATATTTTAAACCGAACCAACTCAATATATTGCATAAAATCATGTATAAATAACTTGTAGGCCATACAGGCTTTTTTTTATATTTTGTGTGTTTTGAGAAAAAACGTAACTTTGGCAAAATTCTCATAAATTACAAACTATTAAGTTAGTTTTTTTATGGAAATTACCAACGAACCTTACAAGCTATTTCATCAGCATAAACTGACTTAAAAAATTTCTATAAAACACTTACGTCCCCATGAAACGTTGTTTATTCTTAACTTTATTGACATTGTTTTGTTTGGGATCATTGTCAAGATGTGAAAAAGACGATATCTGTGCAGAAGACACCCCGACTACTCCAAAGGTTGTAGTTGATTTTTATGAATACCTCAACCCTTCTGTTCAAAAGTCTTTTAGTAAATTAGAAGTTTTTGATGTTGCGTTTCCGCAACAAGTGTTAGTGTACGAAAATACCAATCAAATTTTGCTTCCTCTTAGAACAGACACACAAATCAGTAATTATGTTTTTAGGCTTACCTACACTAACATCAACACAGAAGTTACTAACGAAGATTTGGTAGAAATACGATATGCCCAAGATGATATTTATATCTCAAGAGCTTGCGGATATAAGTCAAACTTTACACTTACTGATTCTGAACCGCTCTCTCCGAATCCGAAAGTTAGTGATAGTGGTGCAGAAGAGCTGTGGATCAAAGAACTTATTGTAAGACAAGCTGTAATAATTAACGAAAATGAAACACATCTGGATTTGCTTTTTTAGTTTAGTATCCACCTTAACAGCTTATACGCAAGAAACTCAGACCGATAGTATTGTTCCTTTGAAACAACGCTACGGACTCCGTTTGGGTGCAGATTTACACAAACTTTCACGTTCGGTTTATGATAAGGATTACACCGGTTTCGAAGTAGTAGGCGATTACAGGATTACCAAAAAAATTTATGCAGCAGCCGAAATCGGAAACGAAAACAAAACAACCAACGAGCCTCAACTTAATTTTACTACCAAAGGTACTTTTATGAAAATAGGGGTTGATTTTAATGCGTATGAAAACTGGCTCGATATGGAGAATCAGATTTATATCGGGATGCGATACGGAACAAGTGTATTTAGCCAAAACCTTAATCACTACTCTATTTACTACAATACCGGCGGTTTTTTAGGCGAACACACGCTTGTAAATACTAACGGAAATTTCAGCAGTTTATCAGCTCATTGGGCTGAACTTGTTGGCGGGATAAAAGTAGAGGTTTTCAATAATTTTTATATCGGATTCAGCCTTCGCCTAAACTATTTGATTGCCAACAAAAAACCAGACAATTTCGACAACCTATATATTCCCGGATTTCACCGCACTTATGAAGGCAATTGGGGCGTAGGGTTTAATTACAGTGTTTCTTACTTCATTCCGTTATATAAAAACTAATACCCGGAATTTAACCTCACTACTTATCGGCGAGTTCTTACTCTTGTCGGGTTAAATATACCCAGCCTGTTTTTACTTCTCCTCCTTTAAAAGTTACCACATAATAATATGTGGCTGCAGGCAACAATTTGCTATTTACAGTAGATTGACCATACCACTGATTGGTATAACCGCTCCCCGACTCATAAACCATTCTTCCGTAACGATTAAATATTTTTAGGCGTTTTACCTCAAAATTAGACAAGTCAAAACTATCGTTCAGCGTGTCTCCGTTCGGGGATATTCCCTTAGGGATTTGACAATAAATACTTTTCACCTCTATACTCGCAGACACCACACAATCATCCTGATTGATTATTTTAACCGTATATTCTCCTAAAGGTTGCTCGCTTGCGTTGACGAAAGTATCAAAACTCGAAAAATTCTCTGGGCCTGTCCAGCTATAAATAGCATTCGGAAAATCTTCCGTATTGATTACCGAAACTATAAAGTCAGTCCCTACACATACGCCTTTTAATACAACTGCAGGCATACCATCATTAGCCATCACCGTTATAACTCCCGAAGACTTACACTCATCTAGAACCACTTCAACCCTATAATCTCCCACACTAAAAGCCTCTATGGCGGGAGTATTTATTTCCTCTAACAAAACATCATTAAAATACCAGCTAAAATTAGCTTCCGAATTATTGAAATTATTACCCAATACAGACAAAAATGTGCTTTGTGATATGCAAATCAGGGTATCTCCCGATATATAAAAATCAGGTAACGGATTTACAACAACCTCAACACTTGACACTACAGAACAACTCCCAACAGCAGCTGTAATAGTATATATTCCTGACTGTATCGTATTTATTTCTGAGATAAAAAAAGTTTCTCCCGCATGAACGGCTCCACTGGGAGATATCCAGGTATAGGTATAGTTTGCATTCGGATTCTCTATTATTAACTCTAAGTCAGAACCTTCACAAATATTGATTTCTCCTAAAACCACAGGAGCTTCAGGCTCGGCTAACAATATAATCGTGATTAACGATTGATCTGTACCTTCGCAGGTATCGATACTATAGATAAATTCATAGATGCCCGGATGAATATTTCCGATAGCGAGCATATTGTCTTGAAGTTCTCCGGTTTGAGAGACATCTTGCCAAGTCCCGAAATTATCAAATTCTGAGCCTAACAAAGAAAACAAATCAAAGAGTTCTCCGGATAAAGAACAATAAACCACCGTAGCATCTTGACCCGCATTAGGGGGACTTGTGTTTATTTGATATTCTAATACTTGATTTACGCAGGAATTAGCATTCCCCGGATAACTGATACTCAGATAATATGTGCCGAGATGATTTTCGGTATTAAACGGATTAAAAACCAATTGATAGCTGTTACTCAATATTTCATCTGGGCTATTTTCTTCCCACCACTCATACTGCAAAAAAGAAAAATTAGTTACATAAAGCGAACCTACCTCGTTGTTACAAAGCGGTGTGGCTGATATATTAAAATCAAAAGATTGCCCTACCTCATACACTCCATTTACGATATTTCCGCAATTATCGGTTACCCGAAAATTATAAGCTCCCGATTCAAGGTCAGTGAACACATTAGTCTGTCCGTTATTTATATAAAAAGGCTGTCCTTCTTTTTCGGTTATTTCATAAACTAACGGAGCCACCCCGGTTGCATTTACAAACAACTCGCTTCCTCCATCAGGACACGGGAAATAAACGACATCATTTATTTTTGGGATACCTAGAAAATCAAATTCATAAATGGGTTCTACGCAATAATCCAACTTCGCTCCTGGAGGAATCAAATTCCCATTATTCCATATCTTGTATTCTTTCATGATCCTAAAGGTGCCTTGATACGGAATATTATAATTCATTTGGGCAGGGTAGATCCAATATTCAGTATAAGAAGGATTGCCTATCGGGTCAGGATTAGGAAGGCTTTCCCAGACTCCTGTGATTGGGTTAGATCTCTCTACCCAATATTTCTCATCGGGAGACCAATAGGGCCTGCTGTTAGCGTTGTGCTCAAAAAGTAAGTTAAACATACCGCACATTTCTTCTAATTCGATCTCGGTCTGTTGCTGATACGTTTCCACCGAAAATTCAAACGGGATAAAATCACAAAACACCTGTATATCAAACTTATAATCTCCTTCCGGAAGCCCCTTTATAGTAATAAACCAGAAGCCAAGAAATCCAGGTAGCCCCTCATTCGAGTAAAAAACATACTCCGAAGCATCATAAGCTTCTCCTGGCGTAATTTCAAATAACTCATAAAACTCATCTGGAGCATCCAGTATATAAGCCGCTTCTATTGTACCTTCAAGTTTATTAGGTTTTATAGCTACAGAGCCAAACCCGTCACAACCGGGTGCTTGCTCAATCAAAAAACCAATATCTGCATTCCAAGCCTCTAGTTCTTTTGTTAGTTCAAACTCTCTCCCACATATATCTGTTACCTCAATAGTATATTCGCCACAACCATACACCTGAAATTGCAAAAAATAATCTGAAGGTGCCTCAGCAATATAGGCACTGATATCGTAAGGTAATGATAGGTTTTGATCAGCCAAAAAGGTTATAAAGTCATCAGGGGCATCCGTAATTAGCACGGTATCTAAACCGTAAGTATGCATAATAATCAAATCTCCTAAACACGCACAATCAGGCACAATAGGCGGCGTAATAATAAAATCATAATAAGGATCGTCTTCAGGGAAACCGATAACAAAAGAATCGGTTTTCGTTCTTCCACAAGAATCCGTAATCGTTACCTCATAACTTCCCGCTAAAAGCTCTCCGGTAGGGTCAACACCATAAGACACTACAGATTCGGTAAAAGGCCCCGGATAACTTGCGTTAAAAAGCTCTGGATCGAATCCTGCAGGGTATGTGTCAAACTCAATGGTATAGCTTTCGAAAAAATTACTTACTGTAATAAAAATACCATAACAAGAACTCATATCATAACTAGCAGTAATTTCCATGGTCAACATGACTGATTCAGTAAGCGCATAAGTATCCCCGCATACATTCGTTACTTCTACATCATAAAAGTACATCTCATCATAATAAGGAATAGACTGTTCAAAAATAAGTTGCGTGATAAACTCAGGATCACTCTCAGTCACTACTTGAGTTTGTATTATAGGGTCAGAACCATCAGGAGGATAAATAGTGAAGGTTATAGTAAGAGGAAAAGCATTTTCGTTTACGCTTATTCGGTGTTGTGCTATCACAGTAATTTCATCACAAGAAATGAATTCCGTACTTAAATTTCTATCTATAAACTCTATAAGGGTCTGTGGGTGAAAAAACACTTGATGGTGCTGGGTAAAAAAATCACCACAAGGCCCTGCATCGTGTACACCTACCAAATAAGTTCCCGGCTGTAACCCCGCAAAGGTATTAGAAGTTTGCGGAGGTGCCGAAAAATCATTTGGCCCCGATACAATCTCATAAGCCGCAACAGTTCCCGAAAGTATATTTATGACAATTACCCCTTGATTAGGGCACAACATATGGCTTTGCACCACATAACTCAACGGATTAGTCAAATCAGCTATAACAACCTCTTCTTGTTGAGTGCCGATATTGCCACTTAAAGATTGTATAGCAATTACGTTATATGTTCCCCCATTAAGTCCCGTAACCGGGTTTCCGGCTGAAGTCGCTATAGGAGTTGTTGTGTTTGGAAGTTTATATATCTCATAAATAATTGTAGCATTGGGCTCTGTACCAGAAACCGAAAAAGATAAACTACCATTTCCAAAACAAGTCTCATCCGTCACAGTAACTGTGAGGTTAAAGTCTGAGAGTTGAGAATGACCATAGAGACCAAAAAGAAATAAAAAACATAACGTAAAATATCTAACCATAGCTTCCTTAGTTTTAAAAAACACCTAATAATCAACACGATTTAGGCTTTTACAAACTGCAAGGTACAATTTTAAATTTTATGTTAAATATTTTAACGTTTTATTTTTCGAAAAATAAAAATTAAAACAAAAAAACTCCCAAAAAGCTGAGAGTTTACTTACTTCTATTCTTCAGGTTATTCTTTTACCTCAAAATTCACTTGAATAGGCAAAGTATAGTTCACCCTTACAGTTATTCCGTCTTGAATTCCGGGCTTCCATTTTTTAGAAAGACCCACAACTCTTACAGCTTCTTCTGCTGTACCATGACCCAAATCTCGAACAGCTTTAATATTCGAAAGACTACCGTCTTTTTCGACTACAAATTGCACTACAACCATTCCTTTCAAATCTTCATCCAGTTTAGGGGTTTTAAAGTTAGACATTACAAATTTTCTGAATTCATTTATTCCTCCAGGATATTCAGGCATTACCTCTACAGAAGTATAAATTTGTTCTTCTTGATTAGCTTGTTCTTCTGTGAAACTTTCAGGCTCAACATCACTCATTGAGTTAAAAAGTTTTTGCCTCTCCTCTACAGGTATATTTTCATTTGCTTGAGCTTTCACTTGTACCGAAAAAGTGAAAAAGACGCTCAAGAACAATACCATTGAAAATAAAAGCTTCGATACTAATCGAATAGTCGGGGTGTTTTTCGTCATCATAATAAAACGTTTTTTAGTTATTGAATAATTTAAGTTACTTGCTATCGGGACGAGAGTATTTCCAACAGCTTTTTGTAGTAAAAGTTCTTGATATTGAACTACTTCTCTGAAAGTTTCGTTTACTTTTTGGTCGGCTAAAAACTCATGATTGAGTTTTATCGCTTTTTTGTAGAGATAAACAAACGGGTGAAACCAAAACACTACTTGCAAAACCTCAACAAACAATATATCCAACGAATGTTTTTGAGTAATATGAGCCTTTTCGTGCACAAAAAGCTTTTCATCAATCAGATTTTTTTCGTATTCATTTCTGTTTATAAAAACATAATTCCAAAACGAATGTGGGGGGATTTTTTGAGGAATCAAAACCAAAATAAAACCGTCTTTTTTGATTTTTTCACTTCCGTTAATTTTTCGCAACAACAAAATTAAATTCCTTATAAAACGAAACAGAAATACTGAAAATACAAACCAATAAATACTCCACAAAGCATTTTCTAAAGTGAACAGAGTTGGTGTTTTTTCAAACTCATTCCCTATGAAAATTTCGGGAAGCACATACGATGGAATTGCTTGTTGAATGATAGGGCTTTCACTTGTAAATTCAAAATTCACAAACGGAATCACCAGCGAAAATACCAAAGCAAAAAGCAACAAAACCCGATTGATTTGGTGCATTTTTTCTCTTTCTAAAACCAGTTTATAAAAGAGCAAAAACCCAAGCAGACTCAGCGAAAATTTAATTAAAAAGGTTGTCATCGTTTTTTCTTTTGAAGTTGACTATCAATAATTTTCCGTAACTCTTCTAATTCTTTTTCAGACAAATTGGTTTTTTCTGTAAAAAACGAAGCAAACTGCATAGCCGAATCATTAAAAAAGTCTTTAATCATCTCTCCTACTTGTTTTGAGAAATATTTTTCTTTCTCCACAAGCGGATAATATTCTCTTGATTTTCCGTATTCTTTGAAGCCTACAAAACCTTTTTCTTGCATACGTTTCAGCAACGTAATTACTGTTGTACTTGCAGGTTTCGGGTCTGAATAAGCTTCAATCAAATCCTTGGTAAATGCCTTTCTTTTCTCCCATAAAAATTGCATCAACTGTTCTTCTGCTTTGGTTAATGTGTTCATCATTCAAAAACTTTTATCTCTACAAAATTAGATTTACATCTACAAATGTAGAGCAAAAATGTTTAAAAAAAAGAAAAAAGTGAATTTTAACATTTCGAAACTTTAGATTCTCTTTCTTATTCTTAAATCCACCGTTTCGTAAAATTCCTTACCTTTGCTGATAAAATCATTTTTTAATGACTAAAATAAGAATTACCAAACAATTTTCGTTTGAAACAGGACACGCTTTGTACGGATATGACGGAAAGTGTAAAAACGTCCATGGACACAGTTATAAACTATTTGTAACGGTTATCGGAAGTCCTATAGACGATAAAAACAACGTAAAATACGGAATGGTTATCGACTTTACCGACCTGAAAAAAATCGTAAAAGAAGAAGTCGTTGATGTGTTTGACCACGCTACCGTTTTCAACAAAAACACTCCGCATATCGAACTTGCCAAAGAACTAAAAGACAGAGGCCATCACGTTATTTTGGTGGATTACCAACCTACAAGCGAAAAAATGGTCATTGATTTCGTGCAAAAAATAAAATCCCGATTACCCGAAAATATTGAGCTTTTCTCACTTCGTTTGCAGGAAACCGATTCTTCGTTTGCAGAGTGGTATGCATCTGATAATTCTTAAAGTCATAAAGTCAAAAGTCGAATGTCATAAAGTCAAACGATTAAACAAATCAACGATTAAACAAACTTGAAACCTGAAACTAAAATAACACTTCCCGAAAATAAAAAAGCCTATTTTTCTTCGGACAATCATTTGGGAGCTCCGACTTGGGAGGAAAGTCTTCCGAGAGAGAAGAAATTCGTAAAATGGTTGGACGAAATCAAACACGATGCAGGAGTAATTTTTCTGTTGGGAGATTTGTTTGATTTTTGGTTTGAGTACAAAACCGTAGTTCCTAAAGGATTTGTACGGGTTTTAGGAAAATTAGCCGAAATCCGAGATAGCGGAATTCCGATTTATTTTTTTGTAGGAAATCACGATTTGTGGATGAACGGTTATTTTGAAAAGGAACTGGATATTCCTGTTTTTCATTCTCCACAGGTTTTTATCATCAACGGGAAATCCATTTTTATCGGACACGGAGACGGTTTAGGTCCTAAAGACAAAGGCTACAAACGAATGAAAAAAGTGTTTACCAATCCGCTCTCGAAATGGCTTTTCAGATGGTTGCATCCAGATATTGGAGTAAAATTAGGACAATATTTATCAGTCAAAAACAAACTCATTTCAGGTGATTCAGATGTGAAGTTTTTAGGCGAAGAAAACGAATGGTTGGTGCAATATGCCAAACGAAAATTAGAATTAAAACACTACGATTATTTCGTTTTCGGACACAGACATTTACCAATGACTATACAGCTGAACGAGAATTCAACCTACGTCAATCTCGGAGATTGGATTCATTATTATACTTTTGGGGTTTTTGAGGATTTGGGAGTTCGAGGTTCGGAGTTTGGGTTTCGGCTTTTGGAATTTCGGAGTTTGGAGATTGGAGATAGGGATTCGGAACGTTTCAAACCTCTATCATCGAATCCCGAAAAAGAAAAAAATATATAAATTTGTCTGTCACAAAAAAACAAATTGGTTTCAGAGATTGGATTTCGGGAATTAGCTATATATTTCCAACCTCGAAACCCTATCCCCTAACCCCGAAACCCTAAAAACAAAAGGATGACTAAAATCACAAGCTACAAAGACTTAAATGTTTGGAAAGAAGCAATGGATTTAACAACCCATATTTATAAACAGACTTCTTCTTTTCCGAAAGAGGAATTATTTGGTTTGGTAAGTCAGATGAGAAGAGCTTCGGTTTCTGTTCCTTCAAATATTGCAGAAGGACACGCTCGATATTCTATAAAAGAGTACATTCATCATCTTTCTTATTCTATAGGTTCTTTGGCAGAATTAGAAACACAAATACAGATTGCTTTTAATCTGAATTATATTGATAATTAATCCTTAAATTTTCTTTTTGTAAAAACTCAAAAAACAGGAGCATTACTCGGAGCATTGATAAAATCATTAAAAAATAAAGTATAAATCGGGTTCGGAAATTAGGTTTTAGAGATTGTTACAACTTCCCTAACCCCTAACCCCCAACCCCCAACCCCTAACCAAATGAAAAAAATACAAATGGTTGACCTTGCAGGTCAATATCAGCACATAAAAGACCAAATCCAAACGGGATTTAATGAGGTTTTAGAAAATACAGCTTATATCAATGGTCCACAAGTTCACGCTTTTCAGAAAAGTTTGGAAGATTATTTGGGAGTAAAGCACGTAATTCCTTGTGCTAACGGAACCGATGCTTTGCAGATTGCAATGATGGGATTGGGACTAAAACAAGGAGACGAAGTAATCACAGCTGATTTTACGTTTGCTGCTACGGTTGAGGTTATTGCACTTTTGGGACTTACACCTGTTTTGGTTGATGTTGAGGAAGATACGTTTAATATTTCGATTGAGGCAATCAAAAAAGCAATTACTCCAAAAACCAAAGCAATTGTTCCTGTTCATTTGTTCGGACAAGCTGCCAATATGGACGAAATTATGGCAATTGCTAACGAGCATAATCTGTATATAATCGAAGATAATGCACAAGCCATCGGAGCGAATTATAAATCATCAAACGGACAAAAACAGAAAGTAGGAACGATTGGACACGTAGCAGCTACGTCGTTTTTTCCTTCTAAAAATTTAGGTTGCTACGGAGATGGAGGAGCTATTTTTACCAATGATGATGAACTGGCACATACACTTCGAGGCATCGTAAACCACGGAATGTACGTTCGTTATCATCACGATGTAGTTGGAGTAAATTCAAGATTAGATAGCCTTCAGGCAGTGGTTTTGAATGCTAAACTTCCGAAATTGGATGATTATAATACTGCTCGTCGTGAGGCAGCCAAAAAATACAGTTCGGCTTTATCGAATCACAAAAACATCGTTACTCCAATTATTTCTGGAGATGATGACAGCCACGTTTTTCACCAATATACTTTGAGAATCGTAGGAGCAGACCGAAATGCTTTAATGCAGCACTTGTTGGATAAAGGAATTCCTTGTGCTATCTATTATCCGATTCCGTTACACAGCCAAAAAGCCTATTTGGATTCGAGATACAAAGAAGAAAATTTCCCAATTACCAACCGTTTGGTAAACGAAGTTTTGTCTTTACCGATGCACACTGAACTCGATAACGAACAAATTAAGTTTATTACCGATAGTATTTTGGAGTTTCTTAATAAATAGCTGTAGGCTGTAAGCTTTAAGCAGTTTCGTCATCCTATGTTTGCGAAGGGATATTTTGAGGGAAAATTTTGAATAACAAACAAAGCGTGTCATTCTGAACTTGTTTCAGAATCTAAAAGAAGCTGAAACGAGTTCAGCTTGACAAAGGAGTTCTTATATTTAAGTTTTGTCATCCTATGTTTGCAAAGGGATATTTTGTTTAACTTTATTTTGGAATGATGAATAATTTACAGGAATTACTAAAAACAAATTTAAATGACAGGATAAATGTAGATTGTTATCTTTTCGATTTATACGAAATACGAGATAATCAAAATAACTTAAACTCTATTGTTGAAAACAAATATAATGGTTTTTGGGATTGGGAAATCTTACAGAACTATGGAGTAAAAGGAAATTGGTTTACATTTGCAGGTTATGAAGATTATACTATCTATGTTTGTGTTGATAAAATGAGTATATATATAGAAAATGATTTACTACCTCAATATCCCATTGTAGAAATGTCGATAGATGAATTTATTAGTGTTTTAGAACAATGGAAAACACAATTAAAAGTCTAAATATGAAATTTTCAGTTTCAATCATATTTTTGTTTTTATTAGTTTCTTGTTCAAAAACAAAATCAGAGCAAGAAAAAGCTATGAGTGATATTATTTCTGTATCGGAAGTAGCTGTTCCGTATTATCAGAAAAATTATAAAACACTCAATGTAAACGGAAACGTTAAAGAAATATTCTGTACGGATTACGTTCAGTTTGTTCCTAATTCAGATTTTCATACTTATATTGTAAAGGAAAACTACAAGTTTGATTCTCTCGGAAATATTATTGAAGAAATCGGTCTTTTGGAAAATGATAAATTTAAGTATAGACACGTTTACACTTATGACAAAATGAATAATGCTTTGAAAAAACAAAGGTTTAACGAAGCAAATGAGTTGATAACTGAAAAAAAAGATTCATTAAATAAACAAGGTTTGTTTATTTCTTCATATTACTATCATAGATTTGAAGGAGTAACAAATAATTTAAAAAAATATAAAATAATATCTGATACAATAATAAATTCTACTTTATATACGATTCAGAAAGGAGTTATAAAAGATAGTTTAAAAGAAATTAAGCAATTCGAAGATGGTAATTTGATATATTGGCTTGGTTCAACTGAACATAAATATAAATATGACAAAAACGGTAATCAAATTTTCCAATGGTTAAAACACGGACTTGATACTCTTGTGTATCATATGGAATATGATGAGAACAATAGGGAAATTAAATGGAATGTTCAAAGAAAAGGTAAAATAAGGAATGAAATTTTAAAATCATATGATGAATTTGGAAATATAATTAAACGAGTTTTTCACGATGATAAAGGAGAAATAAATGACAAACCTTCTTATTACGACATTTTAACTTATGATAGTCAAAATAATTGGATAAAAAGAGAAAGGTTCAGATTAAATGGTAGTAAAATATCAGTTTTAGAAAGAAGAATAACGTATTATTAAACAAAATAAATATTCCCATAAAGTCCCTCTCCTTTGGAGAGGGGTTGGGGTGAGGATTATGAAAAATATAGAAAGAACAAGAGCACAGGAATCATCGGGTGCTATAGAGCGAATGTATATCACGATGAGGCATTTATTCAATCGTGGATTTTATAAACCCATGGGAGTTTCCGGAGATACGCTTCGTGAGGCTCTGTTGTTGTTACGTCCCGAAATTTACGGCTCGATAAACAGCGAAAAAGTAGAATTAAACGGACTTTTATACGTAATCGAACGATTGCCTATCGGAATTGAGGAATGTCGTTACATCAACTTAATTTCAGACGAAGGTTATTCCAAATCACATTTTCAAGCGATTGTTCCTCCAAAAAGAAGGAGAAACTGTTACCGAATTGACGATGAGCAGATGAATATCGAAATCACTCGTGGACGTTCAGATATCTATGATATCTTAACTCACTTGACTTTTATTTTCATTGAATCACACAAAATAAAAAACAGGGTGCTTATCGACGAACTTTCGGGCAGAGTAACCCGCGATTGGCAATACCTGGAAAATATTATTCTGACTGAAGAACCCCTTGATTTAGAAGAAAAAGAAATAGCTATTTCGCATGTCTCTAACATTCTGGGCAGAACTTTTGTTGAGATTCTGGGCATTTATAATTCATTTGCTACTGCTGAAAAACCCGATAGATTTCTCCATGTAATCTATTGGCTGGGTAGGCTCGCTATTGAAGAAACCGTAAGCAATAACAAACGTACCATCACCTTTAGCCCAATTCTTAGAGAGCGTTTAGGGCATCATATTCATGGTGAGATTTGGGCTGATAATATCAAACAAACTCTTATAGAAAATAATCTGTTAGAAAGGCCCATTCATATTATCAGTGCTAATATGCACTCGGTGATGAATTCTATTTTTGCTATTCCTACGCTTAAATCAAAATTCAAAGGAGTAGAAGATATTGATATTTATGAAGTGTTGAGCGATTCGGCTAATAAAGATTTACGTAAGAAAGTAGAAGAGGTTGCTCTCAAAAACGGAATGATTTCTGTTTGGGATACTTCAGGAACTAATATTGATGTTCAAGTTTTTGATACGGCTAAAATTGATTTTAAAAAATCAAATTTCCCCGAGGCAGATGCTTCGAGAAAATCAGTTATTATTGTGATGGATTATGCCTTTGGAGAGCAAGCTTATGAAACTATTGACGAACTTTTGAAGCCTTATAAAAACGCAGATGAAAAAATATTCTTAAACGTAGAATCAGTTTCTATTATGGGTAAAGCTGGGATTTTAGAAGGAGGAAAAGGCGATATCATGATTCCGTCTGCTCACATCAACGAAGGAACCGGAGATAATTATCCGTTTGAAAATGAACTGACCAAAGAGATGTTCGAAGGTTACGGAATTCCGGTGTTTGCAGGCCCTATGATTAGTGTTTTAGGGACATCACTGCAAAACAAAGACCTTTTGCAATTCTTCCATAAATCAACTTGGCGAGTAATTGGGTTAGAAATGGAAGGAGCTCATTATCAAAAAGCGATTCAATCGGCCTCAAAAATCAGAAAAAGCATCCCTAAAAACGTAAAAGTACGCTATGCTTATTACGCCTCTGATAATCCTTTGAAAACTGGAAGCACGCTTGCCTCAGGAGGACTGGGAACTACGGGAGTAAAACCAACCTACCTGATTACGGTTAAAATATTAGAACAGATTTTTAATATTAAGTAATAGTATCAAAACCTTTTAGATTTTTAAAGACCTGAAAGGCTTTGTTTATATAAGAACTTCTTAGAATAATGAATGTAACCCAAACCGAATTAAAAGATTGTTTTATAATAGACCCTCAGGTTTTCTATGACGAAAGAGGCTTTTTTATGGAAAGTTTTAACCAAAAAACTTTTCATGAAAAAACAGGTCTGAATATCCACTTTGTTCAAGATAATCAGTCGTTTTCTACCAAAGGAGTGCTCAGAGGATTGCATTATCAAACGGGAAAATTCGCTCAAGCAAAATTAGTGCAGGTTCTACAAGGCGAAGTGCTTGATGTTGCCGTAGATATTCGGCCTAAATCTGAAACTTTCGGGAAATATACGACAGCTTTACTATCCGAAAAAAACAAGAAACAAATGTTTATCCCCAAAGGGTTTGCACACGGGTTTTTGGTTTTGAGTGATACAGCACTTTTTTCGTATAAATGTGATAATTTTTATAACAAAGAATCAGAAAACGGAATTGCTTATGACGACCCAACTATCGGAATTGATTGGAATTTTCCTAAAGAACAACTAATTGTTTCCGAAAAAGACAAAAACAATCCGCCACTCGAAAATGCAATAAAAGTATGGTGATTTTAGTAACCGGAGCTAACGGACAACTAGGGCAAGCACTTCAAAAAACAGCTCAAAATATAACGGGACTACACTTCGTTTTTGCCAATTCTAAAGTTTTGGATATCACTGATATTGAAAATTGCCAACAGGTTTTTACCGATAAAAAACCTGATTTCTGCATCAATACAGCCGCTTATACGGCTGTAGACAAAGCAGAATCTGAAGCAGAATTGGCATACAAAGTCAATGTTCTTGGAGTGAAAAACCTGGCTGAAAGTTGCAAAAAACACAACACTACCCTTATTCATATTTCGACTGATTTTGTTTTTGACGGAGAAAAAGACGTCCCATATACAGAAAAAGACAAAACAAGCCCGAAAAGCGTTTACGGAAAAACAAAACTTGAAGGAGAACAGGAGCTTCAGGCAATTTTAGAAAAATATTATATCATCCGTACTTCATGGGTTTATTCCGAATTTGGAAATAATTTTTATAAAACAATGCTCCGTTTAGCCGCTGAAAGAGACAGTTTGAATGTAGTCAATGACCAAATCGGAACTCCGACTAATGCCAACTCTTTAGCTAAAGCTATCATTCAAATCATCCAGCACCGAGCATCTAACATCAAACATTCGTATGGAACTTACCATTTTTCAAACGAAGGAAGTTGTTCTTGGTATGATTTTGCTAAAAAAATTTTAGAACTCAATAATGTAAAAATCAATCTGAATCCGATTCCGACAAGTGCTTATACTACGCCTGCTATTCGCCCTAAATATAGCGTATTGGATAAAAGTAAAATAAAATCAATGTTCGATATTAAAATTGACTCTTGGCAAGAAGCATTAGAACAGGATTTTAACATTATGAAGAGTATTAGCAGAACCTACAGACCCTAAATTTTCCTTTATTCTGATTCCTAAATCCTAAATAAATTTTATCTTTGCTGCTCTAAATTTCAAAAGATGATTTTACCTATTGTTGGATACGGAGATGCTGTTTTGCGAAAGAAAGGGGAAGAGATTTCTGAAGATTACCCGGAGTTAGACACGCTTATAGTCAATATGTTCGACACCATGTATAATGCTTCTGGCGTAGGGCTCGCAGCACCTCAAATCGGGCGAGCAATCAGGCTATTTGTGATTGACACTACTCCTTTTTCAGAAAATGACGAACTCTCTGTGCAAGAAAAAAAAGAACTGAATGGTTTCAAAAAAATATTCATTAACGCAAAGATAACTCAAGAAGAAGGCGGAGTTTGGGCGTTTAACGAAGGATGTTTGAGCATCCCGGGAATTCACGAAGATGTGGTTCGCCATGACAAAATCACTATCGAATATTATGACGAAAAATTCCAAAAACATACAGAAGAATACGACGGACTTCGGGCAAGAGTTATACAACACGAATATGACCATATCGAAGGAATTTTGTTTACCGATAGAATCTCTTCTTTAAAGAAACGCTTAAACGAAAAGAAGCTCAAAAACATTCTGGAAGGAAAAACCGGTGTGGATTATAGAATGAAATTTGCAACAAAAAAAAGGTAATTTATTAAAATAACTATTAACTAATAACTAACGATGAGTTTAGATAAAATTTTAGCTATTTCGGGAAAACCCGGACTTTATGAATTAAAAATACAAACCCGATCGGGATTTTTAGCAGAATCTTTGGCAGATGGCAAGAAACTAAATGTAGGGTTGCAAAGCAATGTGAGTCTGCTTTCAGAAATTTCTGTTTATACATACGAAGGCGAAAAACCACTGGCAGAAATCCTGAAAGCCATTGCAGAAAAAGAAGATAATAAAGAAGCTATTTCGCACAAAGAAGACAAAGCAAAATTAGAGGCCTATTTTGCCGAAGTAGTTCCGAATTATGATGCAGATAGAGTATATGCTTCTGACATCAAAAAAATAATTAACTGGTACAATTTGCTCGTATCCAAAGAATTAGTCTCTAAAGACATGGAAATAAAACAACGAGGACAAGAACAAGAAGAAACACAAGAATAAACAACCACAAGCCGAAAAATAAAACTTTCGGCTTTTTTGTTATAATTTAGCTACAAAAACAACCGATGAACACCAAAGAACAAAAACTTCAGGCATTTTCGCGATTACTTGACATTATGGACGATTTACGCGAAAAATGTCCGTGGGATAAAAAACAAACCCTTCAATCGCTTCGTTATTTGACTATCGAAGAAACCTACGAACTCGGAGATGCTATCATGGAAAATGATTTGCAGGAAATCAAAAAAGAACTGGGAGACCTGTTGCTGCACATTGTTTTTTATTCTAAAATCGGTTCAGAAACAGGAGATTTTGATATTGCTGATGTAGCTAACGGAATTTGCGAAAAACTCATTCACAGACATCCGCATATCTATGGTGATGTAAAAGTCGAAAACGAAGAAGATGTAAAACGCAATTGGGAAAAGCTAAAGCTTAAAGAAGGGCGAAAATCAGTTTTAGAAGGTGTTCCAAGCAGTTTACCTGCCATGGTCAAAGCCAATCGTATTCAAGAAAAAGTAAAAGCCGTAGGTTTTGATTGGGAAGAACCACAGCAAGTTTGGGAAAAAGTTCAAGAGGAATTGGGCGAACTTCAAGCGGAAGTAAGTAGCGGTAATCAAGAAAAAATCAATCAGGAATTCGGAGATGTGTTATTCTCCATGATAAATTATGCTCGTTTTCTGAAGGTAAATCCAGAAGATGCTTTAGAGCAAACCAACAAAAAATTTATCAAACGATTTAAATATTTAGAAGAAAAATCCAACAAAGTCGGAAAACCACTTTCTGAAATGACTTTAGCTGAAATGGATGTATATTGGAATGAAGCCAAAAAATTATAAATTTTGGGTTTAAAATTAACTTCACAATTATTTAAAGCATACCGGAATAATCTCTCCTTTTGCCAATCGGTATTTATCGACTAATTCGGGAGCTATTTTTTTGGTATAATCTTCCTCTAAAACCGTAAAGCCAATAGAGCGAAGTTTATCAAAATAATCTCTCCCGTAAATTCTGACGTGGTCGTACTGCCCGAAAATTTTAGCTCTTTCTTTTTTATCAGTTATAGAATCATCTTCAAAAGTTTTTCCTCTTGACAAGTCTTGTGGAATCTGTAAAATTGCCATTCCGCCTTTTTGAAGCACTCGGTATAATTCCTGTATAGCTTTGGTATCATCAGGAATATGCTCCAACACGTGATTGCACAAAATCACATCAAATTCTTCATCTTTAAAAGGCAACTTACAAATATCAGCCTTCACATCTGCCAAAGGCGAATTCAAATCGGTTGTAGTATAATCTAGATTTTTTTGCTTGCGGAAACGCTTATAAAAAGCCTGTTCGGGCGCAAAATGCAATACTTTTTGGGGAGCGGTAAAAAAATCAGTTTCGTTTTGTAAATACAACCACAGAAGCCGATGCCGTTCTAATGAAAGTGTACTAGGTGAAAGTACATTCTCTCTTTGATTTTCGTATCCGTAAGGTAAAAACTTTCGAAAACTTTTCCCGTCAATCGGATCGGTATAACGATTTCCTTTGAGCCATACAACCAAAACAGGACGAATAAGATAACTCATCCTGATGAGTATAGGTCTAGGTACCAAGTTTAATATAAACTTGAATATTTTTTTCATTAAACAATAAGTTTTCTCTGTCTAAAAGCATCTTCTTCTGTACTTTCGGTTCCTAATGCTTTGTAGATGTAATAAAAAGTAGAAAGAATCTCGGGTTTTCCGTCAATCAGTGCGACATCGTGTTCGAAGTGAGCCGAAGGTTTTCCGTCTCGGGTAGAAATGGTCCAACCGTCGTTCAACTGTTTGATATTTCGCGTTCCCATATTAATCATCGGTTCGATAGCGATAACCATTCCTTCTATAAATTTCTTTCCTCTCCCTCTCTTCCCATAGTTAGGAACTTCTGGGTCTTCGTGCATCTTGCGTCCTAATCCGTGCCCTACAAGTTCACGAACGACACTATATCCTCTTTCTTCGCAATACTTCTGAATAGCACTCCCGATATCTTCTACCCTATTCCCGGCTCTAAATTGGTCAATGCCCACATAAAGCGATTCTTTGGTGGTTTGTAAAAGGCGTTTTTTGTCTTCTGATACTTCTCCGATTTCAAAGGTATAAGCGTGATCGCCATAAAACTCGTGAACAATAGCACCACAATCTACCGAAACAATATCTCCGTTTTGAAGCGGTCGGTTGGTAGGGAGCCCATGAACGATTTGTTCATTTACACTAGTCAATAAAGTCGAAGGACAATCATAAAGTCCCAAAAACCCAGGAATGCCTCCGTTATCTCTAATATACTGCTCTGCTAAGTTGTCTAAATGAAGTGTGGTTACGCCTTCTTTAATTTCGGTGGCCAACATACCTAAGGTTTTAGAAACCAAAAGAGCCGCTTCACGCATCAACTCTATTTCTTCTCTTGTTTTGGGGATGATCATATCGAAATGTTTTTGCTAAAATAAAAAAAAAGAGCAACATTTCTGTTGCTCTCTTGCTCCCCCTCTTGGGCTCGAACCAAGGACCCTCTGATTAACAGTCAGATGCTCTAACCAACTGAGCTAAGGAGGAATTTATCTTCTGATTTTGTGGTTGCAAATATACAACTATCTTTATATTTTGCAAATAAAAAATAAAAAAAAGTTAGTACTTTTTCTTTTAAAAAAGTTAACTAATTATTGATGAGCAGGTTTAAGCAAATCATTTACTGTTTTTACGGGGTTAAAGGTTTTTAAAGATACCTCTATAAACACCGAAATCCAATCTGTCATTGCTCCGTTCCATAACCCGGGAAGCTCATAAGCTAAAATCGGAATGCCTTCTTTGGCTTTTTCGGTCATAAAACCTGTATTGCTATCTCTAAAAGCAGTTAAATCAAATTTTTCTCCTTTATAATTCTTAATACCACACACCAAATCTACCGGATTAAAATGAGTTGAATGCTCTAAAATATGCCTCTGAACAAAATTGGTTGTATCTATTTGTGCAGCTTCTACAATTTGTAGCGAAACTTCTCCCCTTGTGTTCTTTACCCAAAAAGGACCACCTCCGGGTTCACCTTCGTTTTTAACCATTCCGCACACTCTGATAGGGCGATTGAGTTTGGCTTTAAGAAATTCGATTTGATTAAGATGATTCAAACTCTCAAAGTTATTCGGAATACTAATATTCAATTGTTCTTTAGCAAAAAGAGAGATTTCCTCTATAAAATTCTCGGTAGAGTGTTCTTCTAATTTTCTCAGATACTCAAAAACTCTGTTTTGCAATTCAATCAGCACACCTCCTAAAGCCCTTTTATACTGCACAATTTCATCAAAATAATTGTCGCTTACGTTATCAATATTTTTAATAAAAACTATATCTGCATCCAAATCATTGAGGTTTTCGAGCAAAGCCCCGTGTCCTGCTTGTCGAAACAATATTTGCCCGTTTTGCTCCCTAAAAGGTGTCTTATCAAAATTGACAGCTATCGTATCGGCTGATTTTTTTTGATACGAAAATCCGATTTCAAACTCGTGACCTAATGCTCCGATTGCTCGGTCTTTAGCTCTTTTAAAACTATCTAAATGTTCTTCAGAAATAGTAAAGTGTACTTTTGTTTTCCCGTTTGAGTGGGCATACCAAAGTGCCTCTTTCAGGTGTTCTTCTACAGGAGTTCGGTGTTTATGAAAAGGCAACACCCCTTTTGGCAAATTGCAATAATTCAAGTATTCATCACTCAATATGATATTCACGAAAGTGTAATAATACAAATCTTTTGACCACGTTTTATAATCCGGAAAATCAGATTTAAGAATACTTTTCACCTCTTTATAAAAAGGGAATTTTTCAATCCCGATCAAAAAAGCCTTAAGATCATGAGCTTGTTTGTAATTAATATAAGCGTTTATGGTGTCAGTTTCAGGATTAAATTCAGAAATAAATTTGCTTAAAAACTGAAACATTCTGCTGGCAGCCCCCGAAGCCGGAACCATCTTATAGATGTTATAATAATCTTTGTGCGTTTGAAAAAAATTAGCTTTTTGCTGTATTTCTTCTTCAGAAAGCCGAGTGATTCCATCACCAATAGTAGCCGGTTTATCTAGATTAACACACGGAATCCCGTGCTCGAAAACGTCCAGTTGCCTTAGAACCTCATTCAGAGAAACTCCCCTGTCTCTAAAACTAACCCAATCAGCCGCTGTGAAACCTCTTTTTTGAGCCAATCCTAGCTCGCTTGCTATAGCAACACCATTTTTAAGTCGCTCGTCTTCATCACCAGAAATCACCACAAAAGGCTTGTCTAATTCCGTTAATCTCTTTTTAAAAAAATCAAAATGTTTTTCTCGTTCCAAAGGCGCATCTCTTACCGGGTCTTCTTCCCAAGGCACATCAATATCTGTCAAGAAATATAAATCATATTCAAACTCTTCGACACATTTATCTAAAAAAGCAGGTGAATTCCCAAAATATATTTCGGCATATATTTTTGTTTGTAACAAATTGGTATCACAAAACAAGAAACGATTGGCTTGTTTCTGGGTTTTATTTTCTAAAGAAATTTGTTCTTTTGCAATAGTCAACAAATCTTCATGCTCTACCGATTTGCCTTCACTTTCGAATCTTTGTTGAGAAAACTCTCTTATATATTCCTCTACCCAAACCGTATTGAAGTGGGTAGCCAAAGCCTTTGCTAAGGTAGTTTTGCCGGTGCTTTCAGGGCCTACTAACACTATTTTAATGAGCTTTGATGCGTCTTGCTCCAAATCTTTTTCCATTCTAAATATCCAAAAATAGCTATTACTGTGTAAATCAAAAATAAAATTCCGGTTATCGTATAGCCTTTATAATAATACAACGGAATTGAAATGGCGTCTCCGATAATCAGAAAAATCCAATGCTCTACCTTTCGTCGAGCAAGGAGTAGCATCCCAACAAAAAACAATCCGGTAGTCAGAATATCTACATACGACCACCAAAATCCGAATTTTTCAAAATACAGATATACTCCGGTTACAAATATAGTAGAAAAGACAAAAAGGAAAGCAGAAAGTTTATAATCGTTAGAGTTGGCTTTGGTAATGGTCAAAACAGATTTATCGCCTAATGTTCTACCCCAAAGATACCAACCGTATATACTCATTATAAGGTAATAGACATTGATAATCATATCACCGAAAAGTTCCCATTTATAAAGCAAATACACAAAAATAGAAGTGCTGATAATTCCGGTAGGATATACTTTTATGCTGTTGTTTTTAGAATACAACACACTTATAACAGCAACCAAAACCGCTATAACCTCAAGGATTATGTCTGATGTAGCGTAGTCTTTATAGGGGAGGAATAAGGTTTCCAAAAGAGATTATTACGTAGGAAACAATTAACTTCTGTCTCCTTTTATTATTTTTAACGCAAACACATACAAATTCTCGTCAAAAAACACTTCTTTTATCTTTTGGGTCAAAAAGGGCATTACTTTGTCATAATCTCCGTAAACTTGGGTGCTTAGGTTGTTTTCGATAATTTTAAACTCAGAGGCTTTAAGCTCTGCTATAAAATCTAAAATAGGTGCTCTATAATCTTGATTAAGCGGATAAAGACTAATATCAACTGATACTTTCATAAACAAAAAATTTATCCAAAAGTACGGATAAATTTTTTATTTAGTTTACTAAAAATAAGACTTCTCGCTATATTTCCATTTTGTAGCCCACTCCTTTGATGGTCTTAAAATACTCTTCGCCTATTTTTTCGCGAAGTTTTCTGATGTGCACATCTATGGTTCTACCCCCTACAACTACATCATTCCCCCATACTTTACTTAATATCTCATCTCTTTTGAATACTTTTCCTGGCTTTGAAGCCAATAAATAAAGCAGTTCAAATTCTTTTTTCGGAAGCACGATTTCCTCTTCGTCTTTGATTACTTTATACTCTTCACGACTGATTTCCATCCCGTTAAGCATAATAGTATCTAATGGTTTATCTTCTTTAAGTCTTCTTAAAAGTGCTTTGACCTTACTGACCAATACTTTTGGTTTGATAGGCTTGGTAATATAATCGTCTGCCCCTACGTCAAAACCTGCTACTTGCGAATAATCTTCAGATCTCGCAGTAAGAAACGTAATGATCACATCATTGAGTTCAGGTATTTTTCTGATAGCTTCTACCGCTTCAATTCCGTCCATCTCGGGCATCATTACATCCATGATAATGAGGTGAGGTTGCTCTTTTTTGGCTTTGCTTACCGCTTCTCTACCGTTTTGAGCCGTAATAATTTTATAACCTTCTTTCGACAAATTATACCCCACTATTTCTAAGATATCCTGCTCGTCGTCAACCAATAAAATCTTAATGTTTTTCTTTTTCATTTTTACTCTTAAATAAGTATGTATTGCTTTCTGTGTGTAAAATTAAGAATATATAAACTTCTTTTATAGTTGTTTACGTAAATTTAATGATAATCAAATGCTTTGGTAACTTTAAATTAAAGTAGGACTATATCTATCAAAAATACGAAAATTAAATGAGCTTTTTTATATTTTTAAGCGAATTGAAAAATTCATGTAGTATGTAGTAAAATTATTCTTTACTTTGTGATTCCTAACAACACAACATTGAGGCTATGAATAAGTTTGTCCGATTTCCTTTTTATGCAAGATTAACCTTTGTGTTGCTTGCTCTGACCATGATTTTTATGATTTTATATATCGGAAAAGGAGTTCTTATTCCGGTGATAATGGCACTTTTATTTGCAATTTTGATAAGACCTATAAGCTCTTTTTTCAGAAGAAAACTACGCTTTCCAAATGTGTTGGCTTCAATAATTACAGTGGTTCTGTTTGTGATTTTTATTTTAGGGATTCTTACTTTTATTTCGGTTCAAATAAGTAATTTTTCAAACGATTGGGAAACTATTGAAAAAAACATTACCATACATTTAGCTAATTTACAGAACTTTGTGCAAGAATCTTTTGGAATTGATGAGACCGAACAGAAAAACCTTATTTCTAATGCCGCCAACGAATCAAGGTCTTCGTTAACAGGAATGATTACAAATTTTATTTTATCGTTTTCAGATACGCTTTTTAACCTGACGATGATTCCGATTTATATGTTTTTGTATTTGTTGTATCAAAATCATTTTATCACTTTTTTGTCTAAATTAGTAGGCGGGGGTGATCAAGAGAGACTGAAGAAAATACTTTATGATATTAAAACTGCTGTTCAGAGTTATTTGTTTGGGGTTTTGATTCAGATTTCAATTATTGCTACCCTTACTACTATCGGCCTTACGATAATCGGCGTGCAACACGCTTTGCTCTTGGGAGTAATAACGGGTATTTTAGGGCTTATTCCGTATTTAGGAAATATCATTGCTTGTGTAGTTACGATTTTTGCAACACTGACAGGTTCGCCTGATTTATCTCTGATTTTATGGATTTTAGTCGTAACAGCTGTTGTCCAGCTTATTGACAATAATATTGTAGTTCCTTTGGTGGTTAGCTCTAAAGTAGAAATTAATGCTTTTGCTGCGATTATTGGTATATTTATCGGAGGAATGCTTGCCGGAATTGCCGGTATGTTTTTGGCTATTCCGATTATTGCGATTCTTAAAGTTATTTTTGATAATATTCCATCATTAGAACCATGGGGATATCTTATCGGAGATGACTTGCCTAAAATCCCGCAATGGTATAAAAAAGTGCCTTATCTGGCCAAAGTAGAAGATGGCAGTACACGAACTTTAGCCAAGGCTCCTGCTTTTACAAAAACTACCACCCAAGTTGAGCTCGAGGTTGAAAGCTCAGAAAATGATACTGAAATCGAAACCGAGCAAGATGATCAGAACAAACCCAATTCACAAGAGTGACAAAAAAATCCCGATAGACCTATAGAGCCGTATCGGGGTTTTTATTTCTACAAAAGCAAAAGTTTATTTTATTTCAGAAACTCGAAGCGTATTTACCATTCCCTTCTCGTGTATGGGCATGGCAGCTAAATTGATTACCATATCGCCTTTAGAAACATAACCTGCTTCTTCTGCCAATAGATTTACATCTTCGATAGTGTCGTCGGTACTAACGTATTTATTATAATAAATCGAATTAACTCCCCATAATAAATTCATTTGAGTAAGAATTCTCTTGTTGGAAGTAAATACCAAAATATGAGATTGGGGTCGCCAAGCAGAAATTTGAAATCCGGTGTATCCGCTATTGGTTAACGTACAGATAGCATTAGCCTTAATTTCGTTTGCCATTTGGGCGGCATGATAACAAATTTGTTTGGTTATGAATCTTTTTGTTCGGGTTTGAGGGATGTTTTGTGGCACCTGAATTATAGGAGAATCTTCGACAGCCAGAATAATCTGTGCCATTTTTTCGATTACCTGAACAGGATAGTTTCCTACCGAAGTCTCACCCGATAACATTACTGCATCTGCTCCATCCATAACTGAGTTAGCCACATCGTTAACTTCGGCACGTGTGGGTGTCAGGCTGGTAATCATAGTTTCCATCATTTGAGTAGCGATAATCACCGGAATGCGAGCCATCTTAGCTCGTTTAACAAGCTTCTTCTGAATTAAAGGCACTTCGTGGGCGGGGATTTCTACTCCCAAGTCGCCTCGAGCTACCATAAGTCCGTCACAAAAAGCTACTATTTTATCAATGTTTTCAACCGCTTCAGGCTTTTCTATTTTGGCAATAATCGGAATTTTGTAACTAGAATGTTCAGCAATTAAATCTTGTAATTCTTCCAAATCCTGAGCAGTTCTGACAAACGAAAGCGCAATCCAATCTACACCGTGCTGGATGGCAAACAAGGCATCTCTTTTGTCTTTTTCGGTTAAAGCCGGCAAAGAAACATTGGTATTAGGCAAGTTCACTCCTTTTTTAGAACGTAGCGGCCCTCCTTGAATCACTACAGCTTTTACTTCGGTTTCTTGGTCGGTTTCTAATACTTCAAAGATAAGCTTTCCGTCATCCAGAAGTACTCGCTCACCTGCTTTTACGTCTTTAGGGAAGGTTTTATAGTTCATATAAACCCGTTCGGCTGTTCCGTTTGTATTCTCTATAGTAGTGAAGGTGATGATATCTCCTGTTTTTACTACAACGTCTTCTTTCATAATCCCGACCCGGAGTTTTGGGCCTTGCAAATCGGCGAGAATGGCAGTATGATAGCCGTATTTATCATTTAAATTTCTGATGATTTCTATTTTAGAGGCTACATCATCATATTCTGCGTGAGAAAAATTAATTCTAAAAACATTGACGCCTGCCTCGATCATATTTCTTATAACATCTTCTGTGCTACAGGCTGGACCTAATGTGGCTACAATTTTAGTTTTTTTGTAGATGGGCATGGTTAAAATATTAAATTATTTTTTGATTTTATCTTTTGAATATCTATCGGAAAAACAGCAGATATTTTTTCTATCTTCTTTAACTTATTCAACAGGTCTGTAGTACTTTCTTGTCTGAATTCCCAACATTCTATTTTTAGAAAATAATCTACATGCTTGAATTCAGGAAGCAAATAGGTTTTTTGTTGTGTCTGCTCAAACAGCCAAGAGTTGTTAGTTTGGGAATCAGTCCATTTCTGATTTTGCACCAATGTCCAAAATAGATCGCGACTATGATCTTCGAACCCATATCTAGAAAAACCAATTTCTGTATTACCCGAAGATAGTATGTCTGTTTTATTTCTTTTGAGCGCTAATTTCAGCTCTTTATTGATTAGAAAAGCCAGCAAATAATCTTCGGTTGTGGTGTTGATGGCTATAAGTTCATAATCTATTTCGCTAAAATCATCTATATCAAGTTTATGAACTTTCACTTTACCTGTAGTTTTTAAAATGTAAAGATACACAAAAATAATCGCAATCGTTTTTTCGTGTTAAACTTAAACTAAGTTTAACACGAAAAAACGATTGCGAAAAACAGTATCTTTGGCAGGTGATTTTTTCTTGCTAAGTAGATTATCTTTTAGCTTAAATTCTTTATTTATGAAACAGTTTTCAACTGCACAAAACCTACAGGTCATTTATGAAGACAATCATATTATTGTAATCAATAAACGGGTTGGCGATATTGTCCAAGGCGATAAAACAGGCGACAAACCTCTTTCTGAGATTGTTAAAGAATACATCAAAGACAAATATGACAAACCGGGAGAAGTTTTTTTAGGAACCGTACATCGTCTTGACAGGCCCACCAGCGGCATTGTTGTTTTTGCTCGCACTTCGAAAGCCCTCACCCGATTAAATCAGATGTTTAAAGAAAATAACATACAGAAAACCTATTGGGCTTTGGTCAAGAACAAACCAGAACCCCAGCAGGCTACATTGATTCATTACCTAAAAAGAAATCCTAAAAACAATACTTCGAAAGCACATAAAAACGAAGTTCCGGAGAGCAAGAAAGGAATCTTAGAATATGAACTTATTAAAAGCCTACAAACCTATCACTTACTTGAGATTAGGCTCCATACCGGAAGGCACCATCAGATACGGAGCCAGCTGTCAGCTATCGGGAGCCCGATAAAAGGAGATCTGAAATATGGTTTTGATCGAAGTAATCCTAACGGAGGTATCAACCTGCACGCTCGAAAAATTGTATTTATCCATCCGGTTTCTAAAGAAAAAATTACAATTACAGCTCCGCTGCCCAATGATAATCTTTGGGAGAAAATTTAGAGAATGTTCAATTGACTACAAATCATCATTCAAACCGAATCACCTCGGGTTGTTCTATCCTGAAATTCTGCAAAATAAAGTCATCGTTTTGAAAAGAGTTGGTTTTGAAGATATGTTCTCCTTCAAACGGGATAGTAGGATAATAAGCAAGCGAAAGCTGAAACTGATTAAATACTAAAAAGTCATTTGAAATTAGAACCCCTAACCCTATTTTTGAATAAACATTTCCATCAAAGAATGAGTCTTGCTGGCCACCCATCATTCCGAAAGAAAAATTTATAAAAGGACTGAACCGAAAGCCATACCAAATACCGGGTGCATACGATTGAGTTTGTAGCGATAGTATGGCTTTTCGAGTTCCGAGAAACTGGTTGTTGAATCCGATAATTCCGTTTCTTCCGTCTAATGTAAGCTGATCTTTGATGATAGGCTCCCTATCAAATCCGAAAACAATTGATGGCTTTACGAATTGCCGAAAGTGCCAATCACCTGCCTGATAGAGTTTGGTGAAATAGATTGCACCGGCTTTGATGACACCTTGTTCTGATTTGCCTTTATTGAAGAAAGTGCCTACCTCAAAATCACTTCCGAAAAACCCGAAATTATAATAATTTCCAAACGAATATTTCATTCCCAGATACAACCGCCGTATATTATTTTTGTCTTGAAAACCTCCGGTTATCGAATATACTTTTCCGATGGCCACATCTTCTGTTCGATCATATTCAAAAAGAAACCGATCACGGATATACTCTCTTGAAGTAAGACCAATGCTCATCAGATAAGTTTGATTATTAGAGAAAAAACCAACACTATCATAGGCCATGTTTGGCCTCTCAGAGTAAGCAACGTTATAATAGCCTATGGTAGTTACTAAATTCATAGTTTTGTCTTCTATAAAACTTTTAGAAACTCGAAAAGCTCTACCCGCCCAATATTCCTGATTGCGAGATTTAAAATTCATCATTGCAAATTCGCCTATAGCGTCTGGCAAAGAGTCTCTTAGGAAGCGTTCGTCAAAATAAACTCCCCCTGCCCATTTGGTGAGTGGAGAGAAAAAGTCGCGTTCGATTCCTAAACTTTTTAGAGAGTTATCGTTTACGTCAATATCATAAATAAGGGTAGTATTGATATAGGTGTTTTTTATATTCGGAATCATATATCGGGCTCCATAAGCACTTCGTGAATCGTCAAATCGTTGTTGGTAATCATGTCGAAAGGTATGACCTAACCCGAGAAAATTTCTCTCAGCAAGCTCAAGATTCATTCTCGAGGACGAAATGCTTCCTGTAGGAATCAAACTCCACGAATCTAAAACCCGGATATTTATATCTACCGAATCTGAGGTTTCTGATATTGGTTTGGGCTCGATTATAACCCGCCTGATGTATCGTTGACTCCTGATAAGACGCTCCGACTCTTCGATTATAAGCGAATCCATTCTTTGGTTTTTTTTAAAAAGCAATAAGTTGCGAATGGTACTTTGTTTTGATTTCAGGTGCAACGTATTTCCTGCTCTTTCACCCCATGTTTTTGGCTCTTTGAGGGTATCTCTTACATCAAAGCCAAAGGGATCCAAGGTAGTAATATTGATATTACGAATAATCTTGCCTTCGAATTCTTTAAACGAAATAGGGTTTGGATTTGGAGGGTTTCCGGAGCTTCGCCTTCTGACAGGCCTAAAAATCAACTTGTGTGTAAATTTTGCGAAGCCCCCTTTTTCTTGAGCTTTATTCTCTAATTCCCGTAATGCTTCTTGTTGCTTAGGATTCAGAGTGTCTTTGCTAATCTGTTTTGTGGGTTCTTGTGCAAACCCCAAAACACAGAAAAACAACATGGCAACACTACGTATTATTTGATTTCTCGCAACCACCTAACTGAGCTTAAGTTTATGGTTAAATGTATGAAAATATTTTTAAAAAAAGAACAATTACTCCCCATTGACAATCACATCTTCTATGGAGCGTATTTGTTCTTCTCCTCTCCAGATAAATCCTCGGAGTCTTCGTGCATTTTCGGGGAGTTCATCCTCCGGGTAGGTTTCGCCTTTTGGGTCAGTATCAAAAGTAACGGTTTCAATTTGATTATCCGTAAAAATAATATTGATTAGGCTGCTTATATTTTTGTCTATTCCGTAGAGTTCTGTGCCATTGGTATAGATATAATAAATCATTTCGGTGTTTTTGATAATATCGACCTCAGCTAATTTTCCGTCTTCGAATCTGCCGAATAGATTTTGCCCTTTGACTTGATTGAAACCTGTTCCTAAAGTATCTTTTTCTACGATAAAAACATTATTAAACACTTTTAGTGAGTCTAACTTTTGCGTTTCTTGATTCGAAAGAAGCAACATCAAATCTCCGGTCATCTGGCTCTGACCATTCCATAAAACAGGGCTTCCGATGAGTTGTGTAATTCCGGTTATTTCACTCGAGTGTAACGAGTCTGCCTTTCCGCTCATTTCGGTTTTAAAAAATCGAGCATCTTTATAAGCCCTTATGATGCGCTCGCCTTGTTTTCCGGTAATGATAATGCGCTGGGCACTGATATAAAGCGTGTCTTTGTCTTCCGATTCGGTAGCAACCAAGGCTTTTTTGGTGAGCATCAAAGAGTCCTGAAGCCGATAAATCTCGCCATAATTTCCGGTGGCTATGGTTTTGTTTATCGTATCGGTAACTTTGACATTATTAGTGGCAGAAGCAAACTCGGTATTGCGGTTATAATAAATACTATCTCCTTCGATACGTTTGTCGTCATAAATAATATAGGAGTTATCCGTAAGATTCGATATGTTCGTTTTGGTGTTATAAAACCCTTTTTCTGAATAAATAAAGTTAGCTTCACTATTAACGGTCGAAGAACCTAACCACTCTGCTTTTCCTGAAAGCGTATTATAATCTAAGTGATCGGTATTAATTACATATTCCGGATTGGTTACTTCTACTGCTTCTCTGAATTTGAATAATTTGTCAGCAGCGTGATAGATGCCTGCTCTACTCTTCAGGATATTCTCGGCGTTAGTAATGGTTCCTCCAGAATTATAATAAGCCTGTTGGGTATCTCGGTCAAAATGTATTCTATCGGTAACTAAGGTCATTTCCGGATCACGCATTACTACATCTCCCGAGGCAAGAGCTACCCGAGTATTTCCGTCATATTCTGCATATTTACTGTCAAGAAAGAGCGTGTCGCCCTGCACCATATGAACATTTCCGAAAACTCTGATTTGGTTGGTTTTCGTAAAAAGATAGGCTCTGTTACAATACATCGTGGCTCCTTCGTGCCTTACCTCTACGTTTCCTGTATAGAGAACTGCATCGGGCACTTCGGTTTGATCAATATCGGTAAAATCGGCATTGATAATTTCGATTTGTGTTTTTTCTTGCGAAAAAACAACACGCGAAAACAAGAGTACAGATATAAATAATAAATTTTTCAAAAATAGATTACGGATTATATTATGATAACAAAATTAGCCATAAAATCTGTTTAATAGCGATTTGGTTTTGCTCCAAAAATCATCCACCTTTTACAATCACAGCATTATCAATGTGATAAATCCAGTCTTCTATATCAGAGTCGTTGTAGCGAAAAGTACCGACCAGCGTTACGTATTGGTCTGTTTTTAAGCGTTTTTTCAGGTCTTTAAACTCAATACCCATAATGGTTTCGGGACCCGCTTGTCCGCAAAAAAAGCATTGGGCAAACACATTTTTGCTCAACGCATACGAAGTATTATCAATGGGAATAATAAATCCGGTAATGGTGATTTTATTTCCTTGTTTTGCTTTTAACTCTGGGTTAATCACCGGATACATTACTCCGTCAGGATAATCTTTGTGAGCCTTGGTTACATAGCTTATTTTCCCTAATAAGTTCCATGTTAACACATCTTGGGTTAAGGTGTTTTTTGCTGTAAAATCTGAAGAATAGAAATCCACAAAGCTAAATACAGAAGCTTGTTGAATTGCATTCGAATTCGTGTGATTAGCAATAGAACGGCTAAATGGTGTTTTTTGGCTTTGCTCTGGCTTAAAATTAAGTTCCAAGGCGATAAAGATTCCGAAAATCAGTATAAAAACAAGATATATCTTACGCATTATTTAGGGTTTTAGAGATGTTTAGTTGGTAAGCTTTTATGGCAGGAATAAGTGCTGCTATAATTCCGACAAAAATAGTGGTTAAAAACAGAATTCCTTCTTTTTCCCAAATAAATACAAACGGATTAAATTCCATTTTATATTCTTGTTGCGTCGAATTAGAAATCATCCACAAGGCCAATCTACCCACAACGGTGCCGAGGATAAACCCGACAACACACAAAAGCAAGCTTTCAAAAAGCACTAACCCCAACAATTGTCCTCTTTTGGCACCACTGATTCGCATCAAGGCAAATTCGTATTTACGTTCTTTTAGCGTGCTATAAAGGGCTATAAAAATGCTAATTCCGGAAATAAACATAATTCCGTAGGCTAAATACTGTAAAGCATCTAAACCAAAACCGAATAAGGTAAACAAGCGATTGATTTCGATAGCCGGGCTTGCCACTTGCATTTTGGTGTTTTGCGGAATCATGCGAGGCCAAGAGACAAAAGCCATTTTGTTTTTAATTTTCAAGAGAACGGCTGTTATTTCTTTGTCTGAATCATCGATTTCGTGCACATGGTCATGATGGTGGTCGCGGTCACTGTTTTCGTTGTGAAGGTGTTCTTCATGATAATCATGCGAATGATGCTCGTCGTGAACCCTCCAGACACTCTCAACAGTGCAGAGAATGAGGTTGTCGATTACTTTATCGGTTGGGTTTAAAATACCAACAATTTTATAGGCATAGTTATCGTGCACGTGCTCATCTTCTTGGCTTTCGCCGTGGCTTCCGAAGAATTCGTCGCCGACTTTTAGATTCATGTTCTGAGCTATTTTTGCTCCGACAACTACTTCAAAATTTTCTTCAAAAGTTTGTCCTTCTGCAAATTCTCCTTCAAATTTTGTGATATAATCATGAGTTGTTCCTACGATTTTGTATCCTAAATAATTATCTCCGAAAGCTAACGGAATGGCTGTTTCTACAAAAGGGTGATTCATCCAAGTTTCGGCTTCTTTATAATTGATATTTCCCGGAGGCGAGTCAATTTGGTAAACTGCCGAAAGAATGAGTTGCAATGGGCTTCCTTGTGCGCCCATGACCAAATCTACTCCTTCGATATTCTTAGAGAATTTATTTTCGAATTGCTGTTGTAATAAAATCAGCAGTGAAATAATCGCCACACCAGCCGTAAGAAGGATAATACTCAAAGTAGTATTTAGCGGCTTGAACCAGATGTTCTTCCATGCGATTTTTGTAATCATAACATAACAGAGTTAGTCAATTTCTTCGTAGTCGATATATTCGCCTACCTTTTTGGTTGAGCGAGGTCGTTCTACTCTAGAAGATGATGAGGAAGACGAAGTATGGGTTTTATGAGTGGTTTGTTGATTATGATTAGCGTTAAACTGTTGCTCATAATTTTGTCTGAAGTTTGATTCTGCTTTCTGAATTACTTTTTTCATCAGATAAGGAGCCAGCAAGCGCATCAGAATCTTACATCCATAATAGATAGCAACGATTATCAGTACTGTCCTGATAAAACCCTGCAAAGAAGCTTGTTGTAATATAGTTTCATCCATAGTGTTCAAAGGTAAAAAAACAAAAATAAACAAATCTTAATAAAGTTTTAAAATAATTAACGAACCTTCTAAGGTGGTTGCAGTCTGATTATCAAAAAAACAAGGGTTACATCCAGTGTTTATCAGAACTTTCTACTTGATATAACCAATAATTGATATAGTTATTAATTTGACTAAAATTAGCAAAACTGAAATACACATCCCCACCGGCTGTATGTAGTATTATATGTCCTACATCTGCTCTTTTATGCCAAAAAAATTGGCGGGTTGAGATGGCTTGGATTTTATGAGGTTCGATAATTTGGCAACTTACATCCCAAGCACCACTTTTTTTGATGATAAAGTCATTACTCACAAATAACCTATAGTTCTTGAATCCGAAGAAGATAAAAAGCCCGGCAAGCAAAACATAAACTCCAATCAGCGGAAAAAAACTTTGAAGCTCAGGGTTTATATAAAGTCCGAACAGCACAAATACTACCACTGGCAAAATCAATCCAAAATAAACTCCTCTGAGCAGGTATCTATAATTAGGGTTGATTACAATGCCTTTCTCAACTATTTTATCATAAATCACTTCTAAGATTTGATTTTTCTCGGCCGCACTTGCTCCCGGAATTTCAATCACAGAACTTGCATTTTGTTTGGAGTTTCCTTTTATTGCTTCCGAGGAAGCTTGTCTGATTTTTATTCTAAGTACGTTTAATTTTTGTTGAAAAAAGTTTTGGCTGTAGCTTACTATTTGAGCTTTTTTAGGGTTCAGGAGCGTATTCCTTTTAGCAAAAAGACCGTAAGTAACTAACAAAGAAACCCGTTGTTTGATGATTTCTAAATCAAAATACTTGATAACAGTCCTGATAAGTGTGATGATAAAGGTCAGGACAAACAGGGCAAAAAACAACACGAAAAATCCTATTGCCGTTCCTTGCACAACATATTCTTGGATTTGTTCTTCACTAAGCATTTCGTTCTGCACAAATTCTCTAACATTGTCATAAATGGTAAAGAAAAAAGCAATCAGAATACCAAGGCTTCTGCCATAGTTAGACGTGATTCCGATTTTCAGAAGCGATAGCAAACTTATTTTTACGATGGGTTTTTGTAAGGTTTTTTCTTCTGATTCTATTTCGTCACTGGTAGTTTGTTGAACAGTTTCTGCTCTTTCGAGTAATCGGGCTTTTAAGATTTTTGCTGATGTATGGTCGATAGCCTTTATGCTGACTTCCTTGGCACCGCTTCCGGCGGTATCAACATCCAGACTATATACGCCAATAAGCTTCTGAATAACATTTTGATTGATGTTCACCTGTTGGATTTTATCCAAACCGATAGTAAGGCGTTTTTTACTGAAAATTCCGCTCTGTATTACAAACTCCTGTTTTTGTTCGTCAAGGAAGAAAGTAAAATTTCGGTATCTTAGATAGGCTATAAAGCCAATGACAAGAAATAGCCCCATTACCGCGAAGATTACCGAGCCGATGGCCTCTGCTGGCATCCGATATAAAGTAATCAGCAATATAGCCCACGAAGCTCGAACAAACTTTTGCAACGAGTCTGTAAACATAATTACAATCCCCACGGCAGATTGTCTTTGTGGGGCATCAAATTTCAAGTTATATTGAGTTTTCGGATTCAATGAAATTAGTTATTGATTGTTTTGGGTAGTGTCTTGGTTCTCGACATCTTTGTCTTCGCTATCCGATTTCGGGATTTCCTCGATTTCGTTTTGTTTTTCGCCTGTGGCAGTATCAATGTTATTCATCAAAAATTCTTTGATGCTATAAGCTTTTTCTTTTTCGATTCCGAGAATTCTCAAATCACTACTACTTCCGCCGGCGGTATAGATTTCGATTGATGCCAAATCATACATTCGCGACAAAACGCCCTCGTTAACCGCAATATGCTGTATTCTACTTAACGGAATAATAGTTGTTGAAGTAGCCAAAACACCACTGCGATACAAGATGTCTTTTTCTCTGATGGCGTAACTTTTTTTGCGGAAAGCTATGCGATTAATCCAAAACAAAAAACCAATAAAACCTATAGCTGCCCCTAAGAGGACAAGATAAAAACTGATTCCTGTCTCTGTTTCTGGGTGGCTGTAAACAGACAGAAAAGTAATAGCTACCGCACCGATCAAAATCATAGCAAAAATAGACAAGTTAATAGCGATCACATTCCAATATTTTTTATGTATAGATATGAAGGGAACCTCTTGATACTTTGGTAAGGTTTCTATGCTAATCGAAGCGTTTGTGAAGTCTGGCATTTTTTGGGTTTTAATCGTAAGGCAAAAATAGCAAAAAAAGAAAGGAACACGTGGGTTTGTATAGATAAACTTTCTTTGTTTTATTTTGAAAAATATATAGGGGTAAATGTTTTTTTGATTTGAAAACCACGGCGTTAAAAGTTTTGTAGTGTGAGACAAATAAAGAGCTCTATTACTTTATACTGATTATAAATTACAAATTCACTTTGTTACTTTTCTTATAAGTCTTACTTTTGCTTATCATTTCCAAAAAAATTATTTAGTGTTATGGCAAAATCTGCACTTCTGAAGTCATCCTTAGCAAAAAAGTATTGGATGGCTATTACGGGTTTATTCCTGTGTTTGTTTTTAATAGGTCACCTTATCGGAAACTTACAACTCATCTACGGAACTTCGTTACAATTTAATCAGTATGCACTTTTTATGACGACCAATCCGCTCATTAAAGTGATGTCATACATAACCTATCTTTCTATTATTTTTCACGCAGTTGACGGAATAATATTAACCATTCAGAATAAGAAAGCAAGACCGATTGGTTATGTAAAAGAAAACGCATCGGCAAACACCAAGTGGGCTTCGAGAAACATGGCGATTTTAGGAACGCTTATATTAGTGTTTATCGCTACACACATGATGAATTTCTGGGCAAAAATGCACTTTGCAGATATGCCCTTGCAAACCACTACTATGAGCTCTGAGATGTTCGGAGAGCAAGATCTTTACCATACGGTAAACGGAGATTATGTACCTGTACAACAAGTGCAAGACGGGCAAATCATAATCAAAAACAGAACTGAGTTTTTTAGAGCAGATGTAGATTTAAAAATCGGAGAAGGATACAAAGACCTTTATAAGATTACTGTAGAGTTCTTTAAAGACGAAAAAGTAGGACTGTGGTTCACCTTGTTTTATGTGTTTTCTATGGGTGTTTTAGGTTTTCACCTTTATCATGGTTTCGGAAGTGCTTTTCAGTCGTTAGGGTTAAATCATAAAAAATATAACGGAATTATTAAAAAAACAGGAGTGGCCTTTTCGATTATCGTACCACTACTTTTTGCTATCATTCCTATATATATTCGTTTCTTTTTAAAATAGTTTTCAATTATGGCATTAGATAATAAAATACCAAAAGGAGATATTTCTACCAAATGGACAGATTATAAAGCGCACATCAACTTAGTAAACCCTGCCAATAAGCGTAAGATTGATGTAATTGTTGTAGGAACAGGTCTAGCTGGAGGCTCTGCAGCAGCTACATTGGCAGAGTTAGGATATAACGTAAAGGCATTTTGTTTTCAAGATTCTCCAAGACGTGCACACTCGATTGCAGCTCAAGGGGGAATTAACGCAGCTAAAAACTATCAAGGAGACGGAGACTCGACTTATAGATTATTTTATGATACCGTAAAAGGAGGAGATTATCGTGCCCGTGAGGCAAACGTATATCGCTTAGCAGAAGTTTCGGCTAATATTATCGACCAATGTGTGGCTCAAGGAGTTCCGTTGGCTCGTGAGTACGGAGGTCTGCTTGATAACCGTTCGTTTGGTGGAGCACAAGTCTCACGTACGTTCTATGCAAAAGGTCAAACCGGACAACAATTATTGCTCGGGGCTTATTCGGCTATGAACCGTCAAATCGGAAGAGGTAAGATTAAAATGTATAATCGCCACGAAATGCTCGACTTGGTTATCGTTGACGGTAAAGCTCGTGGAATTATAGCTCGTAACCTAGTTACAGGAGAAATCGAAAGACATTCAGCTCACGCTGTCGTATTAGGAACAGGAGGTTACGGAAACGTATTTTTCCTTTCTACCAATGCTATGGGGTCAAACGTTACGGCGGCTTGGAAAGCTCACAAAAGAGGAGCCTATTTTGCTAATCCGTGTTATACGCAAATCCACCCGACTTGTATTCCTGTTTCGGGAGATCACCAGTCAAAACTAACCCTGATGTCAGAGTCTTTGAGAAATGACGGGCGTATATGGGTGCCTAAAAAATTAGAAGATGTACAGGCAATCAGAGAAGGAAGATTAAAGCCTATTCAAATTGTCGAAGAAGATAGAGATTATTATCTGGAAAGACGTTATCCGGCCTTCGGAAACTTAGTTCCTCGTGATGTGGCTTCTCGTGCAGCCAAAGAAAGATGTGATGCCGGATATGGAGTAAATAAAACCGGAGAGGCGGTATATCTTGATTTTGCTTCTGCTATTGAACGCTACGGAAAAGAACAGGCTCGTATCAGACACCTAGACGAAAAAGATGCAGCATTAGTCGTAAAATTGGGAAGAGAAGTTATCGCTGATAAATACGGAAACCTTTTCCAGATGTATGAAAAGATTGTGGATGAAAATCCATACGAAACGCCAATGATGATTTATCCGGCGGTTCACTATACGATGGGAGGAATTTGGGTAGATTATAACTTGATGTCAACCATTCCTGGCTGTTATGTGATTGGAGAAGCAAATTTCTCTGACCACGGAGCCAACCGACTGGGAGCTTCTGCACTAATGCAAGGGTTGGCAGACGGATATTTTGTTTTGCCTTATACTATCGGAAATTATTTGTCTAAAGAAATTCGTACAGGAGCAATTCCTACTAATACTCCAGAGTTTGAAGCAGCCGAAAAGAATGTAAAAGAGCAAATCCATTTCTTTATGAATAATAATGGTAAGCATTCGGTGGACTATTTTCATAAAAAACTCGGAAAGATTATGTGGAATAAAGTAGGTATGGCCAGAAATGCTCAAGGCCTTTCCGAAGCTATGGATGAGATAAAAGCCCTTCGTGCAGAGTTCTTTAAAGAAGTAAAAGTTCCGGGTACAGCTGACGGATTTAACCAAGAATTAGAAAAAGCCCTTCGTGTAGCTGATTATATGGAACTTGGAGAATTATTTGCCAAAGATGCACTACTCAGAAACGAAAGTTGCGGAGGACACTTTAGGGAAGAATACCAAACCGAAGAAGGAGAAGCACAACGTGATGACGAAAACTTTGCCTATGTAGCAGCCTGGGAATATACCGGAAACCCAAGAGAAGCTATTCTTCACAAAGAAGATCTAGAATTTGAGAACATTCAATTGGTTCAACGTAGTTATAAATAAGATAGTCTCAAGAGTTAAAGGTCGATTATGGCTTTTAACTCTTGAGGTTTAAAACATAAAAGCGATGAGATTAACATTAAAAATCTGGAGACAGAAAAATAATCAAGACAAAGGAAAAATTGTTGAATATAAAATAGACAATGTTTCTCCTGATATGTCATTTTTGGAAATGCTGGATGTTCTTAACGAAGATTTGGTAAACAAAGGAGATGACCCGGTAGCTTTTGATCACGATTGCCGTGAAGGAATTTGCGGTATGTGTTCGCTGTTCATCAACGGTCAGGCTCACGGGCCAGATCGAGGAATCACTACTTGCCAGTTGCATATGCGTACCTTTAAAGACGGAGATACCATTTTTATTGAGCCGTTCAGAGCCAAAGCGTTTCCGGTAATCAAAGATTTAGTAGTAGATAGAAGTTCGTTCGAAAGAGTGCAACATGCAGGAGGCTTTATTTCGGTAAATACCTCAGGTAATACTCAAGATGCCAATGCTATAGCGATTCGCAAAGATGATGCAGATAATGCATTTGATGCTGCTGCATGTATCGGGTGCGGAGCTTGTGTGGCTTCATGTAAAAACTCATCAGCGATGCTCTATGTATCGGCCAAAGTATCTCAATTTGCACTACTTCCGCAAGGGAAGGTAGAGGCAACTGAACGAGTGCTTAATATGGTAAATCAGATGGATGCCGAAGGGTTTGGTAATTGTACCAATACAGGAGCTTGTGAGGTAGAATGCCCGAAAGGAATTTCTTTAGAAAACATTGCTCGTATGAACAGAGAATATCTAAAAGCAAGTTTAGTAAAATAAGCTGTTTTAAGTTTAGTTGATAAAAAACGAAGCTGCCTTAATTGAGCAGTTTCGTTTTTTTTTTGATTTTTGTGTTAAATTATTTAGCCAAATACCCCCCGTCAATCGGGTAATAGGCTCCTGTTGCAAACGAAGATTTATCAGAGGCTAACCACAAAATCATTTCGGCTACTTCGTTTGATGTTCCTAAGCGGTTGAAAGCATGTTGTGATTCTAAATATTCCATGGCTTCTTTTGATAAGGAGCTTTCTACCAGTGGTGTTGTAATAAAACCAGGCCCTACAGCGTTGATGCGTACGCCTTTGGCTCCGTATTCCCAGGCGGCAGCTTTAGTGAGCCCAACCACGCCATGTTTAGCAGCCGAATAAGCCGATGAGCTAGCAAAGCCTACACTTCCTAAAATAGAGGCAATGTTAATGATTGAACCCTTTGTTTTTTCGATTTCCCGAAGTTGGTAACGCATTCCATAAAATACTCCGTTTAGGTTGATGTTAATGACTTTGTTCCACTCTTCAATCGGGTATTCTCCAGTTAGAGCAGATGCTCCGCCGATACCGGCATTATTTACGGCAATATGCAATGCTCCGAATTTTTTAATCGTTTCTTCAACCACTCGCTTGTTATCTTGATCAGAGGCAGAATTAGCCTTTACGAACAAAGCATTTTCGCCCAATTCTTTAGCGGTCTGAGTACCTAAATCTTCGTTGATGTCAGTAATAACTACTTTTGCTCCTTCTTTAATAAATAATTCAGCAGCTGCTTTTCCGATTCCGGAAGCACCTCCTGTAATAAGGGCTACTTTATGGTCTAATAATTTCATAATATATTGTTTTATAATGTTATACCTACTAAGGTACTAAAAAACAACCAAGCAAAGGAAAAGCTTTATGAACTTAACAATAATTTATTATTAAAGTTTAATTATTTGTTTTTTCTAAAAAGAACACCTCACTTGTTGAGCAAAGGATTTTTGTATAAATATTAAAACATCAACCTCTCTTATTGTTAAATCAAATGATTTTTATAATATTTGATAAATTAATATTTTACTTATGGTACTCAAAGAATTAATTGAATGGCACAGCTGGCTAGAGCAATATCTTCTACAACAAGGTATTTTGATGTTTGACTGGAATACCTACCAAGAAGAAAAACGAAAAGCCAACGAAGAAAGGCTGAGCAAAATGACACAAGAAGAACAAGATGAGGAGTTTAAAGAAGAAATGAAACAGTTTTTTGAAGAGTTCGAAGATTTAGATGATATTGATTTTGAAGAGGATTTCGATTTGCATTAGGCAATACTTCGCAATAAAGAATTAGTAAAATCGAATAGACTCCCTGTCAGGACAGGGAGAGCCTCTCAGCTTAGCGAAGCGATATCTTGAATTCCTTTAGAAAAATAACAAACCATTCAAACACCACCGAGCCCTTCGACAAGCTCAGGACAGGCCAAGCGGGGTCACGTAATCGGCGGCTCGCAAAGAGATGGATTGAGTTGTAGATGTAATTCGGTTAGAGAAACATACCCTCTTTTCTTCAGGCGTTGTAAAATTATGGTTGCCTAAAATCGGACTTTGAGCTATTGCCCAACCTCCTTTTACTCACTTCTTTCTTATTGCCTTTTTGGTGTTCGTGAATGCTCCGCATTTCTCGTTCTGCTCCAAGCATAGGCGTGGTTTTGGTCAACGCCTAATCGAATGAGGTTTTTCCTTTCTCGTTTCCCACCCGCCTGCTGGCTCATTCGCCAAAAATGTCTACAGGACATTTTCTTAACGCTCTACCCTCTCTTCACTGCTTGGGTCATCCCAAACCAACTTGCAACTTACTAACGATTCGGTTTGTTAAACCGCTCGTAAGGGACTCATACCCTCCGGAAAAATAACACCCCGAAAAAAATGTACTATAACCAAAAACTAGTGTTTTGAACTATTTGAAAAGCTTTCGGGGGTGTATATGCAAGGCACACACAGCAAACCCCATAAGCCATCGCCTATGGGCTTTATTATATTATTGCAATTGTTTATTGAGGTTACCTACTCAAATACATTTTTCTTCTGGCATACAGTTCGTAGAAAGCATCATCTTTCAGGCTGTCGATAAATAGTATGCTTTCTCCTGTTGATTTCATTTCAGGGCCAAGTTGTTTGTTTACTCCCGGGAATTTATTAAACGAAAATACCGGTTGCTTGATGGCATATCCTTTGAGTTTGGGTTGGAAGTTAAAGTCGGTTACTTTTTTCTCTCCTAACATCACTTTGGTCGCATAATTTACATACGGTTCTCCGTACGCCTTAGCGATAAACGGCACTGTTCTCGAGGCTCTTGGGTTAGCTTCGATGATATAAACCGTATCGTCTTTTACAGCAAACTGAATGTTGATTAGACCAACGGTTTTTAGTGCCAAGGCAATTTTTACGGTATGGTCTTTAATCTGTTGCATCACAAATTCTCCTAAATTAAACGGAGGAAGTGTAGCATTACTGTCTCCCGAGTGGATTCCGCAAGGCTCGATGTGTTCCATAATTCCGATGATGTACACATTTTCTCCATCGCAAATCGCATCAGCTTCGGCTTCGACTGCTCCATCTAAATAATGGTCTAAAAGCAATTTGTTATTCGGAATCTGACGCAACAAATCAATTACGTGTTCTTCTAATTCTTGTTTGTTGATAACAATCTTCATGCCTTGTCCCCCGAGTACATACGACGGACGTACTAAAAGCGGAAAATCTAGTTCATCAGCCAATTTCGAAGCTTGATCTGCAGTTTCAGCCACTCCAAATCTTGGAAATGGAATGTTTAATTCTTCAAGTAGCGAAGAAAAACGTCCTCTGTCTTCTGCTAAATCAAGTGCATCAAAGCTGGTTCCGATGATTTTGATTCCGTATTTATCCAATTTTTCAGCTAATTTCAAAGCGGTTTGTCCACCAAGCTGAACGATTACACCTTCTGGTTTTTCGTGTTGGATAATATCATAGATATGTTCCCAGAAAACTGGTTCGAAGTACAATTTATCAGCGGTATCAAAGTCGGTCGAAACCGTTTCAGGATTACAGTTAATCATAATAGTTTCATAACCACATTCTTTGGCTGCCAAAACTCCGTGTACACACGAATAATCAAATTCAATTCCCTGTCCGATGCGGTTGGGTCCTGAACCTAAAACCACGATTTTCTTTTTATCAGACACCACACTTTCGTTGGATACGTAACGTGTTCCGTCTGGTCTTTCGATTTCGGCTTCGAAAGTTGAGTAATAATAAGGTGTTTGAGCAATGAATTCTGCTGCACACGTATCTACCAATTTATAAACTCTATTGATATTCATCTGGTCACGTTTGTTGTGCACCTGACTTTCTAAACAATTCAACATGTGAGCGATTTGACGGTCTCCGTAGCCTTTTTGTTTGGCTTCTAAAAGCAATTCTTTCGGAAGTGTGCCAATATCGTATTTCGAAATTTCTTTTTCAAGTAAATATAGTTCTTCGTATTGCTTTAAGAACCACATATCAATTTTGGTGATTCCGTGAATTCTCGACAACGGAATTCCCATGGCAATCGCATCATAAATCACAAAAACTCTATCCCAACTTGC
>CAYPCZ010000009.1:0-56865 GCA_964409345.1 uncultured Flavobacterium sp. | reverse complement strand
ATCGGTATAATTATGATGATTATCGTTATTTAGGTCATACCGAATCAGCCAGAAGCCAGCATTATACCAATTCGATTTCGGGAGAAATCAACACGACCTATCGGATGAATAAAGGAGAATTTGGTTTTGGAGTAGAATTCAGAAACGAAGACATTAATTCGTCAAATATCGGAGAGCACAATCGAGATAATATGGGAGTTTTTGCTGAATACAGAACGTATCTTACCGAAAAACTGAATGTGAATTTAGGCGCGTACCTCAACTATAATTCCGATTATGATTGGCAAATTTATCCGGGATTGGATGCAAGTTATCAGTTGACCAACACCTTGAAAATTGTTGGAAATATAGGAACAAGCCAACGTATTCCATCTTTTACGGATTTGTATTTGAATCAGGTGGTGAACATCGGGAACCCTGATGTACAGCCCGAAAATGCATTTCAGTCCGAATTAGGAATTAAATTCAGAAAAAGAGATTTTTCGGTTGAAGCCAATTATTTTTATAGAAATATCAATGATTTTATTGATTGGGTTCGCAATGAGGATTCTGACCCTTGGGTAAGTAATAATTTTGGCGATTTAATCACAAACGGAATAAATCTTCGTTCGACTTATGCGCTCAAAACTTCTGAAGTTTCAAGGTTTAATTTTATGTTGGGTTATTCTTATTTAGATTCTGAATTCAAGAATATAAATGCGGATTTGAATTCGAAATACGTCATCAATTCATTAAAACATCAGTTGACCAATACCATTGATTTTAACTACAAAGATTTTTCAGTTTTATTAGCAACCCGATTCAACGAAAGGCAAACTGGACAATCGTATTTTATAAATGATATTCGCATTAGCCAAAAAATAGATGATTTCACGGTTTTTATAGATGCTCAAAATATCTTTAATACTACTTATTTTGAAGTCGGTACTATTCCACTTCCTGCCAGATGGGTTAGTTTGGGAGTGAAGTTTGTGGGGTTATAAATAGAATAAATTTCTATCAATAAATTCCCAGACTTTCTCGGGCAGTAATGTTTTTACGTTTTTTTTCTGTTTGATTGCATTACGGATAAAAGTAGAAGAAATCTCAACAATAGGTGCATCTATTTTATGCACTTTCGGGTGGTTTATTAATTGGCTGGTGGAGTCTGAAATTCTCGGATATACATAAATATGATGTCTCTCTAAGATGATTTGGTAATTTTTCCATCTATGAAAAGAGTTGAGGTTGTCTTCTCCCATAATAAGCGAAAACTCGTGTTTTGGGAATTTTTCTTCTAGGTGAGCAAGAGTATCCACCGTATAATTGGGCTGTCGAAGTTTGAACTCAATATCTGATGGTTTTAATTTCGGATAATCTTGCGTAGCAATATATACCATTTCAAGTCGATGATAATCATTGAGTAAAGTGCTTTTTTGCTTATGCGGATTGTGAGGTGTAACCACCAACCAAACCTCATCTAAATCAGAAAACTCAACCAAATGGTTGGCAATAATAAGATGTCCTGTGTGAATAGGATTGAATGTGCCGAAATATAAGCCTATTTTCATTTTGTTTAGGTTTGAATGTAAATCAAAGATTAGTTGCTGATAAATTCTTTTACTAACTCGTAGGCTTCTTGCTGAGCGGTTTCTAAATCATGGTTCTTCACAATCACATCAAACTGTGGTGCGGTGGCCAACTCAGCAGAAGCTTTAGCAATACGCATATTGATTTTATCATCTGATTCTGTAGAGCGTTTTTTTAACCGGATTTTAAGCTCATCTATACTGGGTGGTTTTACAAAAACAGCCAAGGTTTGGTCTGGAAACTTTCTTTTAATTCGTAATCCGCCCGAGACATCAATATCAAAAATTACGTTTTTGCCTTCGGCCCATAGGCGTTCTACTTCGCTTTTTAAAGTTCCGTAAAAATTATCTCGGTAAACTTCTTCCCATTCTAAAAAATCGTCTGCTTTAATATGTTTTTTAAAATCTTCGATACTTATAAAATAATAATCTCGTCCGTGCTGTTCATTGCCTCTCGGTTCTCTTGAAGCCGCCGAAACCGAAAAAGCTAAATTGAGATCTTCTTGTTGTAAAAGGTGTCTGACTATAGTCGTTTTACCTGAACCTGACGGAGCAGAAAATACGATGAGTTTTCCTTGTGCCATTTAAGTTGTGTTTTTTAAAAAGGCAAAAATACGGTTTTTTAAAGAAGTTTACGGAAACTTCCCCTATCAAATATTATTTGCCCTTACTCCATCGTTCAGGTACGGGTCTGAAAGCTAACCTATAGCATACAAAATAGGCTTGCTCGGGCTGGCATCATTTTCAAACGAAGTAATTTGCAGATTAAGCAAATATAATCCGTCTGGTATAATATCCGGGACAAAGATCATTTCAGTAATAGTCGCCTCAAATCGGGCGTCAGCATTCACCTTGTTTACATCTTTCAGGTTCCAGAAAGCTTTGTGGGAAAGGAGCTTCCCTTGGTCTTTTTCTTTATCGACACTAGGCAAGTCAATCAGTAAATGTTTGATATCTTTTTCAACCAAAAAAAGTGTTGCTTCTTCCGTCAAGTAAGGCGGGTTGGTGTGTGAGTAGTTTTTGGTTTTTTTACCGGAATTATTCGGATGCGTCCTGATTATCACAGCCTCGGGGTCGGCAGGAAACTTGTTTAAAGCCTCAACCAAGATTTCTTTGGTAATCACTAAATCTTCTTGCAACTTTTCTGGAGTTACCGAAATAAGTCTTGCTACAAATAAAAACGTTATGAGGGTTTGGTTAATGCTATAAAATTCTCGTGTAATGTGCCCTAAGCATTCCGTGTGGGTTCCGTGAGCGTGAGGATTGAAGAGTATGTTATTGAAGTTGGTTGAGCTTCCGTCCTTTACAGCCCCTACCCAATTCTCAAACCGAACCGGTTCGATTTTGGGCTTATCCAAATACCATGCGATCGGGTTTTTTATAGAATCAGAAAGCGGAATCGAAATATCTATGGGCTGTGATAAATCAACCGAAAAAGTTTGTCCGTTGTGTTGTATTTGGGCTTTCATGCTGTTTTAATCTAAAAATAAGTTTTCCTCCTAACTCTTTACTTCAAAGGTAATTCGCCAAAAGTCAAATTTACATTTTTTGAATTTCTATTATATTTGAATTTAGTTTTAACTTTTTTGCCTTTCTCTAATCCCCATTCTTCTAATAAATCTGTATTTACATACACAACAGCAAAATTGACATCAGACTTTTCAGTCAAGTCTTTTGTCCATTCAAAATCTTCTTTGATATGTTTTTTCTTTTTAGAATACATATTCCAAAGTTCAAAAATATAAAATTCAGCTTTGGGCAAGTCGTTTTTGGTGATTTTATTCCCTGAGCTGTCAATGAGTTTATCCAAAAAAGTATCTAAATCAGAAAAGTTAAGATATTGATCCATCTCATCTTTTTGGCAAAGAGTATAATGATTTCTAAAATCAGAAGAAATCTGTTGCAACTGTGTTCCTGAACATTCTTCTGTTCCGTTATAACAATATCTTTGTCCGTTATGGTCATAAATAAACATACTGAAAGTCACACTCAACAAAAAATTATTCGTTATTTGTTCTTTATCAGCAATAGAATTTACAGACAAAAAATAATTGTTATCTATATCAAGATTGTTTTTTTCAACAAACTCATTTACAGACTCTTTACTTTCAACTTTCAGATCTTTATAACCCGATAGCTTTTTGATAGCTACGCCACAAGAAGAACAAATAAATACAATTAAAACTAATAAAAATAGATGGTTTTTTTTCATGGTCTTCGTTTATTCTTTCACATAATAATTATTCTCGGGGTTTGTGTCTGCTATGAGCTGTGTGGGGTTTATATCTATTACTTTAATATTCGCTTTAGGCGTATCAATAGCAAAAGTATAAGTTGGGTGCGACCAAGTCCAGCTTTTGAGCTGTGTTCTTTTCAGGGAATATTCGTTAGGCTTGTTCCATCGCATTAAATTTAGCGGTACATAAAAAAGCTCTAGGCTTCCGTCTTCATAGGCGACGGCTACTTCCAAAGGCATAGGCATGAGCCCAATGCGCTCTAAGCTAACTTCTGTTTTTCCGTCTTTTTCTTCAACCGATTTTACACCATAATCAATGGTGTTAGTGGTTTGCGTCCAATCAATCAAATACCAATCGAGGTTGGCTCTGCTTACTCGTTCTGCTGTGCGTTTAAAATCATTTGGCGTAGGATGGGTAAATTTAAAATCGTGATAAAAACGTTTTAGGGTTTTGTCTAGGTTTTCTTGCCCAATCAAGTAACCCAATTGCGTTAAAAAAATGGCTCCTTTAGAGTAGGCCGCAATTCCGTGAGTTTGATTAAACTCATAACGGTCTGCATGGGTTGTAAGAGGTTGTTCTTTGCCGGACAGCGCCATATAATAATAATTATTATAGGTAGTCTGGAATGGGTTTTCATCTTCTTGTAATTCTTTTTCCATCACATTGGCTACTGCCAAGTCTGAGATATATGAGGTAAAACCTTCGTCCATCCAATAATATTTTGATTCGTTAAAAGCTAAAATTCCTTGAAACCACACGTGAGCCAATTCGTGAGCTGTTACTCCAACCAAGCTCGGAAGACTGCGGTTTCCGGTGATAAGCGTACACATAGCATATTCCATACCTCCGTCACCTCCTTGAATAACCGAATATTGCTTGTAGGGATATTGACCTATATTTTGGTTAAAGAACCTTAATAAATCATTCGTTTTAGGTTGAAGTGCTTTCCAGTTGTCTTTTATTTTTTCGTCATCTTTATAAAAGAAATGCAGTTCTACTCCGTTTTCGCCAATCAGAATATCGTGAATATAATTGTCATCTGCCCCCCATGCAAAATCATGCACATTTGGCGCTATAAAATGCCAAGTGAGATTTTTGGTTTTTCTAGGGTGTTTTACTTCGACTCCTTTATCTTGGTATCCGTGACCTATCTCGTTTTTATTTTGCAAATACCCTGTTCCTCCGATGGTATAATTTTTATCGATGGTAATTTTCACATCAAAATCTCCGAAAACTCCGTGAAATTCTCTAAAAATATAAGGGTCGGTGTGCCATCCTTCAAAATCAAACTCTGCCATTTTCGGATACCATTGCGTCATCGAGAGGGCTACGCCTTCAGAGGAATTTCTGCCCGAGCGCCTAATTTGTTCCGGAACTTGGGCTTCAAAATCTAAGGTAAGAAGTGTTTTGGAATTAGGTAATATAGGCTCGGCTAATTCCACTTCTAAAATAGTTCCTTCTACAAAGGTCTGACTGGCTTTTCCGTTTTGCTGAAAATTAAAGACGTTCATATATCCGATTTGATCGGGTGTCAAGTCACTGATTCGGCTCTGGGTTGTTTTTTTGTTGTTTTTAGTAAAAGTTCTAACCATTCTTCTGTCGGGATCAGTAATGGTTTGCAAGCGGACATCCATTTCGCTACCGGGCTGAAAAGCATTGTTATACAGATGATAAAATACCCGATATAAGGTATCGTTTGAGTTGTTAGTATACGTGAGCTCTTGATGTCCTTTGTATGTAAAGGTTTTTACATCCATCTCTATTTCCATTTTATACGAAACGTGTTGCTGGAAGCGATGGTTTTGAGCTTGTATATTTATTGAAAGAAGAACGACAAAAAGAGTAAGAAATAGCTTTTTCATGTTTTTATTTTAGAACCATTAAAAGCCCTAAAGATAAAAAAAATTTATATATCTCCTCTTTATTTTGGTTGTAGTGCGCTGCGCTTTAATTGAGGTGTCAAACTATCATTTTGAGTTGGGGGTAACGAAAGACTGTCTTTTGCCATTTGCTGTTGCCTCTCCTGCTCGATTCTTTTGAGTAGTTTATCGAGCATTTGTTCGTATTGCTCTATATCAGCGATATAATATCTGTGGCTTTGGGCAAATTGAAGGCTATCAATATTATACTTTTTATAAATATATTGTTCGGGGTTTATGTTTTCTGTTTGATAAAGAGTATAATTGGCGCTCCTCACCGCCTGAAGCATACTCAAATCATAGAGAATTTCTTCCATTTGGTCTTGTGGAATAAGGTTGGAAGGCTTTGAGGTTTTTTCTTTAGAACAACCCCAAACCAAGATTCCTATAATTAGAAATACAGATAGTTTTTTCATCTTATTTTCTATCAAAAAGCAAACGTTGTCCTGCTTTTTCTTTTAGTTTTCCGTGTTGATAAACCAGTTTTCCATTCACGAAAGTGTGGGTAATTTTTGATTTGAAATTTACTCCTTCAAACGGTGACCAACCACATTTATACAAAATATTGTCTTTGTTAACATTCCAAGGTTGATGCGGATTTACAATCGTCATATCTGCAAAATACCCTTCTTTAATAAATCCTCTTTTCTGGATTTTAAATATTTTGGCCGGGTTGTGAGCTGTTTTCTCGACTATTTTTACGACTGAAATCTTCCCTTGTAAATGCGCTTCAAATAAAGCAACCAACGCGTGTTGAACAAGAGGCCCTCCCGAGGGAGCATCCAGATATTTTTTTGATTTTTCTTCTAAAGTGTGCGGAGCGTGATCAGTAGCCACTACATCTATACGTCCGTCTAAAAGGGCTTTCCATAATTCGTCTTTGTCATGCGCCATTTTTACAGCAGGATTCCATTTGATAAGGTTTCCTTTTTTGGCGTAATCTTCGTCAGTAAACCAAAGGTGATGTATGCAAACCTCTGCCGTGATTTGTTTTTGTTCAATCGGAGTTTTATTGTTAAAAAGCTGGGTTTCTTTGGCTGTTGATACATGAAAAACATGCAACCTCGCACCTGTTTTTTTTGCCAATTCAACTGCTTTTGAAGAAGAGAGATAGCAAGCTTCTTCGCTTCTGATTTTTGGGTGGTATGCTGCAGGAATATCTTGACCGAACTCTTGTTGATACTTTACTAAATTGCTTTTGATAGTCGCTTCATCTTCGCAATGCACAGCAATTAGCATTTTGGTTTTCGAGAAAATATTCTCTAAAACTTCGATATCGTCAACCAACATATTTCCGGTAGAAGAGCCTAAAAATATTTTAATTCCGGCTACATTTGTCGGATTAGTTTTGAGCACCTCTTCGAGGTTATCATTGGTTGCACCCATCATAAACGAATAATTCGCATATGATTTTTGGGCAGCAATTTGGTATTTTTCTTCTAACAATTCCTGAGTAACCACATTAGGAACCGTATTAGGTTGTTCGATAAAAGAAGTAATTCCACCGGCTACAGCTGCCTTACTCTCTGATTCTATATCTGCTTTGTGCGTAAGGCCGGGTTCTCTGAAATGAACTTGGTCATCAATCATTCCGGGAATTAAATAATTTCCTTCGGCATCAATAATTTTCCAATCAGAAGATTTTACGCTAATTTGCTCTGCTATTTCAGAAATAAATTCGTTTTCGACCAAGACATCGCCTTCTGTAATAGTTCCTTCGTTGACGATTTTAGCATTTTTAATAAGTAGGGTTGACATTAGATTCAAGAATTTAGACAAAAGTAAGGCTAGTTTTTATTTTTAACCAAAACCAGAGTATTATATTTTTTATAAAATTATCCACTAATATCTGATGGGAAAATATCTTATTGTTTCATAAATAAAAAATGGTGCTGATGGCCAAAGCTATAGTGGCCAGCACGACTCCTCTTGCCCACATTTCTCTTTTAATTTTTAATAAAAGAAAAAAAGCAAGTAGATTCGGTAAGGCTCCAAGAGCAATGAGTTTACTTATGTTGTTCTGGCTTTTGATAGCTTGAACTCCTTCTTCAAAACTAAACCCTACAAAAAGGGTCACATACAAGTACGCACCCAAGAAAGCCAGAGCAATCCCGAGTATAAATCCGTAAAGTAAATGGATTTTTTTATTCATAAATATTCCAAGTGTTTAGGGTTTGTATAGCGTGATGAGCGGTTAAGTCAAATTGAGTAGGCACCACCGATACAAATCCGTTTGCAAGAGCCCATTCGTCTGTATCTTCTCCTTTGTCGTAGTTGACAAATTCTCCCGTTAACCAATAATAATCTCTTCCGTGTGGGGTTTGTCTTTTATCAAATCGCTCTATCCATCGAGCATTAGCTTGGCGACAGATTTTGATTCCTTTTATAGCTTCTTTTTCTAATTTAGGAAAGTTTACATTGAGTACTACCCCTTCAGGAAGACCGTTTTCGAGCGCCGATAAAATTATTTCTCGCACATACTTTTTTGTAGGTTCGAAGTCTGCATGCCAACTAAAATCAGAGAGAGAGAAGCCAATGGCTGGAATTCCTTCTATGCCCGCTTCGACCGCAGCACTCATAGTTCCTGAATAAATTACGTTAATAGATGAGTTTGACCCGTGGTTAATTCCAGAAATACATAAATCGGGTTTTCGATCTAATATTTCGTGAACAGCTATTTTTACACAATCAACAGGCGTACCCGAGCAGCTGTATTCTTCTTCGTTTATTTTATTGATATAAAGTGTGTTGTTTACTGTAATAGCATGTCCTTTTCCTGATTGAGGGCTGTCTGGTGCCACCACAATTACATCGGCTATTTCTTTGGCAACTTCTATAAGTGTTCTTATTCCGGGTGCTGTAATTCCATCATCATTAGTAACCAGAATCAAAGGTCTTTTGTCTGAATTCATTCTTTAATTATTTTTTTAACGTATAAATATACGACAAAATACTCGAAATGTCATCATAAGCAAACCAAGTAATTTCCGAATTACGTTTGAACCAAGTGAGTTGTCGTTTGGCAAATCGTCGGGTATTTTTTTTGATTTCTTCGATGGCGAAATCAAGTGATATTTTTTCTTCGAAGTATTCAAAAACCTCTTTATATCCAACAGTTTGCAAGGCGTTTAGCTCTTTGTGAGGAAAAAGTTCTTCGGCTTCTTTGAGCAATCCGTTTGCGATCATCTTATCTACTCGTCGATTGATTCTGACATAGATAATCTCTCTTTCTGCCTCTAAACCAATCAGGATAGGCGTGAAGCTTCTATGATTTTTCTTTTGATTTAAAAAAGAAGAATAAGGTTTGCCGCTACCTACTGACACCTCTACAAAACGCATCATCCGTTGTGGGTTTTCTAAGGTTTGAGGATTTTCTGATAGTAGTTTTTCGTAATAGGCCGTGTCGGTTTCTTTTAGTTTTTCTTGCAAAAAAGAAATCCCATCTTCTTGATATTTTTGTTTGAGTTCGGCTCGGACTTCAGGATCAATATCCGGAAAATCATCAAAGCCTTTTACCACCGCATCTATATACAAGCCCGAGCCGCCGACCATTATCTGAATCGGGTTTTTCTTAAAAAGCTCGTCTAATTTAGCTACAGCGTCTCGCTCAAAATCGCCTACGTTATAACGCTCAAAAACACTTTTGTTTTGAATGAAATGATGATTAGCCTGAGCTAGTTCATCATTACTCGGTACTGCTGTTCCGATGCTCATTTCTTTAAAAAACTGTCGAGAATCGGCTGAGATGATTTCGCAATCGAAATGTTTGGCGAGTTCTATTGCTGTAGTGGTTTTCCCGATAGCGGTAGGACCTACTACGACGATTAGGGTATTTTGAATTAGGTTTTTGCTCATTAGATAAATAAAAAATCTTGCTACAAAAGTAACAAGATTTTATGAATTTAAATTTACATAAATATTCTGTGAATGATTTTGCTTTCTATGTCTGCTTAATTAAAGAACCCTCAAAGAAAGTTGAACCATTTTTATAATAAATTTTATTACCCCGAAGCTCTACATTTTCAAAAGTTGTAGAATAAGAATTGTTTTTGATCAAAATAGATTTGGCATCTATAATATCCCATTCCCAGAATGATGTATTCTGATTGTGAAGATTGTGAATTAGAAGTGTATTATCTGCTAGAAAATTAAATGTTTTATTTTGAACTTTGTATATACCAATTAGGCTTTCTTTTAGGCTTTCTTTTGATAAATCAATAGTTTGTGAAATTTCATTAATCTTATCTTTAAATTCAGCTTCTGTTAATATTCCGGAATCCAAAAGATTTTTCAATTGTTTGTATTCGGGAGAATTTTTTAGTTTATGTTCCAAGGAGTCTTGTTCTACTTTCTTAATTTTAGCAGAAAACTCCTCATCGGTTAGTATTCCTTTTTGCTTTAAATCTTTTAAATCATCAATAGAGGTACTTAACTTTTTTTCTTCTTTAAATTCAGAAGTATTTTCTTTCTCATACCTATTATACCATAACACAAGTAAAATCCCCAACCATTGAAGAGGAGGAAAAATAAAGAAAAGTAATAGTATCACTTTTTGTGTGATAGAGAAATCTTTATTTTTCCAAATGTAAATTGAGGAAGTTAAGGTAGCCCCTACAATAAGTCCAACAACAATATTTTCCATATCATTTATAGTTTTAAAAAGTATATTTCTGTCAAGCTTTAGAAATTTGTTGTGTTTTTCTTACCCTTCCATCAAAACTTCCAGAATCTTAATGGCTGCTTCTGATATTTTGGTTCCTGGTCCGAAAACAGCAACCGCTCCTGCATCAAACAAATATTGGTAATCTTGAGGTGGAATAACTCCGCCAACGATTACCATAATATCCTCTCGTCCGTATTTTTTTAGTTCTTCAATCACTTGCGGAACTAAAGTTTTGTGTCCGGCTGCTAATGACGAAACTCCCAGAATATGCACGTCATTTTCCACAGCTTGTTTGGCTGCTTCTTGAGGCGTTTGGAAAAGTGGCCCTATATCTACGTCAAAACCTACATCTGCATAACCTGTTGCTACTACTTTCGCTCCTCGGTCGTGTCCGTCTTGCCCCATTTTAGCAATCATAATACGAGGTCTTCTACCTTCTTGTTTAGCAAACTCATCTGCTAATTGCTTTGCTTTTTCAAAACTTTCGTCGTTTTTGATTTCTTTACTATACACTCCGCTAAAACTTCTGATTTGTGCTTTATACCTTCCGTAAACGCTTTCTAAAGCGTCGCTGATTTCACCGAGCGTTGCTCGGTGTCGTGCTGCCTCAACAGCGAGTTCTAATAAATTTTCGTTGCTTGTTTTGGCAGCCTGGGTGATTCTGTCCAAACATTCTTTTACTTTAGCAGTATCACGAGTCGATTTTATCTGATTTAACCTTTCGATTTGCTGTCTGCGAACCATTTGGTTATCCACATCCAAAATATGTAACGGATCTTCTTTATCTAAACGATATTTGTTCACTCCGACAATGATGTCTTGTCCGCTGTCGATGCGAGCTTGTTTTCGTGCAGCTGCTTCTTCGATTCGGAGCTTCGGAATTCCTGCTTCGATAGCTTTGGTCATTCCGCCTAATTCTTCTACTTCTTGGATTAAAGCCCAAGCTTTGTCAGCAATTTCTGAAGTTAAACTTTCCACATAATAACTTCCTGCCCAAGGGTCAACCGTTTTGGTGATTTTGGTTTCTTCTTGGATGTAAATTTGTGTATTTCTGGCAATTCGAGCCGAAAAATCTGTCGGAAGTGCGATGGCTTCGTCCAATGCATTTGTATGTAGAGATTGTGTTCCGCCTAAAGCTGCTGCCATCGCTTCGATGGCTGTTCGGGCTACGTTATTGAATGGATCTTGTTCGGTTAAACTCCAACCGCTGGTTTGGCAATGCGTACGTAAAGCCAATGATTTTTCATCTTTTGGGTTGAATTGTTTCAGGAGTTTTGCCCACAACATTCGTCCGGCACGCATTTTGGCAATTTCCATAAAATGATTCATCCCGATTGCCCAAAAGAATGATAATCGAGGAGCGAATTTGTCAATATCCATTCCTGCTTTGATTCCTGTACGTACATATTCTAATCCGTCTGCCAAAGTATAAGCTAGTTCAATATCATTGGTAGCTCCAGCTTCTTGCATGTGGTAACCCGAAATGGAAATAGAGTTGAATTTTGGCATAAACTTGCTGGAATATTCGAAAATATCCGCAATGATTTTCATCGAAGGCGTTGGTGGATAGATATAGGTGTTTCGAACCATAAACTCTTTCAAAATGTCATTTTGAATGGTTCCCGAAAGTAGTTTTTTATCGACTCCTTGCTCTTCTGCTGCTACGATATAAAAAGCCATAATCGGGAGAACAGCTCCGTTCATGGTCATCGAAACCGACATTTCTTCCAAAGGAATCTGGTCGAAAAGAACTTTCATATCTTCAACCGAATCAATCGCAACTCCTGCTTTTCCGACATCTCCGACCACTCTTTCATGGTCTGAATCATAACCTCTATGTGTAGCCAAGTCAAAAGCAACCGAAAGTCCTTTTTGTCCTGCAGCTAAATTACGTCTGTAAAAAGCATTGCTTTCTTCTGCTGTCGAAAACCCTGCATATTGGCGGATTGTCCAAGGTCTTCGGACATACATCGTAGTATAAGGACCTCTTAAATTCGGTGCAAAACCTGCTCCAAATCCCAAATGTTCCAATTCCTCTAAATCTTTTTCGGAATAGGATTTTTTTACTTCGATGCCTTCGGCTGTATGGAAAGCCTCCCCCAACCCCTCCGAACGAGAGGTGTTTTTGAGTTTTGAGTTTTGGCTTATTGTTATATATTGAATGTTTTTTCGCATATATATATATTTAATAAAACAATAAAATGGCTACAATGATAAAAAAAATTATAAAACCCAATAAGGAGTTTTCTCCAAAGGATACTATAGATATAAAAACTATAGGCAACATTAAAATAATTAAACCTAAAAGAAATCCTGTTTTGGAAATAATTATAATTGTTTTCTTTTCTTTTTTACGATTTATATAATAAACATAAATACTCAGAATAATTTAAATTATACCTATGAATCCCATTATTTCTTCCCAATCTGTTTACTATCTTTCCCTTTTAAACTTGCTTTTGCATTTAAGGAAGTAACTACTTTTTTGCCTGTTTTTTGTTCTAATTCCAATCGTGCTACTTTAGCTACGTTTCCGCCTTGAAAAGCAACTTTTGCATTCTCTTCAAAAATCTCAGGGTTTACTGCTTGTGAAATATCTTTGGTTGAAGCCTCTGCCAACATATTCAAAATCAATTCAGTATTGGTTCACCCCGTTAGATAGTTTTTCATTCGCTCTTTTATATATCTCTTTCCCCAAGATGTTTTTAAGTACTTTTCCCTATGTGTAGCATCTTGTTGATTTAGACAACCTTCAAAATAAACTAATACAAAAGGTGTTCTGTTTTTTGTAGAATTTACTCTTCCTTGGTTGTGCATTTTTAACCGTTCCTTTAAATCGTTAGTATAACCAGTATAAAACATATCATCTTTTTCTGATTTAAGCACATAAATATAATAATACATTTTTTCTATCTTATAGTTATATCTAACGGGTTCACCCCATTAGATAATAGTTGACTATATACACATTTTATATCTAACGGGGTAAATATTATCCCTAAGATTTTCTTTCTTCAGTCCTTTGAGAACTTTATATTCTTTGGTTGTTTTACCACTCCGCGTTTTGGTAATAATATCCGTTAAAGTAGCAAATTGCACTCCCTCTTTCATTCCCCGTTTTTTCCATTCGTCCGTCAATTCCTTACGAATTTCGATACTTTTCAGACGTTGGTTTATCCAATTTTCGGAATAACCTAATTTTAAATATTGCTCCAAAGCCCGGTCAATGGTAATTTCAGGGTCTTGCATTTCGTCCAAACGCTCCGATGCCAACTGTGCCAGCCACAACTTAAAAGGCTCTGCCTTTGGTGACGGAATAGATTGTATCAAACGAAAAATCTGCTCTGTATCAGCTACATCAGTTTTGTAAAATTTGCCATCAGATGACTGCATTTTCAGTTGACTACAATTTGTAGCCAACTGACTTCCCTCTTTTTTCAGTCTTGTTTTTAAGACGCTCCAATACTTTCTCGGATTAGGGCTTTCTGTCAAAACTTCAATCACATCAACGATAGAAATGTACCATTTTTCCTGCTGTTCGTCCCAAAGCGTACGGACTTTCTTTTCTTCAAATAACTTTATTTCGTTTTTTTCCATAATAAAAATTATTTTTCAAACCATTACAATCTGTTGGTGAAAGTTAACAAAAATAAATTTCAGCAAATTTAACAAATGTCTGTGAACTATTCCCTCTTTAAATAATATTCAACACTTTATTAGGTCTATTCCGTTATTTCTATCCATTGTCCTTTGGTTCTGACCGAGTAGGTATTATCATACATGGCTTCGGCTTGCATCCCCGGAAAATAATATTCGCCTAAATAAGAAGCATTCAGCAACACGTTAAAGGTTCTACTTTCGCCTGCATTCAACCCAAAATAAAAGTACGTTCTATCATCTCTGATATCAATATGGTCTGCTTTGTTATCGGTAAAACTACCAAAATCGGTAAAGCGTGTATTTATAATTTCGAATCCGGAAGGCACAATTTGCGTAAGTGCGACATTTTCGATGCGTTGGCTCGTGGTGTTTCTAATAGTGATTTGCCCCACAAGCTCAGTTCCTTGGCTAATGCGACTTATGTCAATAGGTTCTCCATTTCGATACTGATACCAAACCGTTGCAAATAGCTTGCTTTGCTGTATTTTTTCTTGACCGACCGGCAAAATCCCGCTGGTGGTTACGCGTACATAAATCGTATTTTGTTTGTTATTTTTAAGAGTAATACTATTTTCTTTTTGGTTGGCGTCAAGCTCTCTGTCAGCAAAGGCTTTTTGAGTGATTATATTTTCTGTTTTTCCTTTTTGAGAATAACTTACATCAATTCCTTTTCCTCCGTTTTTAATTGCAAATCGAGACATAGCATACAAGGCATAAGCCGAAGTTTGTGTACTCATCCATTGGTCTGAAGAAAGTGACTTTGCCAAATCGTTTGCCAATGCAAAAGCTCTTTGATTCTCGTTTAATAAAATCAGCGTTTCTAAAGCCATCGCTCTGTTTCTGTCTGGTGAGCCATAATAATTATAACTATTAAAATTATCTATCGCACTGGTATTCAACAAGCTTTGTGCCGCTTGGTTTTGTCCTGCAATAGCATAAGCGGCAGCCAAACGCAATTTCGCTTCATCAGAAATCCCTTGGGTTTCGCGAAGTCGGTTCATAGAGCCTAAATCGGCCGCGCCGGCCAATGCCAAAGTATAAAGTCGATAAGCTTGTGCGATATCATTCTGATGAGTCGAATTCATACGCCAGTCTTTAGCTGCTCTTTGTTGATAGGCTACCCAGTTTGATTTAAATGATCTTGGCAATACATAGCCCTTTTTTTCTGCTTCAATCAGAAAATGCCCCACGTAGGAAGTGCTCCAATCATTAGCATAATTCTGACCGCTCCAATAGCTAAACCCTCCGTCAGAAATCTGATAACTGACTAAGCGTTGTATTCCTGCCTTGATATTCTTATCAATCTCTGCTTTTCTTTGGTCGCTCAAATCTATTACGTCATTCAAATAAAGTTGTGGAAAAACTCCCGAAGTAACTTGCTCCAAACATCCGTGCGGATAGCGGATAAGATAATCCAGCCTACGATTAAAATCTATCGAAGGGAAAGACGAAACCTCTATTCTGGCTTGATTGCTACCTGCAATACCAAAGGTTGAAAAATCAAGTGCTTTAGTGCTGTTAGGCTCTAATATCAGATCGACAAAATCGTGTGTTACCGGATTCGGATTAATAAGGTCTAATTCTACTTCATAAGTAGATTTTTCGCTTCCTGAAGTAGCAATTACCTGTACTTTTCCGATGCCTGTCAAATCAGCAGCTTCTAAATCGAAATAAACCATTTTTTCGTCCGGGTGGGCAAACGAAATACTCTGGGTAGTATTACCGGTAACCTTAATCCCACTGTTGGTTTTTATTTGAACCGTTACGTTTTTTATCTTATTTTCCATAGCGAAAACCGTCACCGGCAAAGTTACTTTTTCGCCTGGAGAAATCTTTCGTGGCAACGAAGCCAAAACCATAAGCGGTTTTTTTACCGGAGTAGCTTTTTCTGCACTTCCGTATGCGTTTGTTCTCACATCTGCAGCTACTACCATAGTTCGGACTGAGCCTATATAGTTCGGCATATCAATCTTGTGCGAAGCTGTTCTTCCTCTCTCTAAGGTAAACGGACCTAAATAAATCACACAGGGTTTAAATCTATTGGCTTTTTGTGCATTGGCACCACTCAAATCTTCATCTCCTCCGATGGCAAAAATCTGGTTGATTCTACCTCCGTAAGCTCCGATTACTTGGTCATAAATATCCCAGGTTTTTACTCCTAAAGCTTGACGCGAATAAAACTCATCCCAAGCGTTAGGGGTTTTAAAACGCGTTAAATCTAACAAGCCTTCGTCTACTATAGCCACCGTATAGGTCATCGGTTTCCCTGATTTTTCGCTGACCTTGAGCGTAAAGCTCTCTTCGGGTTTTAGCACCTCCGGCATCGAAATCTGAGGTTCTAAGATTGTGTTTTTGTCTAATATTTCGATAGGGATAATTCCGTAGAGTCGAATGGGCAAGTCGTTGAGGGTAGAAGCGTGAGGCTGCAAGAGTGTCACATTGATAAACACATTGGGTGCCATTCCTGCGGTGATGGGCAAGTTTATCTGGGTTTCTCCTTGGGTAGTATTAGCCCAAAGTGTCATCACTACTTTTGCTCCGTCTTCTACCGAAACCAATGCTCGGCTTCCTGGGCTTGACGGAAAAGAGATTTGAGCTGTCTCTCCTACTTCGTAACTTGGTTTGTCGGTGGATAAAGTAAGCATTGTGGCGTGAGTAGCATCTGTATTTCTTGTTTTTCCGCTCCAATATGGCCAATCAATCATCACAGTTTCTCCGGTAGAATGCCCGTCTTTTTCGTCGGTTATATATATTAAATATCTTCCCCATTGATTTTCTTGGTTTTCAAACTCAAAACTTGCTTTTCCGTTGTGGTCTGTATTGAGGTTAAATGATTTGAAAACCTGAGTTGAGCTTGAAGAAACATAGCTGGATAGGTTATCATGCGAAGCATCCCACCACCACCTCCACGAAACTTTATATACTTTTGCAGTAAGCCCCTTTACTGATTTGGGCTTACCGTTTTGATCAAGAGTAACCACTTCAAACCGATTGGGTTTTCCGGTTTCTAAAAGCCCATATTTATTGGGCTCTGGTGATTTTAGCCCTATATAAGTTTGATAAGGCGAATAATCTATCGAGACCACATCGGTTGAAAAATCACCTCCGACTTCATACGCTTTAGTAAGAAAAGTAGCCAAAAGCATTCCTGGTGCTTGTGAGGTAACTTTGGGTTGTAGCGTATAAAAGGCTTTCCCGTCTTGACCTGTTCTTCCGGAAAACACGTTAGTTTCTTCGGTTTTAAACTGGTAGACCGGGTTGTCAAACACATAATCGGCATATCCTTTAAAGGTTGTTTTTTTAGTAAAATACTTGGCCTGAACTTCTACTTTTAAATCACGGGCGATAGCTCCGTGAAGCCAGCTAACTTCGATGTTATTTGTAGCGGCTTCCGTGGCCGTAAGTTTTGGTTTACTAAAGGTGCTTTTTATCCGTAACCTATTTGGTTTTATCGTTTCAATCGGAATTCGTTTATAAAACTTCGCTCCTCCTATACTTACCATCGCCTCCCAATTTCCGGTAAGGTATTCAGACTTTGTCGGAACAGCGAACATATAATGATTCGCCTGATTGTAGGTTTGCGTAGCTTCATACATCAATTTTCCTTGCGGATCATTAATTCGGAATTTTATCGGGTGAGACTTTTGGAGTTTACTGTCGTTATCATTAAGCATAAAAGCCAAAAACAAAGTATCTCCCGGTCGCCAAACTCCGCGTTCTCCATAAATATATCCTTTGATTCCTTCTTGTATTTTTTTGCCTGAAACATCAAAATTACTAACCGAGAGCGATTTACCTTGGTCAAGCCGCACATAGGTTGTCTGATTGTCTTTACTAACTACAGCAAAGAAAGCATATTTAGAGGTTTGTAAGCTTATTTCTCCTTTACTGCCTGTTGTTCCGGCGGTCAGTTTCTGTTGTTGAAAGTCATAAAGTTCGACCGAAGCTCCTATTACAGGTTGAGCTGAAATTATATCAGAAACAGCTATAAAATAACTTCCGTTCTCTCCTCTTTTGACAATCACACCTAAGTTTGTAGCCAATATGTTAGTTCCTACTGAACCTCGCCTGAAATAAGAATCTGAACAAGGATCTTGACGATCTTGCCAACTATAATCATCATACCAATAATAATCATAAAAACCATAGTCTCCGGTAGAGCGAATCTCGAAGTCATCGTATTGAATCTCCTGACCACTTTCTTGCTCATCCTGCTCACATTTATAAAGGGAGTAGGCTTTTTTAAAAGAAAGCTCGACACGATACATGGCTCCTTGTTCGACTGAAATAATATCTTTTAAGTCCAGCGCAAAGGCATTCCATTTGCTGTAATTCGGAAGTCTGTGTTTGAGTAAGTTGATGGTTTGGGTAGCAACCGGCGTAGCGACCTTGCGAAGGTTATTTTTTGTGTCAAGCTCGTTATCTTGCAAAAACTGCAACATATTATTAGAATGGATTTGATATACCCTGACATCGACTGCTTTCAAATTGGCCGCTTCAAAATTTATTTTTAGATTATTTGAGCTGGGTAAAATAGTTCCGTTTTTGATAAAACGAACGTTGGGTTTCATGGGTTCAAAAAGTACTTTTTCGATATGATTAGTTTTCATTTTATAACCATATATGCTTTCAATCCCTTGAAAAACCTCAACCGACAAAAGCCCTTTCAGAGGTTCTGTAAAAAAAACTTTTAGCAAGTTTCCTTCTGTTGAAAAACGAAGATTGCCTGCCTTCTCCACCTGAACAAGTCCGCTAAGGTTTTGTCCTGATTTAATAGGGTCAGAAAAATTGATGAAAAGGGATTGGCTCTCGCTATCTCCAACTTCCATTGCTACAATTTCAAAATTATTCTTGCCGGGAATTTCAAATTCCATTTCACCTTTTTGGTCAATTCCAAAGGATTTACCGTTCCAACCTATTAATATTTTTTGGTTATTCTCCGGTCGTGCAATACTATCAATGATGAACTTAAAATCGGTCTTGCTGCTAAAGGTTTCATCAAACTTAATTTTTAGTTTCTTACCGTTTTGTGTAGCCTCTACCAACTTAGAGGCCGTCTCGAAATCCATTATATCACTTGATTGTAAAGTAGCATTCAAATATTGGTAATCTTTGCTATAAGACTGTAAATCATTAGTAAGCACAATAAAATCTTGCTTAAATGTTTTTAATGTAAAACGAAAATCAGACAATTCTTTTGGGATTTCGATTACTTTCGAAAGCTTGAATGTTATTCGATATTCTGTATCAGATTTTAATTTTTGATCTGGAACAAAAGATAACGTATTGGTTGATAAAGCGGTTATTTTTCCTTTTATCGAAGGAGAAATATCAAACAAATCTTCACTCACCTCCTGCCCTACTTCCCAATCAGACCTATCAAAAGCAAAAACAATCCGGATGTCACTCTGGCTCGAAACTAATCCTGAGGTAAAACTCGAAATATAGTCGGAATAAAGCGAATAATCAGACTCAAAATCCTCAATAGATTTTTTACACGACTGTACAAAAAAAACAACAGCAAAAAACGGAAGTAAACGTTTGAAAAGCATAATGCAGTAATGTATTAGGTTAAAAGGAAGACTGAGTAGGTTTGAAGCCTTAAAGGTAATAATTTTTTCTCCTCGATACTACAAAACATTTTAGAATTACTAATAAGTCAAAGCCATAGTAACAATACTTATTTTGGTATTTGGTATTTTTAGTAATGCTTTTGAACATTGCTCGAGTGTGGTACCTGAAGTCAATACGTCATCTACCAATAGATAGTGTTTGCCTGAGTCTTTGTCAGAAAAATTCACATCGAAGATCTCTCTATTGATATTGGTTCGCAAGAAAAATGCTTTTTTGGTTTGCGTTTTCGAATATAGCTTTCGGGCTAAAATTGCATCATTCACCGGAATATTCATACAGTCTGACAGCGAATTACAGAAAGTCGTAATCTGGTTATAACCCCTTTCTTTTAGTCGTCTTTTGTGAAGCGGGACCGGAATAATTTCTTCTATATCGTGTAATTCATTTTTGATGATTTCTCCGTACCAATATCCTAGCAAAGTTCCAATTTCTTCGTGCCCTCTGTATTTAAGTTTATGAATAATTTGCTGAACAATACCTTGTTTTTCAAAAACAAGCATACTCATGACTCGCTCTAATGGAACTCTACCCATGAGCCTTTTGAAGGCGTCATTCTGACTGTTGATATGATGGTTAGTAAGCGGAAGCTCATGACGACAGATTGTACATAAAATGCTTTCTCCGCCCTGTAACATCTTATCACAACCCAGACAGGTTTCAGGATAAAATATATTGACTAAAGCTTTTATCATAATTCTCTCTTTATTCTTCCGAAGAAGAGAGTTGGTCAGGCTAAAATACAAAAAATAATTATTCCTTTTGCTTGCTATCTATAATAATGGTAACCGGGCCATCATTAATCAGGCTGACTTTCATATCTGCACCAAAAGTACCGGTATGTATGGTTTTATCTAAATCAATCTCCAGTTGTCTAACAAAACTCTCATACATCGGAATGGCAAAATCGGGTTTTGATGCCTTGATATAAGACGGACGATTTCCTTTTTTAGTGGAAGCGTGAAGCGTGAATTGACTCACAACCAATATTTCACCCTCACATTCCAAAACAGATTTATTCATCACTGCGTTTTCATCCGGAAAAATACGCAAGTTTGCGATTTTCTGGCAAAGCCATTTGATGTCTTGATCAGTATCAGCATCTTCGATTCCCAATAAAACAAGTAAACCTGTTTTGATAGATGATTTAATTTTTTTGTCAATAATCACAGAGGCTTCTGAAACTCTTTGTATTACGATTCGCATTTTTTGTTTAACTTTAAAAAATAGAGATAAAAAACAACTAAATACCTGCCTTGTTATTTAAGTTGAGTTACGCAATCAAAATTAGCTTTTATTTTAGTAAAACAAAGCAAAATAGCCGTATTTTTGTTGATGATTTTCACCAAAATTCACACGAATTTATACAAATAAATGGTTGCTAATTAGGTATCAAAAACAAAGCTTTATGGAATTTCCTGAAGGTAAAAAAATTGTGCTTTTTGACGGAGTTTGTAACCTCTGTCATAATTTTGTGCAGTTTATCATCAAACACGACAAAAAAGATGTTTACCGCTTTGCTTCACTCCAATCTGGTTATGGGCAACAAGTGCAAAAGCATTTAGGAATCAACACAGATAATATAAAATCTGTTATTTTGTATGAGCCTGGAGTGGCCTATTTTCATAAATCAGAAGCTGCATTAAGAATTATCAGAAGTTTCGGAGGTGCCTACTCGCTTATCTGGATTTTGCGAATTTTCCCTAATTTTATCGGAAATACTGTGTATGATTTTATTGCTTTTAATCGCTACAAGTGGTTTGGCAAAAACGATCAGTGCATGATTGCTACGCCGGAATTAAAAGATAAGTTTTTGGATTGATTTTTTGTATATTTGACACCTCATGAAAATCACCGAACAAATAAAACAACCCATCCGATATGAAATGGAGCTTTTTGAGAAAAAGTTTCGCCTGTCAATGTCTTCTCGGGTTGCTCTACTCAATAGAATTACTTATTATATCGTAAACAGAAAAGGAAAACAAATGCGTCCGATGTTTGTTTTTTTGGTGGCCAAAATGATGTCAGACGGAGAGGTAAACGACAGGACTTATAGAGGAGCTGCAGTTATTGAGCTTATTCATACGGCAACACTCGTACACGATGATGTGGTTGATGACAGTAACAAACGCAGGGGTTTCTTTTCGGTTAATGCACTTTGGAAAAACAAAATTGCTGTATTAGTCGGAGATTTTCTTCTTTCGAAAGGACTTCTTTTGTCAATTGATAACGGAGATTTTGATTTGCTTAGAATCATATCGGTTGCCGTACGGGAAATGAGCGAAGGCGAACTACTACAAATCGAAAAAGCCCGAAGACTTGATATTACCGAAGCTATTTATTACGAAATTATCCGGCAAAAAACAGCAACACTCATTGCCGCTTGTTGTGCCTTGGGAGCAAAAGCTGTTTTAGAAGAAGCTGATAATGCGAAAGTAGAAGAAATGCGAAAATTCGGGGAATATATCGGAATGGCCTTTCAAATAAAAGATGACCTTTTTGATTATACCGATGATGCTATTGGGAAACCAACCGGAATAGACATTAAAGAGCAAAAAATGACACTTCCGCTTATTTATGCTCTGAACAATTCTACCCCAAAAGAAAAGCGCTGGGTTATTAATTCGGTTAAAAACCACAATACAGATAAAAAAAGAGTCAAAGAAATAATCGCTTTTGTAAAACATAAAAACGGATTAGGGTATGCCGAAAAAGTAATGAAAGACTACCAACAAAAAGCCCTCGAAATCATCAAAAACTATCCGGATTCAGAATTTAAAAGTGCTCTAATTTTGATGGTAAATTATGTAATTGATAGAAAAATATAGATGTTTCACATACATAATGTGTATAAATATATGTAGAGACAATATTTCTTTTTGTGGAATTTCTACACTTTATTTAAGCTTCAATTTCTTAACTCAAACTCTACAAAACGACCCTTATTAGAGCTGTTGTTCAAAGCAATAAAAGCCTTAGCAATAAAAAAACGCTCCTTTCAAGCCTCTTGTTTACTTCCTAAAAAATAATGGTATCAGATTTGTCTATGGAGTTAGCAAACAAAAACATAAAAAAATGTCAACAAATTCAAACAAAGGATTAAGAGCAGGAGTAGTTATTCTATCACTTTTGCTTTTGGGAGCTATCGGATATATCGTAAAATTATCATCTGATGTGCAAGACACCAAATCAGAACTTTCTACTACCGTCTCAGAGAAAGATGCCGTAATTGCAGACCTCGAGGCCCTAAAAATAACGTATGACCAAGCTATTGCAGACAACACTTCGCTATCAGACGAGCTGAAAGAAGAACGTGAAAAAGTAGTACAATTGCTCGAAGAAGTGAAAAAAGAAAAAGCAACTGCGGCTTCGTTGGGTAATTACAGACAACGCTATCAGCAATTAGAATCAAGGATGAGTGCTTTGATGCAAGAAAACGAACAACTAAAAGAGGATAACTTTGGGCTGGTTCAGGTCGTAGATAGTACTAACACCATGCTTATCGAAGAAAGAGAATACAACCAAACTCTTTTGGGGCAGAACGAAGAGTTATCGAGAATTGTAGATGAAGCCTCTCAACTATCTATTCTGAACCTTAACACAGGGGCTTATAGAGTCAGAAATTCTGGGAAAGAAGTAGAAACACAAAGAGCCCGTCGAGCAGATATCCTTAAAGTACAATTTACTATTGCTGAAAACAAAATAGCAAAAACCGGGGATAAAAACTATTATGTACAGGTTATTGACAGCAAAATGAATGTGTTAGGAGATAGAAAAACAGTGAATTTTGACGACCAATCTTTGACCTACAGTTTCGAAACTACGGTTAATTATAATAATTCTATGGTTAATGTCTCTGAAAATCTTGAGGGTGATGAGTTTGAAAAAGGACTATATCATGTACATATTTTTGATGATGACCGGCTTATGGCCTCACAAAGCTTTACGCTAAAGTAATTTTCTCTATATATTTTCCCGAAAAGGCGAAATGACTTGGGTTGTTTCGCTTTTTCATTTCTATTTAAATTTTCTTAATTTTGTATTTATGTTAGAAGATAAAAACCAACCCCGCACCTCTTTGTCTGAATTAGGAGAATTCGGACTCATAGAGCATTTGACCAAGAACTTTACTCTTAACCAAAAATCATCTGAAAAAGGAGTCGGAGATGATGCCGCTGTTTTGGACTTTAAAGATAAAAAAACACTAATCTCAACCGATTTACTGGTTGAAGGAGTCCATTTTGATTTGGCCTATGTTCCTCTGAAGCACCTGGGATACAAAGCTGTGGTAGTCAATGTGTCGGATATATGTGCAATGAATGCAGTGCCTACTCAAATCACCGTATCAGTTGCTGTATCTAATCGGTTTCCGCTTGAAGCTTTAGAAGAGCTCTACGAAGGGATTGCTTTGGCTTCTAAGATATATAACGTAGATGTAATAGGAGGTGATACCACTTCTTCTCAAAAAGGACTAATCATCAGTATTACTGCCATTGGCGAAGCAAATCAAGACCAAATCACCTACAGAAGCGGAGCAAAACCCAATGATTTATTGGTCGTAACCGGAGATATAGGTTCGGCTTATATGGGATTGCAAGTGCTTGAACGCGAAAAACAAGTGTTTAAAGTAAATCCTAAAAACCAACCTGATCTAAGTCCGTACACCTATCTTATCGAAAGACAACTCAAGCCAGAAGCTAGAAAAGATATCCGACAAATTCTCAAAGATTTGGATGTTAAACCTACTGCGATGATTGATATCTCTGACGGGCTTTCATCTGAGGTGATGCATATTTGCAAGCAAAGCAACGTTGGCTGTAATGTGTATGAAGACAAACTTCCGTTTGATCCGCAGTTTATTTCTGTTTGTGAGGAGTTTAATATTGACGCCACGACCATAGCCTTGAGCGGGGGAGAAGATTATGAGCTGCTTTTTACTATCGGAATTAATGATTTCGAAAAAATTAAAGGCAACCCTAACTTTACCGCTATCGGGCACATAACCGAAAAAAAAGAGGGAAAGCACCTCATCACAAGAGCCAATACTAAAATCAAACTTAAGGCACGAGGTTGGAATGCTTTGAAAGAGTAATAAACTGCCTGACTTCAAGAAATAACAGATTTCGGTTATAAATTAGATTATAACAAATTTTAATCATATCTACACTTATAACCAAAATTCACTATATTTGTGTTTTCTACAAAGATGACAGCAATTATAACCGGAGATATTATTAATTCTAGAACCGTCGCTACAAAAAAGTGGCTACCGATATTAGAAACAGCTCTGAATAAATTCGGAGTCAAAGAAAAGGATTGGGAAATATTTCGAGGAGATAGCTTTCAATTAGAAGTAGTGCCAACAGATGTTATCAAAACTGTGCTTTACCTCAAAACAACAATCAAGACAGTCGAATCATTAGATTTGCGTATGGGGGTTGGTATCGGAAAAAAGAATTTTGTAGCAGACACCATCAAAGAGTCTAACGGAGAAGCGTTTGTTTTTTCGGGAGTGGCATTCGAAGGGCTAAAAAAACAAAGTTTTGCTCTTAAAACTCGCTCAAAAGAAATCGACCAACAAATAAATATTACCTTTGATTTATTGATGCTTATCATAAGTAAATGGAACGCAAACGTATCTAAAACCGTGCTTGCAACTTTAGAATTTCCGGATTTAACTCAGATGGAATTGGCCGAAAAAACCAATAAGAAACAAAGCCAAATCAGTCGAGAGCTAAAAAAAGCAGGTCTTGATGAAGTAATCAAAGCTATAGATTTTTGCCAACACCAAATAAACACTAATGCTGCTATTTATTCTTAAAATATTACTGGCTCATTTGGCAGGAGATTTTGTTTTTCAATCCAGAAAATGGGTAGAAGACCGCAACAAAAGCGGCTATAAATCGAAGTACTTATATTTTCATATAGCTATACATTTTTTACTTTTAATAGTGCTTTTCGTAAGCGAACTTCAAGAAGTTTTTGGTTATATTTTACTTATTGTTGTGTCACATTTTTTAATTGATTTGAGTAAAATATACTTAGAACAAACCTCTCGCTTTAGTTCATTAGGGCTGTTTATTACAGACCAGCTATTACATCTTGCTGTATTAGCCGGGGTAGTAAAACTTCATTTTTCAGAAGTGTCTTTTCTATCAGTAATTGCTTTCGAAAAACTATTACTTTATGCTATTGCGCTGTTGTTGATTACTTCGGTTAGTTCCGTTGCTTTGAAGTTGTTTTTTCAGAAATGGAGTGAGTCGTTTAAGAAAAAAACACAGAAAAATAAATCCCTCAAAAACGCAGGAAACATCATCGGAATCACAGAGCGATTGCTTGTGGTGCTTTTTATAAATATAGATTTTTTTGAAGGAATAGGTTATTTGCTTGCCGCTAAATCTATTTTCAGATTCGGAGACCTCACCAATGCAAAAGACAGAAAACTCACAGAATATATACTAACAGGAACATTAATTAGCTTTACTATAGCCATTATTATTGGGCTTGGGCTCAGATATGCACTGATGAGTTTGTAACATAAAAATAACTATAAATCTCCCTCTAAAAGGAGTAAGACGTATGATTAGTCAATACTTTAAAAAAATATTCCGTTTTGCTAAGCCGTATAAAAAGTATATGTATTTAAATATATTTTTTAATGTGCTGTATGCCTTGTTTAGCGCTTTGTCTTTTATAGCACTTATCCCGATGTTGCAAGTTATGTTTGGCGAAGGAGAGAAAATTTATGATAAACCTGCTTATGGAGGTTTAGGGCAGCTTAAAGATTTTGTGATGGATTATATGAACTATTATATCACCGTCACTTCCGAAGAGCAAGGAATGCAGTATGTGCTCAACATAATGATTATCGGAATCATCTCGTTATTTTTACTTAAAAACATTTTCAACTATTGGGCGATGTTTTTTATTACGTTCTTACGAAATGGAATCTTAAAAGACATCCGAAACGATTTATACAAAAAAGCAGTCGATTTACCGCTTTCTTATTTTTCGGAAAAAAGAAAAGGAGACATGATCTCGAGAATGACCTCAGACGTACTGGAGATTCAACATTCGTTTTTGTCTATTTTAGAACTATTAGTTAGAGAGCCGCTTACTATTTTGTTTACTATAATCGGGATGTTTTTCATCAGTGCCGAACTTACACTATTTGTATTTATTTTTATTCCGATATCCGGATTTATCATATCCAAAGTAGGAAAGTCTCTTAAGAAAAACTCAGATAAAGCAGCTCGAGAACAAGGCTTTTTTCTTTCGATTATCGACGAAACATTAGGAGGATTAAAGGTAATCAAAGGATTTAACGGCGAAAAAACTTTCGAAAATAAGTTCAAAGAATCTACCTATCGTTTTTTTAAATTGAATAATCGGATTCTTAACCGCCAGAATTTATCTTCACCACTAAGTGAATTTTTAGGTATCGTAACCATTGCGGTGTTATTGATTTACGGAGGAAATCTGGTGTTAAACGGCTCTCTTTTAGGTGCCTCTTTTCTGGCTTATATTGGCATGGCTTATAACATCCTCACCCCTGCCAAATCTATATCGAAAGCATCTTATTCGGTAAAAAAAGGAGATGCAGCAGCAGAACGAGTATTGGAAATTTTAGAAACAAAAAACCCAATCACCAGTAAACAAGATGCAGTTATAAAAACTACCTTTGAAAACAAAATTTCGATTGAAAACATTGATTTTTCTTACGAAAATGATAAGGTACTAAAAAACTTCTCTTTACAGGTACCTAAAGGAAAAACCATAGCTTTGGTTGGGCAGTCCGGAAGCGGAAAAAGCACAATTGCTAATTTGCTTACTCGTTTTTATGATGTACAACACGGAAGCATCAAAATTGACGGAATTGATATCAAAGATTTTAACTTGCAATCTTTGAGAGGCCTGATGGGGTTGGTTACACAAGACAGCATTTTATTTAACGATACCATAAAAAACAATCTTTTGCTCGGTAAAGAAAATGCTTCAGAACAAGAAATCATCGAAGCTCTGAAAATTGCTAATGCGTATGAGTTTGTCAAAGATTTACCAGAAGGCATCCATACCAATATCGGAGATAGCGGGAATAAACTATCCGGAGGTCAAAAACAAAGATTGTCAATAGCAAGAGCGGTATTAAAAAACCCTCCGATTATGGTGTTAGATGAGGCGACCTCAGCTTTAGATACAGAAAGCGAAAGATTAGTGCAAAAGGCTTTAGAGAATATGATGCAAAACCGCACTTCGGTGGTGATTGCTCATAGGCTTTCAACTATTCAAAAGGCTGATACTATTGTGGTTATGCAAAAAGGAGAAATCGTAGAACAAGGAACCCACGATGAGCTTCTTTCTAAAAACGGAATGTATTCTAAGTTAGTACAGATGCAAAGTTTTGAGTAATAATCAAAACTCTACCAGAATTTTAAAGCTAAAGGGTTAACCATATATAAAACACTAATTATTAAAAAAGCTGTATCTTTGCTAGTCTAAAACTATTTAAGAATGCAAAGCATTTTAGAACAAAACCAACCCAAGCAGCCTAAGCCGAAATGGCTCAGGGTAAAGCTTCCTACCGGAAAGAAATATACCGAACTACGTGGTTTGGTTGATAAATATCAACTCAATACCATTTGTACTTCAGGAAGTTGCCCAAATATGGGAGAATGTTGGGGCGAAGGAACAGCAACTTTTATGATTTTAGGAAACATCTGTACCCGTTCTTGCGGATTTTGTGGCGTAAAAACAGGTCGTCCGGAAACTGTTGATTGGGACGAACCCGAAAAAGTAGCCCGTTCTATCAAACTGATGAACATCAAACACGCTGTGCTAACCAGTGTAGATAGAGATGACTTAAAAGACATGGGGAGCATCATTTGGGCAGAAACCGTTAAAGCGGTGAGAAGAATGAATCCTGAAACAACGCTAGAAACTCTGATTCCTGATTTTCAAGGCATCGAACGTCATTTAAACAGAATGTTAGAAGTTGCTCCAGAGGTAATTTCGCACAATATGGAAACCGTTAAACGACTCACTCGTGAGGTAAGAATTCAAGCAAAATACGAAAGAAGTTTAGGCGTACTACAATATCTGAAAGAGCAGGGAGCAAACCGTACCAAAACGGGAATTATGCTTGGGCTCGGAGAAAGAGAAGAGGAAGTTATCGAAACGCTGCACGATTTGAAAAGTGCTAAAGTAGATGTGGTAACTATCGGTCAGTATTTGCAACCTAGTAAAAAACATTTACCGGTTAAAGAATTTATCACGCCCGACCAATTCAAAAAATACGAAGAGATCGGAAAAGAATTAGGTTTCCGTCACGTAGAAAGCGGGGCTTTGGTGCGTTCGTCTTATAAAGCACAGAAGCATATTTTATAAGGTATAATTATTTTGATTTTAAAATGGCACTTTCTGTTTGTTATCTAATAGAAAGTGCCATTTTTCTGTTTAAAAATTAGAATTTAAAGCCACAATACTACTTTAGGTATTGAACCTTATTCCAAAAATCTTACCTTTGCACCTTTCTTAAAAACAACAACACACAACTATGAATGCAACTAAAAAAATTCAGTCTGCACTGATTTCTGTTTTTTCTAAAGACGGATTAGAACCGATTGTAAAAAAGCTACACCAACTTGACGTAACACTTTATTCTACAGGAGGAACAGAAGATTTTATTAAGTCTTTAGGAATTCCGGTAGTACCCGTAGAATCAATTACCGATTATCCTTCGATTTTAGGAGGAAGAGTAAAAACGCTACACCCGAAAATCTTCGGAGGAATCCTCAACAGACAAGACCATTCATCTGATGTTCAACAGATGCAAGAATACGACATCCCTCAGATTGATTTAGTAATCGTGGACCTATATCCGTTCGAAAAAACAGTAGCTTCAGGAGCATCAGAAGCTGAGATTATCGAGAAAATTGATATCGGAGGTATCTCGCTTATCAGAGCCGGAGCAAAAAACTTTAAAGACACGGTTATCCTTTCGTCTGTTGAACAATATGCCGCCTTTCTTGATTTGCTAAACCAAAAAAACGGAAAAACTTCACTCGAAGACAGAAGAGCATACGGCGCTTATGCTTTCCACATTTCCTCTAATTACGATACGGCTATTTTCAATTATTTCAACCCTGATGATTCGTTTTTGAAAATAAGTCAAGCTAACGGAAAAACACTTCGCTACGGAGAAAACCCACATCAAAAAGGATTTTTCTTCGGAGATTTTGATGCCATGTTTGAAGTCCTGAACGGGAAAGAACTTTCTTATAACAACCTTTTGGATGTTGATGCAGCGGTAGCTTTAATAGCTGAATTCAAAAACGATAACCCTACTTTTGCGATTCTAAAGCACAACAACGCTTGCGGGTTAGCCACTCGCGATACCTTAAAAGAAGCTTATCTCAATGCTTTGGCAGGCGACCCAACTTCAGCCTTTGGCGGTGTTTTGATAGCCAATACAAAACTGGATAAAGCCACAGCAGAAGAAGTAAACAAACTGTTTTGCGAAGTTGTTATCGCACCTGACTATGATACAGAAGCTGTGGAAATCCTACAAGAAAAGAAAAACAGAATTATCTTGATTCAAAAACCAATCGAATTAGCAAAAAATCAAGTAAGAACAGCTCTGAACGGATTTTTGGTTCAAGACAAAGATAACATTACTGACGGCAAAGATAGGCTGAAAACGGTAACAATATTGGCTCCGAGCGAGCAAGAAATTGAAGATTTATTATTTGCTTCCAAATTGTGTAAAAACACCAAATCTAACACAATTGTATTGGCCAAAAACGGTCAGCTTATAGCAAGCGGAACAGGACAAACCTCACGAGTAGATGCCCTATGTCAGGCAATCGAAAAAGCACAAAGCTTTGGGTTTGACCTAAGCGGAGCTGTTATGGCAAGTGATGCTTTTTTCCCTTTCCCAGATTGTGTGGAAATTGCTAATAATGTCGGAATCAAAGCCGTTATTCAACCCGGAGGCTCTATCAAAGACCAACTGAGTATTGATTTTTGTAACGAAAACGCAATGAAAATGGTCTTTACCGGAGTAAGACATTTCAAACATTAAGATCAGATTGCTGTGTGAAAGATAAAAAGTCCCTATATAATACGTAGGGACTTTTTTATTACCTTAGCAACTACAAATCCTTTTTGATAAACTTTTTGAGTGAAATCCAAAACGGAACGACAAACCACAGGCACAAGAGTGCAAAAGAGATGATTAATCCGGTGGAGGTTCCTAATACTTTTTTGAAAACTGCACCGGTGTAGCCCATCATGGCAGAAACCTCGAGTTCTAATAGAATCTGAATCCGAGCCAAATCAATCGGGTTAAGAGCTGTGATGGCTACCATCGCATTTTCAATGGGATATTCTGATAGTTGGAACAATAAAAACAGTACGATTCCGTCAAAAATCAAAGCAAAATACAACCATAGCATGATGGCAATTCCGATGCCTTTGGTTTTGTCTCGGGTCATAATCGAAGCAAAGCAAGCCAGCGAAGCAAAAACCACACTGATAAGGCTTCCCATAACGAGCATCATCACTCCTACTTTATCAGACGAATAAACCAGTAGCGGAATTCCCGCTCCTACTAAAAAAGCAAGTACTAAGCTCAATGATAAACCAGAAAACAATCCGATCCAGATTTTTTTACGTTTGACCGGCTGGCTTAAGAGCATTTCTACAAATTCTGAACTGTTGTAAACATATATGGTCGAAAACAAAATCGAAACCAAGGGAACAGTAAACAAAATTACGTTTAGAACAGTGAGTATTCCTTTGGATGCGTTATCTTCTAAGGCAAACGAGCTCCAGGCTAAAATAGCAAGCATTAGAGTATAAGCGATGATAATCTTGCTTTTGAGTATGTCTAAAAATATAATCTTAATGATTTTATTCATTTTTTTGTGATTTTTGGGTTGACTTTAAAATTTTGGATATCGCTTTTGAAAGTCTGCTTTCTTGTGTTTCGTCTTTCAGCTTTTGTACAGGCTTGTGAAATTCGATTTCACCTTCTTGCATAAAGATAATTTCGCTTACTAAATCGTCTAATTCGCTCAAAAGATGTGAAGTAATCAAAATCAATTTTCCTTTTTCTTTTTCTTTGATAATTTTATCCTTCAAAATTTCGGATGCCAATGGGTCAAGTCCGGAGGTGGGTTCGTCCAGAATCAACACTTCTGGATCAAACATAAAAGCCAACGTAGCACTCACTTTTTGAGTGGTTCCTCCCGAAAGGGTACTCATTTTTTTGTTAGCAAGCTCCTCAATCTTAAAAGCCTCGTACAATTCTTTGTCCAGATTGTTGTTTTGCCTGATTTCCTGTACCATTTCAAATACTTGACCAATGGTCATATTATCGGGATAACGCCCGATCTGAGGCATGTATCCGATGCGGTTTCGGTATTCATATTCTCCCAAAACAGATTTTCCTTCAAAATCAATACTTCCGTTATCGGGAACCACCATACCTAAAAACGATTTGATAAGGGTGGTTTTTCCACAACCGTTCGGACCAATGAGTGCTATACATTCTCCTTTTTGGCACGAAACCGAAACATCGTTCAGTACGTGATTTTTGCCGAATTTTTTGTTTAAGTTCTTAATTTCTATCATAATTTTACAATCCGCTATTACGGTTCGTTATTTACTTCAATTAGTTCAAATTTAATTTGTTTTTGATTAGGATAAATATATTTCATTTTTACAAATCCAAACTCACTATTATAAAAAGTTGTTAATTCATAGGCTCCGAATTTTTCAATATGAGATGAATTCACATATTCCACTACTTGCACATCAATATTTTTTCCTTTGAAATCTATTTGTACAGAATCAACAACAATGCTTTCTTGGATAATTTCTTTATCTGCTAATTTTCCATAGCTCTTGGGAAATAAATGATTTGATTTAGAGGTGGAACCAACAAGCATTGACCTTGAAAAAGAAGGATAACCTACAATAACTAAATTTTCATTTTCTAAATGCGGATAATTTAAAGGCATCTGTATTTCAGCAGAATACGGTTCTAAATTAATACCTCGTATTTCTTCAATGGCTGGAAATTTTTTGGATTTCCATTCAACCATATTCATACCTAAAATACTTCCAAGCATTCCTTTTTTCTTAATTGTCAATGTTAATGTATCAATTATGATAGTGGAGTTTGACTCTATAACCGTAGTTTTAAAAACATAGGATTGACCTACTTTGTACGGAACATCAGTATCCTGAAACTCTCCTGATTTACAAGAAATTATAGTGATAATTATAAAAAAAATCGTCATTATCTTTAATTGATTCTCTATCATAATTTCACAGGTCGCATAAGCGGGGTTTCATCTTTAATATAATCGGGAGTAATGCTTGGCAATACCCGTTCGGATTTATCCAAAAGCGTAATCATAAAACTTCGAAACAAAAGCATGGCCGACTCATTTCTTTCGACCAAAACCGAGAATAAACTCAACGGATGATACGGCACATCGCCCAATCCGTCTTTGTTTAGGTCATACCCTTCGTATTTGTCCCAATAATTTCCGTTGAACGATTTTACTCTCAGTTTTCCGTTGGTGGCTACATCAAACGTATTTCCTTGAAAATTGTTTCCGGTCACCACAGCATCACTACTACTTGCATTGATTTTCATCGCCCAACCGTTTCGTAGAAACTTGTTATTACGTATTTCAATCCGATTGGCACCATCACCATAAATTGCCATTGTATTTTCGCTGAATTCATTTCCGATAATTTTGCTATCGTCGATTTCTTTGAGCAAAACACCATAAGCAGCATTGCCCCAGCTTTGTGTAAATACGTTGTTGAGCATTTCTACACGCTTGCTATACATCACTGCTACTCCAGCATCATTTTTCCTAAAAATGTTGTTTTTAAAAACATTGTCGTGCGAAAACATAAAGTGCAAACCGTATCTTTTGTTCTCGATGCTTTGGTTGTTAGTAATGGTCGAACTTTCTACAAACTCCAGATAAATCGCATCTCTATGACCTTTGATGATGTTATCTTCGATGGTCATAAATTTAGATTTCCAGATATGAATTCCGTTAGCAGAAGGTTTACCCTTCATGCCTCCTGAAGTCAACCGATTGTTTATGTAAGAGACATAAGTAGAATTAATGGTATGAATACCAAAGAAGTTGTTTTCGAACTTACAATTTTCGATACGTACATTTTTGGAGTCTTTAATTTTGAGGGCTGCAATATCCTTAAAGCTTGAACTTCCCGAATTGGAAAACAATACGCCTTTGATGACAACATCATCGTGTTGCACAAACAAGTTTTCGTATTGGTTTTCACCATCAATTTCCGGATAATCCTCTCCGATGATCGTAACTGCTTTGTATAAAAACAATGCTCCTTCTCGGTAAACACCAGGTTTTATAAGAATAGTATCTCCGTTTTGTGCTTGTTCAAAAGCCTTTTTGATGGTCTTCTGCGGGTTGTTGGGCTCAACGATAATCGTATTACCCTGTAGGTTTTGTCCAACCAAAACCAGTAAAAAAATTATTAATTTGAATCGAAGTAATCTTCCCATAATAACATTGTTCCAGAGTGTTCCGAATATTGTTGTTCACGTGTTGCTTGGTCAGCAAAAGCTGCTGTATTAGAACCCATAGGGCTTTTTAGTTCAGGATTGTACAGCAAATAACTTTCTTCTGCAGGAATCAGCTGTTCAGTAGCTTGAAAATCCACCAGCCAAAGCGAATACACTTGATCTTGGGTAACAACCCCTTGGTGTATAAATTCTTTCATACAATACATATCATCAAACTTATAAATCCTACCTTTTTGGGTGACAAGTTCCGCTCCATAACGCACATCGCTGATGTTCATCATACAATGATCGCAGTTATCGACTCCAAACTCAATGGGTTTGGGTTCTTTGCTGCAAGAAACAAATATCAAGGTAAAAAATGATATGGATAACAATGCTCTTAAATTCATGTTTTTTTCTTTTTAAATTTTACTTCTTTTAAAAATGCCCAGACGGCCAATACTACCGCTCCAATCATCACCCATCCTCCTTGAGCAGGAATAGAATAGGCTCCGAAATTCAACAATTGTTTATATCCGATCATTGGGGGTTGATAGCTCATTCCGGGAACTTGTATAGGGGCTGCGGGATTCAAATTGTGTCCGTAGTCATACAGCCAAAAATAAAAACGAATTATGGTCAAAATGCCAAATAGGGCAAAAAAAATGACCCAGAAAAAGAATAATCTTCTGCTATTAGCTATTGCCGTAAGCAAGCCAATTCCGCCTAAGACAGCAATTATATAGGGCAATACAGTGAATTCTATAAAATCATCTTCGTGTAATTCTTTCATCCCGATATAGTGATTCAGCCCGTTGATGATTTGTACATCACCATTTAACTTATCCGCGTGAATAAAGAGCTCTAAGCCTTCAGGATATTGAGGAGCTGTTAGTTGTATCTGCCAAATCGGTACAAATAACGCGATAAACAGCACGGCACCAGCTATACCTACCAGTATTCGGGTGGTGGAGTGCAAATATTTTTGTGCTGATTTCATGGTTTGTATATTTTAAAAGAGTTGCTCTCTTTTTAGAAAGCAACTCTTTATGATTTTTAAAAAAAGTTTATTCTCCTTTGGGTGCATTATCACCGGTTCCGTAGCGTAACGGAGTGTTACTTCCGGCAGGCGATACACGAATGTACCCTTGCATTTCTTGGTGGAGTGCACTACAGAAATCCGTACAATACATTGGTATGATTCCCACTTTTGTTGGTTCCCATTTCAGTGTTCTGGTTTCTCCCGGCAAGATAAGTACCTCAGAGTTGTTGTTACCCATTACGGCAAATCCGTGTGGTAAATCCCAGTCCTGCTCTAAGTTTGTGATATGAAAATATACTTCATCTCCCATGTGAATGCCTTCAATATTATCAGGGGTAATATGTGTTCTGATTAGTGTCATATACACATCAACACGGCTTCCGTTGCGTTCTATGCGGGTATCGGCTTCATTTTTTACGACATATTTGTGATTGTTTTCGTTGATATCATAAATACGTTTTTGTTTATCAACTATTAACGATGCGGGTATAATCTGAGCATAGTGTGGCTCACCGATAGTTGGGAAGTCCAAGAGTAACTCCATCTTATCTCCCGAAATATCAAATAGCTGTGCACTTTGTGCAAGCTCCGGTCCTGTTGGCAGATAACGGTCTTTTGTAATTTTGTTCCAAGCAACCAAATATTTACCGTACGGATTTTTAGTATCCCCTCCAGCCACAGTCAAGTGACCTGTAGAATAATAGGTGGGTTGTCTGTCAATTACTTCCAAAGTTTCTACGTTCCATTTCACTACTTCTGATGATACGAAGAATGAAGTATAAGCATTTCCGTTGTTGTCAAACTCGGTGTGTAATGGGCCTAATCCCGGTCTTTGAACCTCGCCATGCAATACTGTTTCGTAATTCAACACAGGAATGCCGTCATAATCACCGTCAAATTTCTTTTCTTCGATGGCTTTCATCATTTTAGAGAAAGAGAAAACCGGGATTAAAGAAGCTAACTTTCCGCTTCCTACGATATATTCTCCAGTTGGATCAACGTCTGAACCGTGTGGAGATTTAGGACACGGGATATAATAAGCAATACCTTCAAGGTCTTCGATATCCAAAACATGAACTTCGTCTAAAATAGTAGAAGTAGCTGAGTGTGTGTTGTGATCATATACGTTGTGCGCATATTGAGCTTTTACTTTTCTACCTTTTCCTTGTTTTACCAATTCAGCAGCCTTTTTCCAGTTAATGGCCAAAATGAAGTCTTTATCGTTCTGTGAAGCATTAACTTCCAATAGAGTATGTGCCTTTTCGGTATTATAGGTAGAGAAGAAAAACCATCCGCTGCTTGGTCCTTTTCCAGTGTGGCTCAAATCATAATTTACCGGAGGTGTTTTCAATTGAAAATCAAGGGCCATTCTTCCTGTTTCAGGATCTATTTTAATGAATGAAATTGCACCACTAAAATTTTCGGCATAAGTACTGATTGGAATATCTCCGTCTTCGTCTTCAAAAGGCACACTAAAGCGTGTTCCGGCTATCACATACTCTGTATTGTCTGTAATAAATGGCGATGAGTGATTTCCTGCCGAGTTGGGTATTTCAATAATTTCGTTGGTAGTAAAAGTAGTCAAATCTAACCGGGCTATACGAGGGGTGTTATTTTCGTTGGCAAATAACCATCTTCCGTCATAATCCCCATCTGTTTGAGAAATCGCTAAATGGTGTTGGTCACCCCAAGGCACAAAACCATGTGAAGTATTCAACATAGGTTTGGTATCTTCGCTATATCCATAACCTGTTTCGGGATCTTGTGAGAATACCGGCAATACCTTTAACAAACGTCCGGAAGGAATTCCGTAAACAGCCACCTGCCCACTAAATCCTCCAGAGGTAAACGAATAAAATTCATCGTGCTCACCTGGAGCTACGTACACTTTCTGAGCTGCATTTCCACTGACTGCATCTGAAGCCGTCTTGGGTTTACAACCGGCAAAAAAAGCCAGTCCTACTATAGCTAACGCTACTTTTTTTAAGTTTTTGTCCATTTTTGTTCTAAATTTTTTATATTTTTAATTTACACCATCGTTTTTCCTCATAAATTCAAGAATCTGACGTGCTTCATCGTCTGAAATGTTTTGGTTGGGCATACGCACCAAACACACTTCTAACTGAGCTTGCAACTCAGGATCTTTGTCAATCATCGGATCTGGATTGGTAACAAAGTTCATAAGCCATTCGGGGGTCCGTCGCTCTGTAACACCTTCCCATCCAGGACCTACTAATCTTTCGCTTGTAAGTTTGTGGCACGCCAGACATTTAGTTCCAGACACAATTTCTCCCAACCTTGCCATTTCATGGTCTAAAGTTTCGGGAAGATCAATATTGTCAAATTTCCCTTCTCCTCGCATCGGGTCATAATCGCTCTCAGAAGTTGTGCTTTCTGAGCCGGCTGGTTTAGAGAAGTCGCTTGTCGAGTTTTCCTTTTTTCCGCACGAGATCATAAACAAAATAGAAACGGATAATAATACAAGTTTTTTCATTTTTACTGCTTTTTTATATTAGAACAAAATTCATGGTTTTATTGATATTAAAGTATGACTAAAGTCATAAAATCATCAATTATATTGGATGTTTTACACAAACATAAAAGTATTTTTTTAAACCGCAAAAATAATTTTCACAATTTTTAACAATCTATATTTAGTATAAATTGTAGTGTAAATCTAAAGAACAACAACTTTGTGTAGTAAAACCTCAAAATATATTTACAATATTCAATAAGTTTTTTAAAGATATATGAGTAATAAATATAAAATGAAATTACAGTTTATGGTCTTTGGGCGGATAATTGTTTATTTTTTAAAACAATAAACATCAATAATCCTGAGGATAATAATAGAAGAGCGGCTGCGATTAACAACAATTCGTTTACATTAGGCATCGAAAATTTAATATATCCTGAAAGCCCCTGAAGCACTAAAATAAGCTCGTTTAAAAACACCGCCACCACAAAAAACCACAAGGTAAAGCGAGTGCCTTTTGCTGTGGGAAGTAATTGTTGGACAAAAACGTAATAAAGAAGAAATAGTGAAATAATTCCCAACAAAACCAAATGTAGAAAAGCAATGACTATAGGGCGCATTCCAAAAGCTATTTCTGCTAAAGACGGAACAATTAAAAGAAATTGAAGCACAAACTTTAATAATAAACACACACCAACAATAACAAGTATAAACTGTAGGTATTTTGGCTGTGTCTTGATTGTGTACTTAAAATTTATTGTCAATACTTGGTGCATTCGTAGCCAAACAACGAGCTGGAGTAGGCCGAAAAAAGCAACAACCCCATAAACTATTGGAGAGACATCGATCCATAAAACAGACAACCCATATGTCACTAACGTAGCCAACGACAATAAATAGTACAAACGGTTAAGCCTTTTAACTAAGTTATTATCGACTTTAAACATCGAGAGAAACAACCCGATACAAGCAAACAAAAACCAACCGTTGTACTGAAAATGCAAGTAATAATAAATAGATGCGAAATAAACATCAAAATTGATTTTGGGTGCGGTCATCGAATAAGCCAGAAAAAAAGTACCGACCGAGGAAATCACATAAAAAACCAATGCTCCTTGAAACCACTTCAAAGCTGCTTCGGTTTTTAGATGCTTACTGTCTTTGTAAAAATAGTAAGCAAAAATATAAGAAACAATAATTGATGCTGTAGAAAACGTAATAGAAACTGCTCCATACCCTTGATAAATAAAGAAAATAAACATTCCGTAAGAACAAACTAAATTAGCAATAATAAGCCTGATGTATCGAGTCAGTGCTAATGTCTTGCATTTGTTTTTCAGGTAATACACCATCAAGACCATCAGCGTGTGGCTCACCCAACCTGCAAATGCAAAATGAGAGTGGGAATGCAAAAGATATTTTTGCTGAAACGGAAACTCTATACAGACCTTCAACCTTAGAATAGTGCCGATAAGCGCTACCAAAAAAAGATTAACAATTGAAAATTTTAACCAGAAATCAACTTTCATTTTAGTGATAATATTTTAGTGAAACACTGTTTTCTCTCTTTTCAACTCTGTAAAGTTAGCAAATTCTCGCTATTAAATATAAATAAATGTTATTATTTCGTGTTTTAAGACGTCAATTTCTTTGTAAATAACCCTGAAAATAAATTAACCTTTATCATAAAAGGTATTCCGAATTATCACCACAATAAACTTTGCTTTTAAGCGTTTCAGAGAAGAGCATTTGCCAGATAGCAATGTTGTTTTTTACTCTCCTACTCACTATTAGACACCCACTCAAAACCCTAAAAAAATTTATTTTTTATTTACATCATAAACGTATCTTTTTATTTACCTTTGTGAGTTATTAAAGCAAATTTTTAATTTTTTAAACCTTTATACGATGGGGTTTTTTGATTTTATGACCGAGGATATTGCTATTGACCTCGGCACAGCAAACACATTGATTATACATAATGATAAAGTGGTTGTAGATAACCCCTCTATCGTGGCACGAGATAGAATTTCAGGGAAAATTATTGCTGTGGGAAAAGAAGCTAACCTCATGCAAGGAAAAACCCACGAGAACATCAAAACTATTCGACCGCTAAAAGACGGAGTAATTGCTGATTTTGATGCTTCTGAAAAAATGATTTCTCTTTTTATCAAAAGTATTCCCGCTTTAAAAAAGAAAATCTATACGCCTTCCCTCCGAATGGTAGTTTGTATTCCTTCAGGGATTACCGAAGTAGAAATGCGTGCCGTAAAAGAATCTTGCGAAAGAGTTAATGGTAAAGAAGTTTATCTGATTCACGAGCCAATGGCAGCAGCTATTGGAATCGGGTTAGACATTATGCAACCCAAAGGAAATATGATTGTTGATATAGGCGGAGGTACCACAGAAATTGCGGTGATCGCTTTAGGCGGAATTGTGTGTGACAAATCTGTTAAAATTGCCGGAGATGTTTTCACCAACGATATCATCTACTATATGCGAATGCAACACAATTTGTATGTAGGAGAAGCCACTGCCGAAAAAATAAAAATCGAAGTAGGAGCCGCCACAGACAACCTAGAATCACCACCTGATGAAATGTCTGTCCAGGGTAGAGATTTGCTTACCGGAAAACCAAAACAAGTAGATATTTCTTATCGGGAAATTGCCAAAGCATTAGACAAGTCTATCCAAAGAATTGAAGATGCTGTAATGGAAACGCTCTCGCAAACACCACCAGAATTAGCAGCTGATATCTATAACACCGGGATTTATCTTGCCGGGGGAGGATCTATGCTTCGCGGTTTAGACAAACGAATTTCACAAAAAACAGACCTACCGGTTTATATTGCCGAAGATCCGTTAAGAGCTGTTGTTCGCGGAACCGGGATGGCACTAAAAAATATTTCAAAATATAAGAGCATTCTTATAAAATAACCAAAAAACTAAGAACTAATTATAAATGCAGCAACTCATCGGTTTTATCATACGAAACGGACTTCGATTGCTGTTTTTATTGCTGTTAGGAATCGCATTGTGGCTCACCATTACTCATCATTCTTTTCATAGAAGCAAAATTGTCAATTCGTCTAATAGCTTTACCGGCTATGTGTATTCGAATATCTCATCGATAAGTGATTATTTTTCGCTTAAAGCGGAAAACGAAAAGCTCAAAGAAGAGAATTTCAAAATGAAAATGTTCTTGCTCAATAATCAGCAAATAGCCGATAGCACTCTAATCGACCTCCCTCCTATTGCAGATAAAGAAATCAACGTGATTAGCTCTAAGGTGATTAAAAATTCTTACCGCAAACAAAAGAATTATCTTACCTTAAAAGGAGGTACTAAACAAGGAATTGATCGCGATATGGGCGTTATCAACGACAAAGGAATCTTAGGAATAATAGAATATGCCAAAAACAACTATGCTACGGTCTTGAGTGTGCTGAACACCGATTTTCAAATTGTAGCAAAGGTTAAAAAAAACAACCAATTCGGAACACTCACTTGGGACGGAAAAAGTACTGGATTTGTACAGCTTATTGATGTTCCTCGCATAGAATCTATCACACAAGGAGATACTATAGTCACCGGATTCAGCTCTAAAGCTTTCCCCGAAAACATCCCGGTCGGAATTATTGATCGAGTAGAAATTGACGACAACACAAGCACATCAACCCTTCACGTTAGGTTGTTTAATGATATGACTCAGATTAGTTCTGTATATGTGGTGGAGCACGTACATAAAGAAGAATTACAAGAATTAGAAGAAAAAACCCAAGGCGATGAATAGCGAGTTTATTAAAAATATCGTGCGGTTTTTTTTGTTGTTACTCATACAAATAATAGCCTTCAACAACATAGAATTGTTTGGCTACGTAAACCCTTATCCTTATCTGATTTTTATTTTATTATATTCAGTAAATTCCAGCCGATATGGGCTATTATTGTGGAGTTTTACACTAGGCATCGCAATGGATATGTTTAGTAATTCAGGCGGAGTGCACACGGCAGCTTGTCTTGTTTTGGCTTACTTTAGACATCATATTTTTAAAATTTCGTTTGGGTTAAGCTACGAATACCAAACCATAAAAATCGGTCGCGCCCCGCTACAAGAACAATTGGTTTTTGTAAGTCTTTGCGTGCTTATTCATCATGCTGTTTTGTTTTTGTTGGAGGCCTTTAGCTTCGATTTATTAGGATACGCAATGTTAAAAATCTTGCTTTCAGGAATTTTTACAATTATATTTAGTGTCCTTATAATTAACTTATTCAAAACCAATGCAAAATGAGAAAAGGACTTTTTCCGTTTCTGATAATTGTAGCGACGTTGCTCATCGTTGCCCGCTTATTCTATTTGCAACTAATTGACGAAAAATATAAACTCCAAGCAGAAAACAACGCCATTAAAATCAAATACGAATTTCCTGAAAGAGGCTATATCTATGATCGAAATGGTGATTTGATGGTGGCCAACCAACCTTCGTATGATATCATGGTGGTGCCCAGAGAAGTCAGAGATTTAGACACCTTGGCTTTTTGTGAAGCCTTGAGCGTAACCCGAGAATTCTTTGATTCGCAACTTCAAAAAGCTATCAATTATAGCCCGTGGCTGCCTTCGCCTTTTCTGACCCAACTCAATAAAAAAGAGTTTGCTACTTTTCAGGAACAAATGCGCCGTTTTAAAGGCTTTTATATCCAAAAAAGATACTTGAGAGATTATCAAACCCAATCAGCTGCTAACATTTTCGGAGATATTGCTCAAGTTAATCAAACAGAAATTGACAGAAATCCGTACTACAAAAGTGGAGACCTCAAAGGAAAAAACGGGGTAGAATTAGCCTATGAAGACGTCTTGAAAGGAACAAAAGGCATTAAACGGGTACAGCGCGATAAGCTCAACCGTGAGCTAGGTCCTTATAAAAACGGCATGTATGACACGCTCTCAGCCCGAGGGAAGGATATCACCCTTACCGTTGATTTCGCCCTGCAGGAGTACGGAGAATTACTCATGGTTAACAAAAGAGGCGGAATTGTAGCCCTTGACCCCAAAACCGGAGAAATATTGGCTTTGGTTTCTGCCCCGAGTTTTGACCCGGCCATTTTAGTAGGGAGAGAGCGCTCAAGAAATTATACTAATTTACTCTATGATACTCTGGCCAAGCCACTATTTGATAGAGGACTTATGGCAGAGTATGTTCCGGGCTCTCCCTTTAAAATCGTATCTGCATTAGTAGGTCTTCAAGAAGGAGTGATTGACTCAAGAACTACTTTTGTTTGTAATCACGGTTTTTCATACGGCAGAGGAAGTTTCATGAAATGTCATGACTCTGGAAATATAAATTTATATAACGGAATTAGAGGGTCTTGTAATACTTATTTTGCACAAACCTACAGACGCTCCATAGATAAATACAAAACCAGTAAAGAAGGTATGGATGCCTGGAGCGATCACGTAAAAAGCTTCGGGATGGGAAATTTTTTGGGTTATGATTTACCTACCGGAAGACGAGGACGCATACCCGACGGAGATTATTATGACCAATGGTATCCAAACGGCAGATGGGGTAGCACGACCACCATATCTAATTCTATCGGGCAAGGAGAAATAGCCACTACCCCAATTCAATTAGCTACCATGATGTGCGCCGTAGCCAACCGAGGCTATTATTATACGCCTCACATCATCAAAGAAATTGAAAACTCAGAAATCGATAAACGGTTTGTAACAAAAAACCACACTACTATAGACCCTAAGCACTTCGATCCTGTTATTGAAGGATTACATGGCGTCTATACCGAAGGAACGGCCAGAAGACTACAAGTACCAGACATCGATATTTGTGCTAAAACTGGAACGGCCGAAAACTTTACTCGAATAAACGGAGTCAGAACTCAGCTGACAGACCACTCTATTTTTGTAGCGTTTGCTCCTAAAGAAAATCCGCAGATTGTAATTGCCGTCTTTGTAGAAAACGGATATTGGGGTTCGCGTTATGCCGGACCAATTGCTTCGCTTATGATAGAGAAATATATCAAAGGAGAAATAACTCGTACAGATCTTGAAACACGAATGCTCACCGAAACCTTAGAGCACGAATATGATAAACCACATTCTGGGAAACCTTTTTTAATTAACCAAAACGCAATCATAACAAAAGCAGAGTACGACCGAAAATGAAAAATCAATCTACCCTTGCTAATATTGACTGGATAACCATACTGCTGTATATGGCTTTGGTAGCTATGGGGTGGGTGAACATTTTCTCGGCTTCGGTTCCTGTAGAAGGAATTACAGAATTTAACTTTTCGTCAGAATACGGAAGACAGCTGATATTTATTGGCTTAAGTTTGTTTTTGATTGTCTTTTTGCTTTCGTTAGATGCTAAAGTATATGAAAAATATGCCGGCCTTTATTATATCGGGGCCATGCTCGCTTTGGCAGGGTTATTTGTGTTCGGAAAAACCGTAAACGGGCAAACCAACTGGTACGGTATAGGTTCTTTTAGTATTCAGCCCTCTGAGTTTGCCAAAGTAGCTACTGCCTTGGCTTTGGCTAAATATATCGAAAGCCCAAATATAGATTTAAGTCGGTTTTCTACTCAAATCAGAGCACTGTCTATCATTGGCATTCCTATATTGCTTATTTTGCCAAATGACCCCGGAAGTGCATTAGTATTTATGTTTTTAATCTTTGCTTTATACCGTGAAGGATTGCCTTTTATTTATCTGCTAATCGGAGCTATAGTACTGGTTCTATTTATTTTAGCACTCGTTATGGAAGTTTGGATTATCATTACTAGTATTTTTCTGATTACGTCCTTACTTTATTTTAGGACCAAAAAAGTACATCGTAATGTTTTTTCTAGTCTGATTGTTTTTGCGGGTATTTCTCTTTTTGTATTTTCTTCGAGCTATATTTTTGAAAATGTACTCCAGCCCCATCACCGAGACAGAATTAATGTCTTGTTAGGCACAGAAGTAGATATGAGAGGAGCGGGGTATAACCTGAATCAGTCTAAAATAGCTATTGGCTCGGGAGGATTAACCGGAAAAGGGTTCCTCGAAGGAACTCAAACCAAAGGAAGTTTCGTGCCCGAGCAACATACCGATTTTATCTTTACCACCTTAGCCGAAGAATGGGGTTTTTCGGGCTCTGTACTTGTCATCGTTCTTTTTGTAGCACTCATGTTACGTATATTATACTTAGCAGAACAACAACGCTCTAAATTCAGTCGAATATATGGTTATGGAGTCGTCAGTATTTTGTTTATCCACTTTTTTGCTAATATAGGAATGGTTATCGGAATATTTCCAACCATCGGTATTCCGTTGCCTTTATTCTCCTATGGCGGGTCAGGACTTTGGGCATACACGCTTCTGATATTTATTTTCGTAAAGCTTGACGCCAATAAAGTCAACGAATGGTAAAAAGCTTTACTCTTTATAAAATTTCGGCTTTATAACCTATTTTTTGAAGCGAATCTACAATACTTTTTTTATTGATATTTTTGCCATCTACAGTAAGAATCTTATCTGGATTGCCCGTATCTACTTCCCATTTTTCGACAGAAGTTTCCTGATTTAAAACAGGTGTTACTTTTGCTACACAAGCACTGCAATTGATATTGGTTTTGAATTTAAATGTTTTCATATTGGTTTTATAGTGTTTAAATCTTTTTATATTTTAATCTCAAGCTATTGCTTACTACGCTCACCGAACTTAAGGCCATAGCTGCTCCTGCCCACATCGGGTCAAGTAAAAATCCGTTTATCGGATAAAGTACTCCAGCGGCAATCGGAATTCCGATAACATTATAAATAAATGCCCAAAATAGGTTTTGTTTGATGGCGTTCGAAGTATATTTCGACAAATGAATAGCATTCGATATTTTAGTCAAATCAGATGATATAATAGTCATTTTGGCTACATCCATTGCAATATCACTTCCTTTACCCATAGCAATACTTACATCAGCTTGTGCTAAGGCATTACTGTCGTTAATTCCGTCTCCGACCATAGCCACAGTTTTGCCTTGTTGTTGTAATTTTTTTACGAAATCTGCTTTTTCAGACGGGAGCACATTGGCCTGATACTCATCAATCCCTAATTCATCGGCTACGGCTTTGGCTGTTTGCTCGTTATCTCCGGTAAGCATAAAGACTTTAATTCCGTCTTTGTGAAGCTCATCTATCGCCTTTTGAGAAGTTGGCTTAATCGGGTCAGAAATAGCTATTATAGCCAATACTTGTTGCTCATCGGTAAACAAAACAACCGTTTGGGCTTTGTTAAGGCTTATGTCGAGCTGGTTTTGAATGTTTTCAGAAACAGCAATTCCTTTTTGGTTAACCAAAACTTGATTACCTATATAATATTTTTTGCCTTGATAAACACCTTGAATCCCTTGACCGGAAATGTTTTCGATAAGTATATCTTCGATAAATTTGCTTGAGCTTTCTAAATGATTAACAATAGCATCGGCTAACGGATGTTCGGATGATTTTTCTATACTATACAAAATATTCTGATTTTCTTCTGAGGGTACAAGCCATTTCAAATCAGTTACCGACGGACTTCCTTGCGTAATCGTTCCGGTTTTATCAAGAATAATCGCATTTATTTTTTGTGCCAACTGCAGGCTTTCGGCATCTTTAATAAGGATTCCTTGTTCGGCTCCTTTCCCAATCCCGACCATAATAGCCGTAGGAGTGGCCAACCCTAAAGCACAAGGGCAGGCAATTACCAAAACCGCCACAAAAGCTACCAAACCTTGGGTGAAAGCATTATCCCCTCCGAAAACCATCCATAAAATAAAGCTCAAAATTGCAATTCCAATTACTATCGGAACAAAAACTGCTGCAATTTTATCGACCATTTTCTGAACCGGAGCTTTGCTTCCTTGCGCATCTTCGACCATTTTAATGATTTGAGCCAAAACAGTATCGCTCCCAACTTTTTCGGCCTTAAACTGAAAGCTTCCTTTTTGGTTGATGGTTCCGGCAAAAACTTTTTTACCTTTTTCTTTAGAAACTGCCAAAGGTTCTCCGCTGATCATGCTTTCGTCTACATAAGAGCCTCCGCTTGTTACTTCTCCGTCAACTGCAATACTTTCGCCTGGTTTTACCAGAAGCACATCGCCTTGTATTACTTGTGAAATAGGAATTTGTTTTTGCTGATTCTCTTGAATAACCGTTACAGTTTTAGGCTGCATTCCCATGAGTTTTTTGATGGCTGAGCCAGTATTGCTTTTGGCTTTTTCTTCTAATAATTTACCCAGCAAAATAAATGCAATCACAATTCCTGCGGCTTCAAAATATACGTGTGAATGAATGCCTCTTGCATGAAAAAAACCCGGAAAAAGCGTTACGAAAACACTATACAAATAAGCCGTTCCGGTACTTACAGCAACGAGCGTATCCATATTTGCCGAGCGGTGTTTGGCTTGTTTGTAGGCTCCTACAAAAAATTGTTTTCCGAAAACAAACAACATCGGCGTAGATAAAAACCACATAATCCAGTTGGCATAAGGCATATCCATAAAAAACATCCCGATAACAAAAAGCGGAACGGCAAAAATCATGGCTCCAATTACTCGTTTTTTGAGTTTGTTATAACTGTTTTCTTTGATTTCTTGTAACGATTCCTTAACCTGATCCGATTCATCAATAATCAAATCATAGCCGGCTTGTTGAACGGCTTTTTTGAGTTGCTCAGAAGAAGTTAATCCCGGGATATATTCGATTTGAGCCGTAGTATTGGCATAATTTACACTTGCTTTAACCACCCCGATTTGGCTCTGTAACGTTGTTTCTGTACTTCCGGCACAAGAAGCACACGAAAGATTGGTTACCGGATAATTTTTAGTCAGTGTTGGCACGTTATAACCCAAATCCCTAATTTTTTCGACTGCATTAGGCAAAGCTTCCTCGGGTAAATTAGTTTTAATGGCTACACGTTGGTTGTTGATTTCTACTTGGCTGGATTGAATTTGCAAGACTGACTGTAAACCTTTTTCGACAATCATAGCACAATGCTCATTATCAACATTTTGTAAGGGAATATATAGTGTCATATTGTTTTTTATTGTATATATACAAAGGTAATCTATAATAGTTATACAATTTTTACAAAAAGTTATATCTCTAAAAGGATTAAAAGACATGTATTATTATTAAATACAAATTATTAATTATAATTTTTTAACATTATTTTATATTTGTAATAAATTAATGAATAAACTGTCTATTATTAATAAATTCATTTTACTGATGATGTCAAGCAATGTGTTTTAAATATTACTGATTTGACCACCATAAAATTAACATTTATCCTAATCCGGTCGCAGATATTTTATATTTTGATGCAGTTGATGCAAAATCAAAAAAGTGGTTTTATTTGATTTATCAGGCAGAAAAGTGATAGAGCAGAATAAGGTAAATCAAATTTATTGTTTACTTACTTTATCAATAGAGCGTCTTTTGATTTGTTTTTTAAATTCAGTAGGGGAGAGGCCTGTACTTTTTTTGAATTGAGCACTCAAATGAGCCACACTCGAATACTGCATTTTTTCGGCTATTTCTTTGAGCAAAAGCTCATCATAACTGATAAGTTCTTTGATTCGTTCTACTTTTTGGAGGATAAAATATTTTTCGACAGATAGGTTTTCTTCTTCCGAAAAAATAGTTGTCAGATAGCTGTATTCCAATCCGATTTTATTACTTAAATAATCCGATAAGTTTTCTGATAATCGGATTCCTTTCGGGTCAAAAACCAAAGCGGTAATTTTGTTTTTTATTTTTTCGGCAATTTGAGATTTTCGGGTTTCGATGATTTCAAAACCTAACAATTTAAGGTTTTTATCAAGGACTTCTTTCTGCTTTTCAGTTATCGGATTTATAAGCGTAACTTCTCCCAAAACCACATCAGAAAACGGAATTTCGTTTTTCTGAAACACATCTTTTACCACCATTATACAACGGTCGCAAACCATATTTTTGATGTGTAAAGTACTGCTCATCTGATTATTATTTTTTACAAAGTTACAAAGATTATTAGTCAAAACTTAAAACGCAAATCTGTGTTTCTAATTTTCCTTTTTTGAAGAATCTCCCACAAAATTCTGTGAGCTGTTTTTAAACAAAATATTAAAGGTTGTCAGACTTCCGTACGAACGGGTAATGTATTGCTGCAACTCGATTTTTTCGTCTTCGATAAGGGTTTTATGAGCATTTATCTTTTGTTCCATAACTCGTAATCTATCTCGCAACATCACAATTTTATGAAAAAACGTATCAATCGGAATTTCTTTGGACTGTAACGTCTTGTCGGCAGGTTGCAAAATCATTTTTCCTCCTCTGTACCGTTCTGCAATCGGAACAATTTCAGTAATATCACTCCATTTTTTTAAAATCCGTATCAAACTGCTCTCAATTTCCGAAAAACTAACGGTGTCAACTTCTTGATCAATGGCTTCAATAACCTCAAAATCAGCATCTACTTCGATGGTTTCTAATCCTCTTTCGACAAAAGTAATCCAGTAATATTTTGAACTTAGGTTGGTTACCACTCCGATTCCGTAATCCGGATGTTTGATTCTTGAGCCTATTCCTAAAATTTGTTTCATGATTTATCCTTTTTGTTTAACGTTCGCAAATATAACAAAATAGGATAAAGTAGCTTGTTGTAAATTTACAATCACACTTCTTATCACTAATCACTTTTGTATATCTTTGTAGTATGACATTCGAAGACGTTTTAGGACAAGATTACATCAAAGAGCATCTTAAAAAAACTGCCGATGTAGGCAGAATTTCGCACGCTCAAATTTTTACAGGAACCGAAGGAAGTGGCACCTTAGCCATGGCTATTGCTTATGCCCGCTATATTTTGTGTGGTAAAAACAATGCAGCTTGCCACTTAAAGTTTGATGCATTAGCACATCCTGACTTGCATTTTGTCTATCCGACAATCACCACCGAAGACGTAAAATCAAAACCAAAAAGCACCGATTTTTTACCCTTATGGAAAGAATTTCTTAAAGAAAAACCTTACGGAAGTCTTTTCGATTGGTATCAAAAACTCGGTTATCTGAATAAACAAGGCGAAATAAGAGTCGAAGATGCTCAAGAAACACTCAGAACACTTTCGCTTAAAGCGTATGAAGGAGGCTATAAAATTTTGATTATCTGGCAGGCTGATAAAATGAATATCGCTACAGCTAATAAGCTTTTGAAAATCATTGAAGAACCGCCTCAAAAAACACTTATTCTACTGATTACCGAAAATCCTAAAAACATACTTCAAACCATTCAATCGCGTTGTCAGGCTCTACAATTTGGTCCGTTGAGCGAAGAAGTAATCACTCACGGACTTATTTCAGGTTATTCCGTAGAAGAAAACACTGCCAAAAAAATTGCACACCAAGCACAAGGAAATTTTACTAAAGCTGTTGAATTGTTTTTAGACGATAACGAATTCCCGTTTGACCAATGGTTTGTAAGTTGGGTACGGACAGCTTTTAGAGCCAAAGGAAATGCTGGTGCTATTCACGGGCTAATCAGTTGGTCAGAAACTATTGCCATCACCGGTAAAGAAACTCAAAAAAAATTCTTACATTATTGCATAGAGGTTTTTCGTCAAGCCTTACTATTGAATTATCAAACCCAAGAATTAGTATATTTAGAGCCTGATGTAGAGAATTTTAAACTCGAAAAATTTGCTCCGTTTGTCAACGAAAATAACATTCAAGATATTTATAAAGAACTCTCGGATGCAATATATCATATCGAACGCAACGGGAATGCAAAACTCGTTTTGACTGATTTATCTATACAACTTACACGTTTAATTCATAAAAAATAACCCCATGAACCATATTACAGAAATCATCATTTTAGTTTTTTTAGCTATTACATTTTTACAATCAGGATTCGATAAAATAGCGGATTGGAAAGGAAATATAGACTGGTTAAAATCTCATTTTGCAGAAACTATTCTTAAAAATAGAGTTCCGTTTTCGGTAGGGTTTATTCTTGTCTTGGAAATGGTTGCTGGAATTCTAGCTATCATCGGAATTTTATCAATCCTGATCAATCAAAATACTGAAATTGCTTTACTAGCAGGAATAATCTCATGTATTACGCTGTTACTTTTACTTTTAGGACAACGCATGGCAAAAGATTATGACGGAGCGAGAACTATTGTAATTTATTTTATCCCGACTTTATTTTTGGTTTATATATTGCAATAAATCTGCAATCATCTGATTTCGTTTATGTTCTTGATTCTAACTGTTTATTTTTAGGTTTTATAAATAATTTTTACAGCTTCAAAAAAACATTTGTTAATTCAATTTCACAAAGACTTAATATTCAATTGATTGTAAATTAACATAGTTTGTTGATATCTTGGAGTAAAATTCAATAAGTATTTTTTGTTTGAATCAAAAAAATTACAAGAGAGAACCGGAAAATTATATCCAAATTAATTTAGACCGAATTACAAAAATCTTATAGGTTAAAATTTTATAGTTATTAACATTTAGGTAACCTTAAACTTATCAATAAATATAGGTTAAAACACATTTTCAACTCTTGTTAATAAGGTTTACAAAACAGTTGATTATCAATCTTAAATAGCTTCAAATAGGTGTTGATTACTTTGTATAAACTACTCATACTTATAAAACCAAACTTTCTATAAAAACTTATACTAACTATTAACAGACTATATCACACACCATTTTATTAATTTTTTAAAATCTTTTTTTTGTATTATTTAAATAGATGTTGACAACTCTTTTAAAAATTACGAATTACGTCAGTTCGAGCGAAGTTGAGAACACGATTTCTGTCATTGTGAGGCACGAAGCAATCTAAAAATAATAAACAGAAAATATTTTCGTTCTATAATACTATGAAGAAAATTAACCATCTTTGGAATATTCCTGAATATCTGTTGCTTTTGGCTGTTTTGCTTTATTGGTTACCTACTTCTAATCCGTTTAATTGGGTAGCGATAACTTTGGTTGCTGTTCTTGTTTTTCAGATAATTTATAAGAATAAGGTTTTAGGAATTATCATTTCGAGCGTATTGATTTTAATTTGCTGTTATATGTATTTAGCTTTGTTTTCGGAGTTGAGGGAGTTTCCGACTTTTGATGCAGATGCTAAAGAATTATTATTTGTCGGATTGTTAATTTTTACGGCAACTCTTGTAGTAGCAGGATTTATGTTTTTTAAATATGTGAAACTACTTGATAAAAAAGTATAGAAGAAAAATAGGAGAATATTCAATTCTAAATTTCATTTTCTAATTCGTTTAAGAAAATATTCATTTCTTCTTCTGAAACAAGGCTATTAGGGTGTTCCTTTGCATATTTCATACGTTTTGAAATCTCTTTTTTCTGCCATTCGGGAATTTGGTATTCTTCTTTTTCATTCTGAAATTTCAGAAATTCCAAAAAATCGTTGGCTTGTTTATAAATACTTTTCGGGAGAGTGTCTATATTTTTATATAAATCTTTGATTGTGATTTCCATAGCATTTATTTTTGTTCAAACAAATTTACATTAAATTCCTTAATATCAATATTTTTTTGTTTTTTAAAATTTTCGTCATTGCGAGGAACGAAGCAATCTGATGATATAGTTAAATAATGTTAAAATATTTGTAATTTTATTTTTTTTGATTATAACTTTGTACATTAAGTGTTTAATTTTTAAATAGTAAGAGTTTGTTTAAATTTAGTATAACCTTAAAATAGAATTGCGGTTAAAAAAGGACTGACCATTCAAAGTCAAGAAATGTGAAAATCTATCGAAAAGACATTAAAAATAGGATAGACGAGTTACGAAAATCGAAAGAGTAGGAAATTTTAACTAGGAGTTATAGATGCTCTATTTTAAAATCAAAAGAAATGAATTTAATCAAAAAAAATATTAAACCGTACTTAATAACCTTTTTATCTATCTCAATCCTATCCACTTCATTCGTGTCTTGTTCAAGTGATGACCTAAATAATACTGAAGTTTTAGAGAGAAATAATGAATTAGTAAAAAAATCACCTGACACAGTAGATATTGACAGAATAAAAGAAATGGTAACACCATTTCCTATCAATGATGTTTATAATTCGGTAGAAGCTAAAGAATCTATGGTAAGTTTTGTAAACTCTATAAGTGAATATTATATAGAAGGAATGACTTATCAAGAGTTTAAACACTCACTTGATCCCTATGAAGGTTTAGCAAATATTAAACCTGAAGGAGATGTTCTACTTCAGGAAGGATTTAATTATATAGTCGGTAATGTTGAGCCTTCCGAAATGTCAGGTAGACATATTGTTGATGCGTTCTTTTCAGGAGTATCGTATTATGAAGAATCTTTAACTCGTGTTTTAGATTTTAATTTAATAGATGATGAGGAGTATGACTCAATTTTTTCTGATTTATTTGGTTTGAATCAAAGTAATATAGAGGCTTATGCAACAAATGGAGATGGTTGTAAATGGTATCATAATAGGTTGTCATACAAAATGGCTTGCTAATACAATTGCAGAATGGTGGAATACTCCGGCAATTGGAGATGGAGGTATGACTAATGGTCAGGTTTTAGCAGGTATTGTGGCAGTTGTGGGTGGTCTTACAGGTATAATTATTTTAATTATTTAATCCTTATAAAATATTAATTATGCTAAAAATTTTAAATTTCTATAAAATAGTTTTTTTATTACTTTTATTTGGTGGAAATAGTCTAATTTACTCACAAGAAAGTAAAATTCAAGAAACCAAAATTGATGTTTTGGTTTCGGGAGGTAATAACATACAATTATTAGATTTTGGCGACTCAAAACAAAATGTTAGTTCTTATATCGTTAATTTTGGATTATCTTATAACCTGTTAGACGGTCTTTATCTTAAAACAGGAGTGAATTTAGGAGATTCTGCATCCTTGAATGATTTTTCGTTTAACAGTTATCAAATACCTTTGTTGCTTGGGTTTTATATCTTCCCAATGAACACGCCCAATTTTAGATTTTTTACTGAGTTTGGTCCACATCTGAGGGGTATTTACAATTTCAAAGATTTTTCAGAGGAAAATTATCAAGAAAAAGAGAGTTTTGGAATCATTTTCAATACGGGTATGCACTTCGATGTGAACAAAAGGTTTTTTTCTAGAATATACTTAAATACCAATAAAGATTTTGGTGATTCTTTTGTTTCCGATAATAACAAAATAAGAATGATGAATCACGCAATAATGATTGGACTTGGGCTAAAATTTTGAGTTTAATGTAATGTTAAATTTACTTTAGGGTTTGTTTAAAATTTGTTTATGTAATTTTATAGGGTTTGTCTCATACAAATCTTAATAGTTCTCAGGACGAAGGATAAATTTAAACAAGCTCTAAATTTAAAGGGGAAAAAACATTTACACAAGAGTATTGAATAAAAATCCTGCATTTGCAGGATTTTTTATTTAAAAAACTTCTGTCATCACAAGGAACGAAGCAATCTAAAAATAATAAACAGAAAATATTTTCGTTCTATAATACTATGAAGAAAATTAACCATCTTTGGAATATTCCTGAATATCTGTTGCTTTTGGCTGTTTTGCTTTATTGGTTACCTACTTCTAATCCGTTTAATTGGGTAGCGATAACTTTGGTTGCTGTTCTTGTTTTTCAGATAATTTATAAGAATAAGGTTTTAGGAATTATCATTTCGAGCGTATTGATTTTAATTTGCTGTTATATGTATTTAGCTTTGTTTTCGGAGTTGAGGGAGTTTCCGACTTTTGATGCAGATGCTAAAGAATTATTGTTTGGAGGATTGTCTGTTCTGACGGCAACTCTTGCAGTGGCAGGATTTATGTTTTTTAAATATGTAAGAAAAATTACTTAAAAATCCTGTAATATGCATATTTTTTTTATTTTAAAAGTACCTTGTTATAATATTTATTAAAATTATTTTTTAATTGTATTTTTTTTATATTTGTACTTTAATATAATTAAATAATCTAATTATGAAAAAGTTTCAATTACTAATTGTCGTTGCATTGTGTTTTATTGTCGGTTGTGATGATGTAACAGAAGCAACATTACAAACACAAGGAAAATATAGATAAATAGAGGATATTGAATTTCTTTATTTAACTATGTTAGAATCTAGTAGTTATAGAGAAGCAAAGGAAATGGTACAAAATTTTAATTCAAAATTAAATTTCAGAGGTGATTTTACAAGTATTGATACAGAAACCAAATTATTTTTTTGGATATCAGAAAATTTATTAAGTACAGAATTTTCAACTTATTTGGAAGCTGAAGACTTTTGGAATAGTACTAAAAACTCCGTTTACTACTCTTATAATGATAATATAGGGTTTTATAAAGCTATAAAAGGGAATCCCAGACGTCATTTGGAGTTAATCATTGGAAATTTACCTGAGCCTGAAATCGTAAGCCCGAATAGTGAATGTTCTGATAATTTGACAATTTGTACAACGGGAGTAAGTACAACATATTCTAATGCTATTGAAAGTACTAAACAAGCAGAGAGTAATGGTACAATTTCAGAAGAAACAGCTAATACTCAGTATACCATTGCGCAATTAGGATATGAATTGGGTATGAATAATTGTCAAGGTATATATCTGGATTGTGTTTTTGTTGAAAAATTTTAATATAAATTAAAAACTATGAAAAAGCAAAATTTATTATTTATAATATTTTTATTTTCTTTTATGATAATAGGTTATGGACAACCTTTAGAAAATGATGATGTGGTTTTTGGAAGTTATATCAAGCAGTCAAAATTAATTGATATTCCTTCTTACGATGAAACTTACCTAAAACTTAAAGAGTTAAATTTTAACAGAAGAGAATCAGAAATTTATAAAAAGGTGGAAGAGCTATCAAAGGCATTTGGTCAGAAACTAAATCTTAAAACTTTCTCTGAAGTAGAAAGATTAAACCCTCAATTCTCACAATGGATCTTAGAAAATTTAGAATTAACATCTTTTAAGGATATTAAGGAAGCTACAGCACAATATGAAGAGTATTTAGAAGCAAGTAATCAAGAATTTAAAGAAAATAAAGATTTTCATATATATCTTTTTGCTGTACTTGATAAGTTTGGGCCAGAGATTTATAGCAAAGTTCTTACAGATTATGAGATTGAAAAGATTAAAAAGATTGAAAAAGCAAATAGTAAAAAATAATAATGTGCTTTTATGTACTTATAATCAGATAACTCAAAATTTTATTTCGATATAATTCATTTTAATCAAAAGAATACTTTTCCAAAAAGTATTCTTTTTTTGTTTTCAAAACTTCCGTCATTGCGAACGTAGAGTAACTTAATTTGAGATTGCTTCGTCCCTCGCAATGACTAACATCATAATTAAAATTCTGTGAAAATCAATGTAATTTATGTTTATTTTTCTAACTTTATCGGTTAGATAATTCAAAGCTATGAACAGTATTCACTTGATATACGACAAATTAGAAGGTTTTATTAAAAAATATTATACCAACCGGTTGATAAAGGGAGTTATCTTTTTTATCGGAATCGGTTTGCTGTACTTTTTATTTACGCTTTTTATCGAATATTTTTTATGGTTGAAACCTGCAGGTAGAACCATTTTATTTTGGTTGTTTGTGGGAGTGGAGCTGTTTTTATTTTTGAGGTTTATTTGTTTTCCGGTGTTTAAATTGTTTAAGATTCAAAAGGGAATCGGTTATAATGATGCTTCAAAAATCATCGGAAATCACTTTTCGGAAGTAAATGACAAGCTGACTAACTTTTTACAATTAGCTGATAATTCGGAAAAATCTGAACTTTTGTTAGCCTCAATCGAACAGAAAGCAGATAATTTGAGTCCTGTTCCTTTTACCAGTGCGGTTGATTTCAAGAAAAGTTATAAGTATTTACCCCTTGCTATTGTTCCGATTCTGTTGTTTTTGCTGTTTTTTGTAAGTGGAAATTCGAGTGTGATTACGGACAGTATGGCAAGGGTGGTGAATTACAGTGAGAGATATTCCCCTCCTGCACCTTTTGAATTTTTAGTTCATAATCAAGAACTAAAAGTTAACCAAG
>CAYPCZ010000008.1:0-60479 GCA_964409345.1 uncultured Flavobacterium sp. | reverse complement strand
GAACACCGTCAACGTATTTATAATCTTCAATCAAATTGCTAATCCATTCGCCATTGTTGGAAGAAATACCGCTGTAAGGCGGATTTCCAATCACACACATTACTGGCGTATCACGTTTAATATGGTTTGCTTCATTGGCTTCACTGCTCAGCCAATTGGCAAATAAAGTTCCCGTATCTGGATGGTATTCTTCTAAACTGTTGGTGAGGTAAACTCTTGTTCGTTGGTCTTTTGTGGGTTTAAAACCTGTTTCTTTTAGCAATAAATCCAATTGCAAATGTGCCATTGCATAACTTGCCATTAGCAATTCAAAACCATTTAAACGAGGCAACAAATCATTTTCTACATAACTACTCCAAATTCCTTCTTGTCCTTTAAACTTTTTATGAACGTGTTTTATTACTTCTGCTAAAAAAGTTCCTGTTCCTGTGGCTGGGTCAAGAATTTGTACTTTATGTACTTCTTGTTCCATTTGTTTGTAGCCTGTTGCAGAACGCTTGTCGGCCGTTTGCGTGTTTACAGCTATTTTTGTTTTTGAAGTGTCTGCTAAGCCTTGTGGCAAATCAAATTCGGTTTTAAGAATATCATCCACCGCACGGACAATAAAATTGACAACAGGAGCTGGCGTGTACCAAACGCCCCTTGCTTTTCGTAGTTTTGGGTCATACTCTGCCAAGAACGTTTCATAAAAATGGATAATTGGGTCTTCCATTTTTGTGGTTTTTCCGTAGTTTTTAAGAATTTCTTCTACGTTACAGGCTAAGAATATTTCTGCAAGGTTTTCTACAATCCATTTAATTCGGTCGTCAATATCTGGTCCGGCAATGTAACCGAATAGTTTCCTTAAAAACGGATTTGATTTTGGAATCAGTTCAGCCGCTTCTTGTCTGCTAAACGTTTGTAAAGTTGGGTCGTGCAAACGTGCTGCAAACATTCCGTACGCAATGGTTTGCGCATAAACGTCTGCAAATCCTCTAGGTGTAATATCGTGAATTAGAATTTCCTTGAAAGCTTGTTTTTGTTCGCGAAGTGTACTGTTTTGATGATTTTCTTCATCACTTATCAGCGCATTTCCAATAACATCAGAAAGAAGACGTGCTTTTCCCGCCATCATTTCCGCTAATTTTTTTGGACTTTTTATGTTTTGTCCAATGTGCACACAAAAATCTTTGATAAGATTTTCAAATTCTGCAAAATTTTGTGGAATCGCAATAATTCCTTTTTCTGTGATTTCGGCAATGGCTATTTTGGTAATAAATTCTCCATTATTGTATAAATGAAAATCTATGTAGTCCGTAAAAATCAGATTGTCTAAAGATGCTTTGTATCGGTCAAACTGTTCTTTGTTTACCGATTTCTTTTTTCCTTCAAGGTCTTTGTCACCAATGTCTTTTGCTTCAATATATCCTATTGGAATATCCTTTTTTGTCAAAATGTAATCAGGTGCTCCGCAAGATTGCCTTTTTGGTTCGTTGGTCGCTCTAATTGTCGGCACTAAACTTTCTAAAAGCTGTTGTAAGTCGCCACGAAAAGTATGCTCCGTTGCATTCCCGAGCTTGTATCTCTGATTTATGTTATCAATGTATTTTTCTATTGTCATTTATTCTAATCTCAAGTTTCCTTACAAAGTTAGTTTTCTTTTTGAGTGTTGGCAAAAACCAAATGTGCTGTTTGCGGTTCGGCTTTTAACACTGAGCGATAATCCCAAATATACACAATACTTCAAATAAAATCTTAATAACTTAAATTGGTTAAGAATATAAACAATACGTTAGGCAGTAAACTATTCACTTGAATATTACATCGCTATGGCAGAAAAAACAAAGAGAATACTCTTTAAATCTTCATACTTAATTTCAAACTAAAAACCCGTGTGGTCAGGTAGTTGGGTATGCCGTATTGTTGTTTGGTGTACACATCACGCACCCAAGTATTAGTAATAGCGTTTTGGTTGTTAAACAGGTTAAAGATTTCCAACCCGACAGACAGCTCTCTGAAGTTTTTGAGCCAGCCGGTTTTTTCAAGATTTTCTTTGGAGCTATCTACAAACACATACGAAAAACCAACATCGGCACGCCGGTAATCTTTCAGTCTGTTTTGATAAACATAAGGATCTGCATACGAAGGCGAACCTCCGGGAAGTCCTGTGTTATACACCAGATTCAGATATACTTTTACGTTAGGAATGTTAGGCATATAATCCTGAAACAAAGCTCCGAATTTGAGTCGTTGATCGGTTGGGCGGGAAATGTAGCCTCTATCGTCAATATTTTCTTCGGTTTTCAAAAAGCCAAAAGTAAACCAGGATTCTGTTCCGGGAACAAATTCTCCGTTGAGTCGGGCATCAAATCCCATAGCATAAGCTTCGGCATTATTTTCGGCACGATAACGAATACGTACATTCTCTAAAGTGTACGGGTTTACATCATCCATCGATTTATAAAATGCTTCGGAAACCAATTTAAAAGGTCTGTCCCAAAGCTTAAAACTATAATCGTGCGAAAGCACATAATGAATAGATTGCTGTGCTTTTACATCGGATATTACTTCGCCCAATTCGTTACGGAGTTCTCTGTACATAGGCGGTTGGTGATAGGCTCCGACAGAAGCTCTAAAAACCATATCATACCTCCAATCTGGCTTGATAGTAAATTGTCCTCTTGGCGAAAAAACGGTTTGATTAGACGACTTGATTCCCTCGCCAGATACATTCCAATTGTGTGCACGAACCCCTAAGTTATACCAAATTTCGTGCGCTCCGATTTGTCCTCCTCGGTTAAATTGTACAAAGCCCGAAAGCCTGTCAATATCTGTATAATTAGTAGCTCTCACATTTTGATACGGAACCAGCGGACCGGTATATGGGTTATAAGGTTGGTCATTGGCAGGATAACCCATCGGCGGATTCAGCGAAAAACCAGCCGAGTCAATCACTTCCCATTCTACGAGTCGATCTCTTAAGTCTTCTTTGGTATATTTAAACCCCCATTCAATCTGATTTTTCTCTAAATAATGGAATCCTTTAAGCTCAATATTGGCAATAAGCGCGTCTAAGTTGTTTCGTCCGTGGTTGAGTTGCGAGCCAATCCCTCGGGTGAATTCAACTTCTCCGAAATTATCAGAACCGATGTTGGTATCGACTTCTCCCAATCGGTATTGGCCTAAAATATCAAAATGTTCTTGTTCGGTAGCGTGATAAACCGAGCCAATCAACTTGAGGTTAAAGTTCTCATTAACCTGATAAGTCGTTTTCAGCGCTCCGAAGTAAGTCGTGTATGCATCTTTTTCTTGTCCTTCATAAAAAACAGAAAGTTCAGTCGGGTTGTCAATGGTTCCGAATTTTGTGCGCTTAACCAGCGGCTCATAGTCATATTTGTTAGACGAAATATTGCCTAAAAAACTGAATTGCCATTTTTTGTTGGGCGTAAAAGTAATGTAGGACTGCACATCGGCAAAACGCGGATTAAAATTAGTTTCGGTATCCTGAGAGTTTACCAATAAGGAATTATCACGATAACGCCCCCCGACAATAGCCGCCCATTTTTGGTCTTTCGAAACGCCTTCAAGGGTAAGGCTTCCTCCTAAAAAACTGGCTTCTGCACTGGCTCCGAAGCGGGTGGGGGTTCTGTAAGTAATATCCAAAACTGAAGAAAGTTTATCTCCGAAACGAGATTGAAACCCCCCGGCCGAAAAATCTACATTTTCGACCATATCCGTATTAGTAAAACTCAATCCTTCTTGTTGACCCGAGCGGATAAGAAACGGACGATAGATTTCGATTTCGTTGACATACACTAAGTTTTCGTCAAAGTTTCCGCCTCTAACGTTATATTGAGTGCTTAGCTCGTTATTGGAATAAACCCCTGGAAGTGTTTTGATGATGTTCTCTATTCCTGCATTAGCACCCGGAATAAGCCGTATGGTTTGGGGCTCAATACTGGTTACGCCTTCTACTCTCTTGCGACCGGTAACAGTAATTTCTACCGCCCCGATTTGCTCAGAATCCTGACTCATAACCGGGTTGAATTCGTAATCTTCATTGGGTGTTAGCTCTAAACTTACCGCATAAGGCTGATAAGAAATATGCGAAAACACAAGCGTTGATTTGGTATTAGCCGCAATAGTAAGCAAATAAAATCCGTTGGCATTAGATACGGTTGCGTTGTCTAAAAAACTCACCGAAACGCCCGGAACAGGCTGGTTATTTTCGTTAAGGATAACTCCCTTTACTCTTGAGGTGGGTTGGGCAAATGAGAAAAATCCGACAAAAAAAACTAAAAAAGTTAGAATAGGTTTATTCATTGGTTTTTTGGCTTCTAAAAAAATGCGTTTCAAAGGTAGTAGAATTTCCCACATTATCGGTAACAATTATTCGTAAATCATTTTTCCCTTCGCCCACTTTTTGATCAGCGAAATCATGAACGAGCATTTTGGTTTTATAATCATATTCCATCAGCACCCAAACATCATTTAGATAGGCGTTATAGGTGTTTATTCCTGACTGATTGTCTTCTATCTGCACTTTTAAAACCGGCTCACTACTGATCCATTTCCCTTGGCTGAAATTCACCGGACGCACCGTTGGTGAGGTGGTGTCTTGTACTAACGTAAATTGACCTGTATTTCGTGTCCACGTTCTGAAAGAATTTGCAGTAACTTCGGTTTTATTATAACGGCGAGTATTGCCTTCTATTGATGCAATATAAGTTTTATAGCGTAAATCAACTGGAATATCGGTATCTTTAAAGGTTATCGAATAATTTCTATGCACCGGAATGGTCTTGTCTGCAAAGGTCAAAATGCCATCCTTTACGTCAAAATTAAGTCCGAAATCTTCATAAAAAACATTCGGTGCTATATAAATCGATATGTTTTCTTTTTCGTATAAATTCTCCACTTTTGCTCGTAAGGTCAGTGGTTTTTCGGGTTGCTTTTTGACCGTTGCCACCTGATTAGAATATTTTATCGGGATGTTAATGGTGATTTTGTTTTGGTGATAATCTGAAACCTCAATTCTGTAGTTATAAGTGACATTTTCTTGAGGATTAATAATTCCTGTTTTGGTATTGTGGGCAATCAGGCTCAATGGATATTTATGAGCTATAAACAGTTTTTGAGTTCTGGATTTTTGGGTGATAAACTGTGCATAATCAATATAAGCATTCAGATATCGAGTTTCGGCAAAAGCAAACTCGTCAAAATCAATGTTAAATTCAGGGGTTCCATTCAAAAAAGTGGCGATTTTAAAAACTCCGTTTCGGTTATAATTAAAATCAAGCAAATCATAAGTATTGATTCCAAAACCTATTTTTGCGTTGGCTAAAATAGTTTGTGCTAAATAAGTGCCATCTTTTTGTTGTGATAAACTAATTTTGGTAGGCCGCTCAGAGCCATTTGCAACCGAATTTTCTCCTATAGGATACACGGTCACATTATTCAAAATGGGGGTTTTAGTATCGGTTATGAGTTTATCAAACCCAAAAAAAAGCGGATTGATGGTGTTTTGGGTTTTAGAATCTCTGATTTCGAAATGCAAATGCGGACCTCCAGAACCTCCGGTATTTCCTGAAAGACCTACCAATTGCCCTTGTTTTACTCTAAGGTCTGAAGCCCCCGGAAAAAATTCTACTTCAAACGACTTTTCGAAATATTGTCGCTTTTTTACATAAGCCTCAATTTCTGGCGAATACTTTTGAAGGTGAGCATAAACCGTTGTATAACCATTGGGATGAGTAACATAAAGGGCTTTTCCGTAGCCCCATGTCGAAACCTTAATCCGAGAAACATAACCATCGGCCGCAGCCACCACATTTTGCCCTTCTCTTTGTTGGGTTTTAAAATCTATCCCGGCATGAAAATGGTTGTTGCGCAACTCTCCGAAGGTTCCCGAAAGGTGCAACGGAATCTCTAAAGGAGAAATAAAATAATCTTGAGGATAATCTTTTTGCTGGGCAAACCCCAAGCAGCATACAAACAAAACAACTAACAATATTCTCATAACAACTACACTTTTGGCTAAAATACAATTTTAGTAGGTTTTGTCAAAAAATAAGCCAGAAGGATGATAAAAGAGAATAATCTGCTGTCAGCAAATTATGCCTTCATGGTTTTCATTAAAAAATAGAACCCGAGAGCCACTACAACCGAAACAATTCCGGTGGCCCACCATAGGGTTTCAAAACCAAAATGCTCAACAGTTAGGGTTCCTAAAAACGGAGAGAAAATATGAGCTGCAGAGAACGAAAGCGAATATAAACCCATATAGGCTCCTCGATTTTCTTCGACAGAGTTTTTCACGATAACGGTAGACATAAAAGGCATGGCCAGAATTTCTGACACACATAATACTGAAATCGAGATATATAGCATCAGCATAGACGGATGCAGATTGAGCAATACAAACGAAAGCCCGCACAGCAGTGTTCCGGTAATAAGCACTTGCGAAACCGAAAGCTTTTTGTCGGCAATTTGCACCAAGAGCATTTCGAATATTACTACAAAAAGTCCGCTATAACCTAAAATAATTCCGATGCCAGCTTCACTTAGATTGTGTACTTCTTTATAGAATAACGGAAGTGTGGTGAGCAATTGAAAAAAACAAACCGCATACAAAGCGCACAAAACCGAAAACACCATTATTTTTTTGTCTTTATAAGGCGAGGGTGCTTTTGCTTTTTCAGTAAAGTCAGCCTGAATTTTTTCTGTTTTTTGATATTTAGATTTTCTGTTGTTGAAATAAATATAAAACACAATTCCGGCAATCAAAGAACCTACCGCATTGCCATAAAAAAGCCAATAATAAGATACAGAAGCTAAAATTCCGCCCAAAGCCGGACCAATCGAAAAACCTAAATTAATGGCCATTCGGTTAAGCGAAAAAGCCTTAGTAAGATTCTCAGGTCGAGCAAAATAAGCTATGGCTACCGAATTGGCAGGTCGAAAAGTCTCTGCTATGATACTCAAAAAGAAAATACCTATCGAGAGGCTTTCGACGGTTTTTAATTCGGGGAGAATAAAGTAAACCGGAACAATAAAAAACAAACTGAGTGTTTGGGTTATAAAATACCCTATTTTGTCTGTCAGCCAACCTCCGAGCCACGAGCCTACCACAGCACCAAGCCCGAAAAAACTCAAGACATATCCGGTTTCTTTGATAGAAAAGCCTAGTGATTGTGTCATATAAACACTCAAAAACGGAACGACCATCGCTCCGATTCTGTTGATGAGAATTACCAGCGAAAGCGTCCAAATAGGTTTTGACAAACCCCGATAGGAACTCAAATAAATAGACAAAAAACGTTTCAAGGTGTGCAAAATTCGAAATGCAAAAATACACCGATGTTTATTAAGTTAGTTTAAAGTTGTATGAAATATTTTTCAGGCTAATCGCTTTTTTTATACCTTTGAATAAAACTAATCTGTTGAACGATGAAAAACCAAGGATATATATATTTGTTTGTTTTACTTATGCTTATCGGATGCAACCAGCAGCCTGAAACTCCTAAGGTAACCTATCAAGAAACCGAAAGAGAGGTAACAACTCCCCAAGTAAAAATCGATTCTTCGCAAATCAAAGTCTCAGATTTGCCTGTGCTTATGGAAGGAACCAAGTATTTGATTCACGCTATCGGAGACGTTCGTTTGTATGATAACCGCTCTTCAAAATATGGTACAAGCAAAACCAATTCGGTGAGTTACTCGATATCTAATTACAATCGATTTGAGCTTACAGGATATCTGAATAACCTGAAATTTCAACATGTTGATTCTACCAGTACTACAACTTTGACTGATAAGGTTATAGAAATCCATACGGTAACCTATTTGGAAGAACTTTCGAAAAAAATAAATCGTGGAATTTTAGTCTATACGATGGTTGACAATGACACCAATCGCGACCGCAAAATTGACTCTAACGATATCAAAACACTTTATATCAGCGAAATAAACGGAGAGAATTTCGTCAAGCTTTCGACTGATTTAGAAGAACTTATCGACTGGAATATCATCGAAGCCCAAAACCGTCTTTATTTTAGAACTATCGAAGACATCAACAAAAATGGTAGTTTCGATAAAAATGATTTAGTGCATTATTATTACGTTGATTTAAAAGCCCCCGAGTGGGAAGCAGTGAAATATAACCCAATGGAATAATTTGCAATTACAGATTACAGCACCCCTTATAACATTTATACTTTCCTTATGAGGTTTTTTGCTCAAAACCGCTACATTTGCTATTAAATTTTTGTGGTTTGATGAATAAAAAAGTAGTCATAATTCCGACTTATAACGAGATTGAAAACATCGAAAGTATTGTTCAGGCTGTATTTGCTTTGGACGCAAACTTTGACGTGTTGATCGTTGATGACAGCTCTCCGGATGGCACATTCAAAAAAGTTCAACAACTTCAAAACAGCTTTCCTGAACGTCTTTTTTTAGAAATCAGAGCCAAGAAATCAGGTTTAGGCAGAGCGTATGTTCACGGTTTCCAGTGGGCATTATCTAAAGGCTATGATTATATTTTCGAAATGGATGCAGACTTTTCGCACAACCCTAAAGATTTAGAAAAATTATATAAAAGCTGCTCCGAAAACAATACCGATGTGAGTATCGGCTCGAGATATGTAACGGGTGTGAATGTGGTCAACTGGCCTCTTTCTCGGGTGCTTCTCTCCTATTTCGCATCAGTATATGTAAGGATTATTACCGGAATGAAAATCCACGATACCACTGCAGGGTTTGTTTGCTACAAACGCAAAGTGCTCGAAAGCCTAAATCTTGACAAGATAAAATTTGTGGGGTATGCCTTTCAGATTGAAATGAAATACAGGGCTTATGTCAAAGGTTTTAAGCTCACCGAAGTGCCGATTATATTCACTGACCGAACCAAAGGCGAATCTAAAATGAGTAGCGGAATCATTAAAGAAGCTATTTTTGGAGTAATTTCGCTGCGAATTAAAAAAATGTTCGGAAGGTTATAATCCTTAAAATCTTTTCCGAATTCAATTAAAAAGTAAGTTGCAAGCCTATGCCATCAGAATTAACAGATAGATTAATCTGACTATCAATGTTTTTAGCATACCCTTTTTCTCTATTATAATGCCAGGTAGATTCTTTTACCGTCTCATTGGCCGAGAGTTTTATGATAATCCCTGTCGCAGCAATTCCACCTCCAATATAAAAAAGTAATGTTGGGTTTTTAGACCCTCCGTTATTTGAATTCATCATATTTCCAATTCCGTTTCCTATAAAAAGCCCAATTCCTCCTCCTAAAAGTATGTTCCCTATTTTCCTGTTTATCATCCCCTTGTCATACAATTCTAAGGCATATGTATAACCTTCTAGAGCTTCTCTAATCTCTTCTTGGGTTAATTTCTCACCATTGAGTTGAATATTTCGAGGCGAAAAATATTTCAATCCAGGATTTGAAGCTAAAACATCAATATTTCTACTTTTAAAATCATCAAAATAAGTATTTCCAGTAGCGTTAAAAGCATAGGTTTGGGTAGTTTGTTGAGCGTAAAGAAGTGTACCAAAAATAATCCCAACACAAGTAAAGATGGTTTTCATGTTTGTTTTTTTTAACAATATTTTAGTTAAAAATAGAAAAATTATTCAACTTTTAAAATTACCGGGATAATAAACTCTGTTTTTACCGGAATTCCTTCTTTTTGGGCGGGTTTGATTTCTGGAAAATCTTGCAAACGAATCCTGATGATACTATCTATTTTTTGGTTTCCGTAACTGAGTTCTTCGTCATATTGAGGTTCAAAAATAAGCGAAGCATCAGGATTGATAGTAACCTTTACGTTTATAGTGTCGATATCAGGATACAAAATAGAAAGTGTATCGACAGCCAATCGTTCTTGAACAGATTTTGTGAGTTGCTCAAAAAAACAGGCTTTTTGCAAAGCTTTGTCGATAATGGAGTCGCATTCCTTGACAGAAGGATAACGAGTAACCTCACTCCAGTCAATTTCCTGTAAACGTTCATTCAAAAGATCGTCTTTTTGGGGAACTTTTTTGTCAATGAAGTTGCACGAACAAAACAACAAGCAAAAAATAAAAAATAGTAGTTTATTCATTTCATTTTTTTGAACATTCAAAAGTAATAAAATTAAATCAATACCTTTGTGCTCTATTTATTTAGTTGTCTAAAAAATGTATATCCTCAATATAGAAACTTCTACCAAAAACTGTTCTGTTTCGATTGCTAAAAGCGGAAAAACAATCTTATTAAAAGAAGTGGCCGAGCAAAACTTTTCGCATTCTGAGAAGTTGCACCTTTTTATTGACGGACTACTCAAAGAGGTTCAAATCTCATATAAAGAATTGGCGGCTGTGGCTCTAAGCAAAGGCCCTGGTTCTTATACCGGTTTGCGCATCGGCACCTCTACGGCAAAAGGATTTTGTTATGCACTAGACATTCCGCTTATTGCCATAGATACGCTTTTGGTTTTGGCTAAACAAATCAACGCACAAGATGCCCTAATCATCCCGATGATAGATGCTCGCAGAATGGAAGTATACACAGCCATTTTTGACCCAAATCATCATACGATTTCTGAAGTTGAAGCTCTTGTTATAAATGAAAATTCGTTTAACGAAGTCTCTGAAAAAGCCTATTTAATTGGCGATGGCACAAGTAAATGCAAAGAAGTATTGACTCGTGAAAACTTCATGTTTTTAGACGAAATTATCTATCCTTCGGCTAACGAAATGAGCTTACTCTCGTTTGAAAAGTATCAAAACAAGCAGTTTGAAGATGTGGCTTATTTTGAGCCTTTTTATTTGAAAGAGTTTTTTACAGGAAAATAACCCAGTTATTTAGATTAACTCCCTGTTGTATTTTTTCGCATTTTCATATTGATAAATTCAACTCCCAAAGAGAAAACGATAGCAAAATAAAGGTATCCTTTGGGCACAGCTCCGACTTCTTGATCAAAAAGCATAGCTTCTGAAAGATGCATACTTTCGGTGGTAAGCATAAACCCTATCAGAATTAAAAACGAAAGTGCCAAAATTTGAATGGACGGATTTCGGTTTACAAAATTTCCGATCGGGATGGCAAAAATTAACATCACTCCCACCGAGATAACCACCGCCGTTACCATAATATAGAGCGCTCCGTCTAACCCGTTGGTCATCCCGACAGCTGTGAGGATACTGTCTAAAGAAAAAATAAGGTCAATCATGAGAATTTGAACCAAGACATTCCCGAACGATTTAAAAACTTGTTTACTAATTGTCGGTTGGGTATTATGCTCAATATGTGTTACTTTTTCGTGAATTTCTTTGGTGCTTTTCCAAATCAGAAAAATTCCTCCGACCAGCAAAATCAAGGCTTGTCCGTTAAAGTCTGCACTAAACCATCCCCAGTCTATACTGAACCAAGGTTTTTTCATGGCAATGAGCAAAGTGATTCCGAAAAGCATAGCAATACGCATGAACATAGCCAAAAAGAGTCCGATTCGGGTAGCTCTTTTTCGTTTCTCTTCGGGTAGTTTCCCGGTAACTATAGAAATAAATATGATATTGTCAATACCGAGGACAATTTCTAAAAAGGTAAGCGTAGCAAAGGCTACCCAAGTATCTGGATTGGATAAAAACTCCATAGACTTTCAGTTTAAAAGTTATAGTAAATGTAGTATTTTTTTCGATTCCAAAAATAATACTTCCAAAAAAATATGAACTACGTGGTTTGTTTTTTAGCTTTGTTGTTTAATAAGATAACTTATGAAACTACTTTTTTTTAACGGGGCTCCCGATAGTTCTGTGAATAGTATTTCACACAAAATAATTAATTTTTTTTCGACTTGTTTCGAGGGGGAAAACATCGAAGTATCTACTTATAACTTGGCTCAGCATAAACTTCCTTTGCTTGAAATTCCTTTTAGCGAAGTTCCGGATAGTGTCAAACAGATGACTCAGGCATTTTCTGAAAGTGATGTACAGATATGGCTTTCTCCGCTTTATCATGGGGGAATCCCAGGAAGTATGAAAAACTGTTTAGATTGGCTGGAATTAACCAGCAAATACCCTAAACCTTATTTATCTAATCAAATTATTAGCCTTATTTGTTGGGCTGATGGCGTGCAGGCCATGCAAGGAATTAACAATATGGATGCCATTGCTAAGGCTCTTCGCGCTTGGGTCTTGCCTTATGCTGTTCCGGTTATGCGAAGAGAATTGCTTATTGAAGGTGAGCTAAACCCTATTTATCAAGAGCGGTTTAAGCTGATGAGTCAGCTTATTCTTGATGCTAAAAATAAATTTGAGTGATAAACCAACCTCAATAACTGTAGGCACTTAGAGAGATGTCGGGTGAATGTCGGGTATAATTACACCCAAATAATTGTACTGAAATAGGTCTATTTGTAGTATTGCTGAAAATATTTAACTTTAGCATCATGAAACAACCCGAATTAGGAAAGAAAATTTCTGATCTACGAAAAGAAAAAGGGCTCACTCAAGAAGAATTGGTCGATTTGTGCAACATCAATGTCAGAACCATTCAACGCATTGAATCTGGAGAAGTAACTCCACGAAGTTACACGCTGAAAACCATCCTCAAAGCATTGAATTACGATTTAGAAGAAATACACCTAGAAGAAAGGGATAGAATCAGTTATTCTAAAAGTGATTTTAACATAATAAACATTGCTTTCTGGGCGGGTATTTTGTTTGTAATTGTTGATTCATTTAATATTTTTCTAAATATTGCGATGGAGTTTAACATCGATGTTTTAGGAAATATTGCCAGCTTTAAAATAGTGTATTTAATCACTCAAATAGCTTCCTTTGTTTTGGCTATTGCTTATTATTCAGGATTTTATATTTCAGGAAGAATCTTTAAAAGCACTTTGCTCAAGGCAACTGCCATTCTGATGTTAGTTGTTTCGGGATCAAACTATTTCTTTTCAGGATTTTTAATGAATTCAAATGATTTTATAGCCACTATTTTTGGAGTAGTGTCTTTATTGGGATACGGAGCTGTGGGAATCCCGTTCGGAATAGGACTACTAAAACTAACCAACCACCTAGGCTCGTATGCTACTATCACCGGGATTTTCACCATAATTCTCTATGCAACCATGCTGACAGTGATTCTTGTATTTATGTCTGTGTTTTTGATTCTCCCTGTAATGATTTTGCAACTAATTCTGTTATATAAAGTTAAGGAATATCTACAAAGCAGATAAAAGTTGTTAGTCGAAAAAGTATTCACTATTTTTGTGCGAAAGCCAAAATAAACTTTTATGCTTCAATTAAACGTAAAAAACGAAACGTCAAGACTTAGAGCTGTCGTATTAGGGACAGCAATCAGTAATGGACCAACTCCCACAGCCGAAGAAGCTTATGATCCGAAATCTTTAGAACATATTTTGGCAGGAACTTACCCTGTAGAAACAGATATGGTGAAAGAAATGGAAGCTTTTAATGAAGTATTCAAAAAATATGACGTTCAGGTGTTCCGACCTGAAATCATCGAAGATTACAATCAGATTTTTGCTCGAGATATTGGGTTTGTGATTGATGATGTTTTTATAAAAGCTAATATTTTACCTGACAGAGAAAGAGAATTAGACGCCATTCGTTATATAATCAACCAAATGAATCCGGCAAAAGTGGTTCGTCCTCCAGAAGAAGTACATATCGAAGGTGGAGATGTGATGCTTTATAACGACCATATTTTTATCGGAACATACAAAGGAAGCGACTATAAAAGTTATATTACGGCTCGCACCAACATGCAAGGAGTACAGTATATAAAAGACCTTTTTCCCAACAAAATTGTAAAGGAATTTGATTTGGTAAAATCAAAAATCGAACCTCGTGATAATGCTTTGCATTTAGATTGTTGTTTCCAGCCTATAGGTCATAACAAAGGAATCATATACAAATCCGGATTCCGAGAAGAAGCTGACTATATGTATTTGGTTGATTTGTTCGGAAAGGAAAATCTGTTCCACATCACACGAGACGAAATGTATAATATGAATTCGAATATCTTTTCGATTGCCCCGGATGTCGTGGTTTCTGAAAAGAATTTTACCCGACTCAACACTTGGCTTCGCGAAAAGGGAATTACAGTGGAAGAAATTCCGTATGCCGAAATTGCCAAACAGGAAGGATTATTGAGATGTTCGACTTTACCGCTTATTAGAGACTAAAATAATTGGTTTCAGGTTTATTAAACCTGAGACTTACAACATATAACAAAAATGAAACAAACGACAAACACGATATTGATGATTCGTCCGGTAGCATTCCGAATGAATGAACAGACGGCTGTAAATAACTATTACCAAAAAGTTTTAGACAATCTTTCTCCCAAAGATGCCAACCGAAAAGCACAAGAAGAATTTGATGCTTTTGTAGAAAAACTACGAGCAGTTGGGGTAAATGTGATTGTGGTTGACGACACACATCTTCCTGATACGCCTGATAGTATTTTCCCGAACAACTGGATTTCGTTTCACCAAAGCGGAGATGTAGTTCTCTATCCGATGTTTGCCGAAAACCGTAGAGAAGAACGCAGAGAAGATATTTTGGATATTATCGAAGAAAACGGATTCGTAATCGAAAATGTAACCGATTATACTTTGGCCGAAGAAGCCAATATGTTTCTGGAAGGAACCGGAAACATTATTTTAGACCGTCAGAACGAAAAGGCTTATTGTGCTTTATCGCCAAGAGCTGACGAAGAATTATTTATTGAGTTTTGCGAAGACCAAGACCTTGCTCCTATCATTTTTCATGCCTATCAAACCGTAAACGGAGAGCGAAAACTCATCTACCATACTAACGTGATGATGTGCATCGGAGAGCAATATGCTGTGATATGTGCCGATTGTATTGATGACAAGCAAGAGCGGAAAATAGTTTTAGAATCACTAAAAGCAGACGGAAAAGAAATAATTCTGATTACCGAAGAGCAGGTGAATAACTTTGCAGGAAATATGCTTGAGGTCAGAGGAGCAAATAATAAAAGTTATTTGGTGATGAGCACATCGGCTCAACAGAGCTTAACTCCAAAACAAATCGAGCAAATCCGAAAACATTCAGAGATTCTATCGTCAAGCCTTGATGTTATTGAAGCTTGTGGGGGCGGAAGTGCAAGGTGTATGATGGCAGAAGTTTTCTTACCCAAAATATAAATAAATTACTGACAGCCAGAAAAACAATAATCTTAACATTAATATTTTTTATTTTTGGCATAGCACTTGCTTATGTAACTGCATATTAACCTCAAAAATGAAAATAAAATGAAAAAATTAATTGTAATGATTGCACTTGTCGTAGGAGCTACGACCTTTGCCCAAGACAAAAGGATGGATAAAAAAGCTATGGACACTGATAAAAAAGTAGAAAAGTTTACCAAAGAGCTTGATTTATCTCAAGAGCAACAAGAAAAAGTAAAAGTTCTTTTTGAGAAAAAAAACAATGAAAAGCAAGCTATGAAAACAGCAAGGACGCCTGAAAAGGCAGAGAAAATGGCTGTAAAAAAATCTAAAAACACAGAGTTTGATAGAGAAATGAGAGCTATTCTTACTCCCGAACAAGCCAGAAAATGGGAGGCAAAAAAAACTGACAAGCATAAAAGGTCTGACAAAATCAGAAAATAAAGAGTATAAACTATTATAGCTAAAATCCCCAACTTTTAGAAAAAGTTGGGGATTTTTATTTTATAAAAGCGACAGTATTTAACTTTTATCGCCTAAAAATATCCAAATCTATTTTTAGCGAAAAAACATTTGAGTACAGAGCCACACTTTGATCGCCTATATCCGTCAGTGCATAATCAATCTGGATACCTCTATATTTGAATCCTATGCCGATATTAGGCTGAAAGTTTACCTTTTCGTCTCCGTCAAGTTGCATAACATTCTGGAAGTTGCCCACACCGGCTCTTAGGAACACCATATCCAGATAACCGCCTTCAAAGCCCAAGGCTGGATCAATACTTACAAAACTTGTAGAGATAAGGTCATTGGTTTGCGTAAAGCGCATATTTAGATTCATACTGGCAAGCAAACTATAATCATGCCTTATGATAAACTTGCGGGCAATACCCAATTGAGCCTTGGGCAAGGTGAGTTCTGTTGTTTCAGGTAATTCTTGGTTTTCTCCCGGGACAGCATCTTGTATTTTTTCGAATTCCTTTTGGTTAATATTCCAAATATTATAGGTAGTGGTTATATCCCGCAACATCAGTCCATACATCCAATCATTTTTCTCAAACTGAATGCCTATATCAAACCCAAACCCCCAAGAATCTGCGAAATCCCCGATAATTCTGCGAATTACTTTAGCATTTACCCCATAGGTAAAACCATCCAAAGGCAACTTTCGAGCATACGAAAAAGTAACTCCGTAATCAGCTGCTGAAAAAAGACTAATACGATTATAATCAATATTTCCGTCGCTATCAATTAGCTCAGTCGTATTCATAATATCATCAACCCCGAACCGAATCACCGAAATACCAAAAGCACTGTTACGATCAATATTTTTTGCGTACCCGATGTAATCATATTGAGCAATGTTAGCAAAATAGCTGGCGTGCATCAAAGCGACTTGCGAATCTTCTACGCCAATCAGTCCGGCAGGGTTCCAATAACCTGAAGTAACATCAGCCACGCTTGCCGTAACGGCTCCAGACATCCCGAGTGAGGCGGCATCTACTCCAATATTCATAAATTCGTTTGAATATTTCCGTACTACTTGACTATAACCCACTGTGATACAAAGGATAAAAATATATGTGAAGTATTTCTTCAAAATAAAATTGATTTGGGCAAATATCAGACAAAATTTCCAAACACTAAAACTACGTTTTATATTAACTTATTGTGTAAAATAGAGCATTTATTTAGTAATGCACAGATTTGTAAGCTTGCGAAGTCGTTTCTTTGTATCTTTGAGCCTTGTAAAGAAATAAGAAATGAAAAGACATATTCCAAATTTTATTACGCTTTTGAATCTGTTTAGCGGCTGCATAGCCCTTGTGTATGCTGCACAGGGTGATTATCTCATTGCTTTTATCTTTGTATGCTTAGGGATATTCTTTGATTTTTTTGACGGGTTTTTTGCTCGGATTTTAAAGGTGCAAAGCCCACTCGGAGTGCAGCTGGATTCTCTGGCCGATATGGTAACCAGCGGTGTGGTACCTGGATTTGTGATGTTCAAGATGCTTTCGGAATATTCTGCTGATGAATTTTTGCCTTATTTCGGATTTATCATTACGCTGGGTTCTTGTATGCGACTGGCAAAATTCAACATCGACACCCGTCAAACCGATTCGTTTATCGGGTTGCCTACTCCGGCTAATGCACTTTTTATATTGAGTTTGCCTTTGGTTATTCAATATACCGAGTTTGCTTGGGTTATTGAAGCCCTTACGAATGTTTGGGTACTTCTGGGAATTTCGGTTTTGAGTGCTTATATCCTTAATGCAGAGCTCCCTCTTTTTTCGCTAAAAATCAAGAATTTCAGCTTTGCTACATTTAAACTGCAGATTTTCTTTTTGATTTTGTCTATCATATTGCTACTGATGTTTAAGTTTTTGGGAGTTCCGCTGATTATTTTGTCTTATGTGGTGCTTTCTGCTTTGAGCAGAAATAAATAAGAACTTCTATTTTATTCTCTTTAAAGGAAAACCTTGCGGATTTCCGCCTCCGCTGATCTCCGCAAAAATGGAATCTTTATGTATTCTGTTATATGTAATTTTTTTAGGAAAATCATTTTCTATATTCTCAAAAACCAATTGATTTTTGGAACTTGAAGTAAGTTTGAATTCAGTCAGATTATCGGTAGGTTCGGTGGCGATTTTAACTCTATATACCCACTCTTTTCCTTTTTGCACCAAATGCACTTCTTCGGCAAAAACCGTATCACCTTCGATAACGAAATACGAATTTCCTAAATAAGTAGTATCGTTTAGGGCCTTCCATTTTTCGGTAAATTTACCCTCAGAAGAATTGTGTTCCCAATCTCCGACAAGCCATTGCGCTTTGTTGATTTCCTTTTGACACGAAAACAAAAACAGCGAAGACACAGCAAATAAAAAAATCAGCTTTTTCATTTTATTTTTTTTATAAACCAAAGGTATGTTATTTATTAAAAAAACCTTACAGATTCTAAAATCCGTAAGGTCTAATTATTTTATAAAAGTTGTTTTTATTTATCCTTGTCTTTATCTCTTCCGAAAAGGTTTCTAATAGCATCTTTTGCTTTGTCTTTGACTTCTTCTTTTACCTCTTCTTTTTTCTCTTCAATCTTTTCTTCAATTTTCTCATTGAGTTCTTCTTTGGTAGTTGGGATATTCAAACTGTCTTTGCCGATTGCTCCACCAATAGCTTCGGTTAAAGCGTCTCTTCCTTGACCGATTAGTTCTTGTTTTTTATTCTCGATGATTTGGTTGGTAAGATTCGTAATCGATTGTTTTAAGTCGGTTTGTATTTTAGGATTAGAAAAATCACCGGTCAAACTGGCTTTTACAGGAACAATAGTTGAGCTCACTTCGGTACCGCTCAAGTTTGCCAAAAGGTTTGCAGCGTCTTTGCCGAGATATTTTGCCGGGACATCAAACGTAACGCCATAATTCATCGATTGATCAAAACCGTGCGTACCTGATATTTGCATTTTTATATCTTCATAATTCAAATCAATCGGCTGAATATTTACTCTACCGTTATCAAAGGTAAGATGGGTTTTGAGGTTGTTCAGGTTAAGCTTGTCAAAATCAATAAAATTTAGGTGAGCATCTAATGAGGAAAGTAATTTAGATTGGTCTGCGTTAATTTTAGTTTCTAAAAACTGCCCCATCAAATCTCCGCTCAACGAAGCTAAATCCGGAGTAAATTCTTTTGCGTCTAAATTTCCTGATAGTTGAATAGTTGAATTGAGTTTCCCGCTAATTACACCAGCAATCGGAGCAATTTTTTCGAGCATCTCTAACTGAGTAAAGGCTTGAGCAATCTGTAGGTTATTTAAGTTTAAATTCATGCTAAAGATTGGCTCTATTCCCTTGGTAGAAACACTTCCATTCAAACCGATTTTACCTCCGAAAATTGACGTTATAACATCTTGAAGCGAAACTGTTTCGTCTTTGATAACCAATTTTCCTGAAACATCTTTCAGCATTAAATTATCATAAACTACCGTATTGGCTTGGGCTGTTATAATACAATCTAAAAATGCAGGGATTTTTACTGCTTCTGTGGCAGTAGTTTTGGCTTCTGTTTGGCTTGGTTCAGCATCGGTCGAAGTGGTCATAAAATCACTTATTTCCAGATAATCGGCATTCAAAGTAAAGTTTCCTTTCAGAACTTGGTCTTTAAACAAGAAACCATAAAAATTATCTAAACGTCCGCTGGCTTGTACGTCTGATTTTCCTGTTGTGGCATCAAATTTATTTAAGCTCACATAAGACGGATTGAATTTTAAATCTGCTTCAGAAATCACCAATGGTTTTGCCAATTCTTCTCCTTCATATTTAAATCCGGTAAGATTAAGTGTTCCTTCTGCTTTTACGTTTTCGTATCTTTCTTGCTCTATGGAATTCATATCCAAATTCAGCCCTACATTAGCTCTGATAATTCCCGATAATTCCTGCTCTAACTTCACCGGATACGCTTGTGATAGGTTCGCCAGATTTATCACCCCCTTAATATTGGCATCCACCAACATATTTTCGGTGACATTTCTTAGTTTGGCATTCGCATCAAATACATCCTGATCAATTCTGAACGAAAGCTGATCTAAATTCACATAAATGTCTTGTGTCAGTCCTGTTTCGTTTTTAATTTTGGCATCAATCACAATATTTTGAACTGATTTTGGCAAATCAGGATATTGAAACGAAGCGTTATCTGAGGCAATGGCAATGTCAAAAGTAGGAATTGTCTCTTCGGTAAGCATTCCTTTAACTACTCCGTTTACTAAAAAATCACCGGTAGTTTTAATATTATCTAAACTTCCAGAATAAGCAGAAGGTATAAGTGCCAAGAAGTTTGAGAAAGAAGTGGTAGGTGTTTTAAAGGTCAAATCATACTCTTGTCCTTCTTCTTTTAGTTGTAAAAAACCGTCAAACTCCAAAGGTAATTTTCCTATACGAGCCATATTTTCTTTGAATGAATATTTAGAATTTTCTAAGTCGAGATTTAAAACTGCGTCCAAAACCAAAGGTACTTTATTCATCAAATTGGTGCCGTCCATATCAAACGAAACATCAGCAGTAGAATAGGTATCAAGATCTAAAACATTGGCCGTAAAATCTCCGGTTCCTTTATGATTAAGGTGCTCTATAACCATTCTCATATTTGACTTTTGGTCGAAATAAGTGAATTTCAAGTTTTCTACCTCATAATTTTGCAGGCTCAACCCAAACGGAGCACTATCTGAATCCTCTTGGTCGTCCTGCTCATTTTCGTCTTTGAGAGCAATATCAAAATTTCCTAATCCTTCTTCGTTGAATAAAATGTTAGCAATGGCATCTTTTATAAAGATTCCTTCGATGTTCATCGGCTCTCCTTCATCATTAAAAAGCTCCTTAACAGACATTTTAAGGTTGATATTATCGGCATAAATCAAGGTGTCACCTTCAAAAGGTGCTTTGTTAATCACGCTTAGTTTATAAATTGTTACGCTCGCCTTAGGAAAGCTTCTAAACAAGCTCAAATCGACATCCTCAAAATCAACGGTAGCATCAATATTCTCATTGATGGTCTTGATTACGAGATTTCTTATCTTATCTTTAAATAAAAACGGAGTTGCAACCAAAGCCACGATTATAACACCAAGAACAATCGCTGTCCATTTCAAAAATTTTTTCATTTTCTTATTTTTTTATTTAGTTAGAATACACCTCAAGTAGAGAAATATTTTTACTTAAAACAAAAATAGAAAAGAAAAACCCGATAAAAGACTAAATTATGGTTAAATTACAGTATGAATTTAAAAGCCATATCTATTGTTAATTTTGGTAACGCTTTTTCCATAAAGCAATAGTATTTCTGCTCATTTTAAAATGACGCGCAACTTCACTATTATTAAGACTGTAGTTTTCTTGGTATTTGAGAATTTTTAAAACAGTCGCTTTATCATAAGAGCGCAATTTCTGATTTTCAGACTTTGTTTCTTTTGAGGTAGTCCTAAATAAAAAATCATTGAACTCAATAACATCTAAAGCTGTATCTAGTTTATTTAATCTGTTTAGAATCTCGGGGTCATTTAGTTTAGTTGGATATTTTTGACGAATAATGTCTTTGTATATTTGTTTATAATCAGGTGTTATGTGTTCGTTTATCTTTTTTTTGTCCATCGATGCAATGTTGTTTTAGGAATTTTATACCGTTGTATAATATCTGACTTTGTCATTTTATTAGTGTGTAATTGCTCTAATATAAAATCAATAACTTCTTGAGTATAAACACTTTTTCTAAACTGAGGAAGCTGAGTCTTGGCATTATTTTTATCAGGATCTGCAGCTATAGGAGCATATAATATCAGATGCTGAGAATACAACCTGAAAAAATCATATTTTAATAGTTTCGACCAGCGCAACAGTACTTCTGCATCTAGCGAATAACTATTATACATCTCTTGTATGCCCTGCTCATCTGTGTTGAGAAAAGAGCATATTCTATCTGTCGTTATATTTAATTCATTAACTCGTAATTTTATATAACTACCTATGTGAATGTTTTTAAACTTAGCGTCTATTTCATTTGGCGAGTTTTCCTTCATGATATTTATCATATGTCACACTAATACTTCTATCTAATTTTAACAAATATATCAGTATAAAACCTGCACCTACCAAACAAATATGTTGGGCTAATGTTTTTTTAAACATTATAAATTGTAATTAGAAGTATCGTAATCAGATGATAAACAATAGTGAACAATTTATCAAAGAAGTTGGTAATCGCATAAGAGCCTACAGACTAGAGCAAAAAATGACCCTACTAGATTTAGCTATAAAAGCGGAGATGGAAGAAAATGCCTTACAGCGAATTGAAAAAGGGAGAACCAACCCAACCGTAAAAACATTAGTTAAAGTGGCCAATGCATTAAAAATTGATGTAGCTGATTTATTTAATGTAAATCAAGAGAATATAAATCATTAATTTTTATTTTTTTCCGAAACTCGAATAAAAATCAAATACTTTTTTAGCCCTAGAAGCTCCTATTATTTGAGCAATATCTTCTTCTGATGCTTTAGAAAGTCTTTTTACCGAACGAAAATGCTTAATTAGCGAAATCATTGTTTTTTCGCCGATTCCGGGAATGGTTTCGATAGAAGTTTTCAACGCATTATTACTGCGTTTTTGTCTATGAAAAGTAATTCCGAAGCGATGGGCTTCGTTTCTTAATTGTTGAATGATTTTTAGGGTTTCTGATTTTTTGTCCAGATATAGCGGAATAGGGTCATTGGGGTAGAACAATTCTTCTAAGCGTTTGGCAATGCCGATAATGGCTATCTTTCCTCTTAACCCTAAGACATCTAAACTTTTCAGTGCCGATGAGAGTTGACCCTTTCCTCCGTCAATGATAATGAGGTTCGGGAGTTTTTCGCCTTCATCTAATAGCCGTTTATACCTGCGATACACCACCTCTTCCATAGAGGCGAAATCATTAGGTCCGTCCACGGTTTTGATGTTAAAATGGCGGTAGTCTTTCTTGCTGGGTTTCCCGTCTTTAAAAACCACACAAGCCGCTACAGGGTTAGTCCCCTGAATATTCGAATTATCAAAACATTCGATATGTCGTGGCTCAACCGAAAGTCGCAAATCAGCTTTCATCTGAGCCATAAGTCTATTGGTATGCCTGTCTGGGTCGATGATTTTAACTTGTTTTAGCTGCTCTAATCGGTAAAACTTTGCATTGCGTTCTGATAAGTCTAACAATTGCTTTTTGTCGCCTAACTTGGGTACAGTGACTTTTATTTTTTCTCCAAAGTCCAATTCAAAAGGAAGAATAACTTCTCGGGTGTCCAAACGAAAACGTTCCCGAAGCTCAATCACCGAAAGCTCGAGTAATTGCTCATCAGTTTCCTCTAATTTCTTTTTGATTTCTAAGGTATGCGAACGGATAATCGCCCCATAAGCAATTTGCAAAAAATTCACATAGGCAAAACTATCATCCGAAATAATCGAAAAAACATCTACATTAGAAATCCTCGGATTTACAATGGTCGATTTTGATTGATAATTTTCAAGTATTTCGATTTTTTCTTTCACTTTTTGAGCTTCTTCAAACTCTAAGTTTTGAGCGTAGTCGTTCATAAGCTTTTTAAACCTATGCAGCGAATCTTTGAAGTTTCCTTTGAGGATTTCTCGAACTCCTTTTATTTTTTCGTCGTATTCGGTTTCGGTTTCAAAGCCTTCACACGGTCCTTTGCAATTCTTAATGTGATACTCCAAGCAAACCGAATATTTACCCGAACGAATATTTTCTGGAGTTAAATCATAATTGCAGGTTCGCAACTGATATAATTCTCTTATCAGGCTCATAATGGTAGTGACGGTCTTAAAACTTGTATAAGGACCAAAATATTCCGAGCCATCATTCACCTTGTTACGGGTCGGGAAAATCCTCGGGAAGGGTTCGTTTTTTATACATAACCAAGGGTAAGTCTTATCATCTTTGAGCAAGACATTATATCGGGGCTGATATTGCTTGATTAAGTTGTTTTCTAACAAAAGGGCATCGCTTTCGGTAGGAACAACAATGTGTTTTATAGAAACTATTTTTTTTACCAACACGCGTGTTTTTCCGCTATCATGAACTTTGGTAAAATAAGAAGCTACTCTTTTTTTGAGGTTTTTGGCTTTTCCTACATACAGAATTTTACCATCTTTGTCATAATACTGATACACTCCCGGGTTGTCCGGAAGGGTTTGTACTTGTAATTCTAAAGGAGTAAGTTGCATTTTAAAAGGAAAAGAATATATCTAAAAGCAAATTTACGAATAAAAAAACAGGATGAGAGGATTTTCTAAATGGGTTGTTAATACCACCTTTTTTTATTCTTTTTTGAATTCGGAGATTTACGAGAATTACTCTTTGAAGGCTTTCCTTTAGAATTATTGTGTGGGGCTTGTGACGACTGTTTCTCAGTAGCTTCGGAATTTTCTCCCCACGGAAAAGGATGATCTTCTACCACTTTTATTTTTTTTCTGATTAACTTTTCGATGTCTTGCAGATAATTTTTTTCGTCTTTTCCACAAAACGAGATCGCCACACCTTGGTTTCCGGCTCTACCTGTACGCCCGATTCGGTGTACGAATGTTTCAGGCACATTGGGCAATTCGTAATTAATTACATACGGCAAAGAATCAATATCAATTCCTCTGGAAGCTACATCGGTAGCCACCAATACATCGACTTCTTTATTTTTAAAACTATTCAACACTCGCTGTCTGGCCGATTGTGATTTATCTCCGTGAATGGCTTCGGCTGTAATGTTGTTCTTCTTTAAAAATCGGGCTACGTTATCAGCTCCACCTTTAGTTCGAGTAAAAATCAGAATGTTTTTTAGATTTTCATTTTGCAGAATATGAAGCAGGAGTTTGCGATTGTTTTCTTTTTCGACCAAATATACTTTTTGCTGTACCATATCGGCTGCACTAGATACCGGAGCTACCGAAACATATTTCGGATTACGCAAAAAAGCATCGGCCAACTCGCGAATCGCCATAGGCATGGTAGCCGAAAACAAAAGTGTTTGTCTTTGCTCGGGCGTAAGTTTAATGATTTTTTTGACGTCGTTGATAAAACCCATATCGAGCATTAAATCTGCTTCGTCTAAGACCAAATGATGCAAATGGTTCAGATCAATAAAGCCTTGTTTGTGCAAATCCAATAGCCTGCCCGGGGTGGCAACCAGCACATCGGCTCCGCTTTTTAACGTACTAACTTGAGGTACTTGTGAAACCCCTCCGTAGATAACCAGCGTTTTTATATTGGTGTATTTGCTGTAAAGCTCAAAGTTATCCGCCACCTGAATGGCAAGTTCACGAGTGGGTGTAAGCACCAAGGTTCGGATTCTTTTGACTCTTTTGGAACTGCTGACTAACCTATGTAAATAATTGATGATCGGAATAGCAAAAGCTCCTGTTTTGCCTGTACCTGTTTGAGCGGTTCCAACCAAATCTTCTTCGTTTAGAATTATGGGTATTGCCTGTTGCTGAATCGGGGTTGGGGTTTTGTAGCCCATTTCGTCAATAGCAGTCTGCAGGTTTTTAATCAGGTTAAAGTCTTCAAATTCCATAGGTAGCGTTTTTGTAAAGTTAGGATTTTAAGTTTTGTATGTATTTATTTGATAAAAACTACAACCCCATTCCCTTAATAATTTCTTGTATTTTATTGTCTAAGTATTTCTCATTTTCATCCAAATCCTCACTACTATTCAATGGAGTATTTACTGAAAAATAAAACTTTATTTTAGGTTCGGTTCCGCTTGGTCGAGCACAAATTTTACTTCCGTCTTCCAGATAATAAATCAATACGTTTGATTTCGGAATCGCAATAGCAGACTCTTCTCCTGTAAGCAAGTTTTTGGCTATCGAAGACTGATAGTCTTCTAAGATGATTACTCGAAGGTTGGCAATTTCTTCAAACGGATGCTCTCTGAAATTTTTCATCATTTGTGTAATCTCGGCTGCTCCATCCATTCCTTTTTTGGTGATAGAAATTAGGTGTTCTTTATAAAAACCATAATCCATATACAGATTCAATAATTCTCTATAAAGTGAGCTTCCCGAAGCTTTTGCTTGAGCAGCGATTTCGCATACTAAAAGCGTAGCACCCACAGCATCTTTATCTCTAACCGAATCGCCTACCATATACCCAAAACTCTCTTCGCCACCTCCGATAAAGGTTTGATTAGGGAAATCTTTGATGAATTTGGCTATCCATTTGAAGCCGGTGAGCCCAACTTTGCATTCCACGCCATAAGCTTCTGCTAAATCAAGCATCATCGGAGTCGAAACAATAGTCGATCCGATAAATTCGTTTCCAGTAATTTTATTTTGTCTTTTTAGGTTTTCTAACAGGAAAGCGGTCATAATAACCATAGTTTGATTTCCGTTAAGCAAAATCATCTTCCCCTCTAAATCACGTACTGCTACCCCCAATCTGTCGGAATCTGGATCGGTCCCGATTACTATATCTGCTCCTATTTCATCAGCTTGTTGCAAAGCCATAGCGAGCGCTTCGGGCTCTTCGGGATTCGGGGATTTTACTGTGGGGAAATTTCCGTTGGGTTCGGCTTGCTCCTGTACGATATGTACATCCGAAAATCTGGCTCTTTCCAAAACAGTTGGGATCAATTTTATGGAAGTTCCGTGTAGCGAAGTAAAAACTATTTTAAGGTTTTCTTTGGCAGCTTTAGGAGTCTGAAAGTCAATATTTGTCAATGTTGATTTGATGAAAGCCTCATCCATTTCGCTATCAATATATTCGATAAGATTATTGTTAGCTTCAAACTTAATATCTTGGTAGTTTAAATTTTGAATAAGTTCAATGATTTCTTCGTCCTGAGGCGGAACAAGTTGACCTCCATCATCCCAATATACTTTATATCCGTTATATTCTGGCGGATTATGAGAAGCGGTCAAAACGATTCCGGCTTGGCAATTCAGATGACGAACAGCAAACGAAAGCTCAGGCGTTGGTCGCATATCTGAGAACAGATATACTTTGATCCCGTTTGCAGAAAACACATCAGCAACTACTTTTGCAAAAGTGTCGCTATTGTGTCTGCAGTCATAAGCAATCGCTACTTTTATTTGTTGATCAGGAAAAGATTTTTTTAAATAATCTGATAGCCCTTGTGTATTTTTTCCTAAGGTATATTTATTGATACGGTTGGTTCCAACGCCCATAATTCCACGCATTCCTCCTGTTCCGAATTCTAAGTTTTTATAAAAAGCATCTTCTAATCTTTTTGGGTCAGCACTCATCATTTTTTCGATTTCAGCCTTTGTATCTGAATCAAAAAAAGGGGTTAACCAGAGGTTTACTTTATCTAAAATAGTTTGTGGTATATGCATTTTATTATTCGTTTAATCGTTATTGAGTATGTGAGATTAAAACTTATCTCTATTTTATTTTTTCTGACACCTTATAATTCTCCTGATTCGGACGATTTCTTAAAACCAGCTCACCGAGAAATCCTGCCAAAAATAATAGTGTACCGATTATCATGGTGGTCAGGGCAATATAAAACCATGGGTTTTGAGTAACCAATGTATAAGGCGATTCGTTATACAAACGATATAATTTTGAAACACCTATATATACCGCCGAGCCTAAACCGATAAGAAACATCACCACACCCCACGCCCCAAAGAGATGCATGGGTTGTTTTGCGAATTTTGAAAGAAACCAAATGGTGATTAAATCTAAAAATCCGTTGATAAAACGGCTCATTCCGAATTTTGTTTTTCCGTACTTTCTGGCTTGATGCTTTACGGGTTTTTCTCCTATTCTCACATATCCTGCATTTTTTGCCAAAACGGGAATATACCTGTGCATTTCTCCCGATACTTCTATGTTTTTAACCACTTCTTTACGGTAGGCTTTTAGCCCACAGTTAAAATCATGAAGCTGTACACCGGAGGTTTTTCGGGCTGCCCAATTAAAGAGTTTCGAAGGAAGGTTTTTTGATAAAACCGAATCATATCGTTTCTTCTTCCAACCTGAAACCAAATCATAGTTTTGGTTTTTTATCATGTGATACAGTTCCGGAATTTCGTCGGGGCTGTCTTGCAAATCAGCATCCATGGTGATAATTACCTCACCATTCGCCTGAGCAAAACCGGCGTGAAGTGCTTGCGACTTGCCAAAATTACGCTGAAAGCGAATGCCTTTTACATTCTGATTTTCTGTAGCTAAATCAGTAATAATTTGCCAAGATTTGTCTGTGCTTCCGTCATCAATAAACCATATTTCATACGAAAATGTATGGATATTCATCACACGCACAATCCAATTGTGAAGTTCTCTTAATGATTCTTCTTCATTTAGAAGCGGTATGACCACAGAAACATTCATTTATGAATCTTGTTTAGGTTTCTCTCTCCTAACAAAAGCGCTGATAACCAATGAGGCTACAATCCCGACAATGGCATACATCACTACTGTCATCGGTATTGAAAAGAAAGAACTCATTGATTGTTTTGTCAGTTCGAGGTTTTGCTCGATTTGCTCAACACTCAGAACGTCTTCTTCGGTTGCCCCTTGTGCGAGCATATTATCTCTTTGTTGTAAGGCGATATTGTGCATTTTGACTATCGTTTCATCAATAAACTCAGGAAACGCATAATTGAACCCTAAGTTAAAAACACTATAAGTGAGGGCGGCAATTATCGTAACTACAGCTCCGGTTCTTAGGGTTTCTGAAGACGAAATATAACCATCATTGTGTTTATACTTATAGGCTCTTACGGCCAAAAGAATAAAAAAAACAGGCATAATCAAATAATTAGACAAATTGATTATAGTGCCTAAATAAGGGTATTTCAGAGGGTCTATATCGAGCTTATATAAGACAAGGAACTCGATAATCATAACTACCCCAAAAATAAGTCCGAAAAAAATAGCTGGTTTTAAAAAGCGTGGTTTCATTTAAAAGAATAAATATTAACTCACAAATATACGAATTCTCTCTTCAAGCTTATGATAAGAAAACAAAAATCCTCACAAGTTTTTAAAGGCTTGAGGATTATCTTTTTTTTTATCGTTCTACTTTATGATCTATACATTTTGTGATGTAAATCTTGGTATTTTTCGGCTATAATTTTTCTTTTAAGTTTCAAGGTTGGTGTGAGGTGTCCCTGATCGATAGACCACACATCAGGAGTAAGTTCAAACTTTTTGATTTGTTCCCAATTTCCGAAACCTTTATTGAGCTGATCAACTTCTTCTTTGATGCGGTCGATAACTTTTGGGTTAGAGGCAATTTCTGCATTGGTATTCCCGATATCAAATCCTTTAATTTTAGCCCAATCTCTTAGAAAATCAAAACTAGGCTGAATAAGAGCCGCAGGCATTTTCTCGCCTTCCCCGACTACCATTACTTGCTCTATAAAACGGGATTGTTTCATCGTATTCTCAATAATTTGAGGCGCTACGTATTTTCCGCCCGAAGTTTTGAACATTTCTTTTTTACGGTCTGTAATTCTCAGAAAACCTTTCTGATCAATCTCTCCGATGTCTCCTGTATAGAAATAACCATCCTTAAGGGCTTCGTTTGTTCTTTCATCATCTTTATAATAACCCAGCATTACGTTAGGGCCTTTGCAAAGAATCTCTCCGTCTTCGGCAATTTTCACTTCAACATTATCAATCACCCGGCCTACTGTTCCGGCTTTAAAACCTCCGTTACGCATATCATTAACCGCAATTACTGGAGAAGTTTCTGTAAGACCATAACCCTCCATCACCGGGATTCCGGCAGCAGTAAATACTCGTGTAAGTCGAGGCTGTAAGGCAGCACTTCCTGAAACTAATAATTTTAGCTGACCACCCAAAGCTTCTTGCCATTTGCTGAAAATAAGTTTTTTAGCTATTTTGAGCTTGAACTCATACCAAGCTCCTTTTGCTCCGTAAGGTTCATATTCGAAGCCTAAATCTAAAGCCCAGAAAAATAGTCTTTTTTTGATTCCGGTAAGATCGGCCCCTTTAGCATAAATCTTGTCATATACTTTTTCGAGTAACCTTGGTACCACGGTCATCACGTGAGGTTTAACTTCTTTGAGGTTGTCGCTCATCTTTTCGATACTCTCTGCAAAATAGGTCGAAACGCTATAATATTGATACAAATATAATATCATCCTTTCAAAAATATGACAAATCGGCAAAAAGCTCAAGCTTGTGTATTTCCCGACTTCAAACGGAACTCTCGAAGAGCTTCCTAGCACGTTCGAGATAATATTTTGGTGCGAAAGCATCACCCCTTTAGGTTTTCCTGTTGTGCCGGAAGTATAAATCAAGGTGGCTAAATCGTCTGCTTTAATGCTGTCTTTTCGAGCTTCTACTTCGTTTTGATTGGAGGTATCTGCGCCTAATTCGAGTAATTCTTTCCAGTTTTTGCATCCGGCGATTTGATTAAACGAATATATTTCTTTTAGATTAGGGAGCTGGTCTCTCACACTATTGAGCTTGTCAAAAACCTCTTGATCAGACACAAAACAACAAACTGCTTCTGAATGGGTCAAAATATACTGATAATCGGTTTCGGAAATTGTAGGATAAATAGGCACGTTTTGAGCTCCGGTCTGCAGCACTCCTATATCAATAATATTCCATTCTGTTCGGTTGGTAGAAGAAATAACACCTATTTTCTGATCTTTTTCTATACCTAAACGCAATAATGCTCTCGAAATAGCATTGGCTTGGTCTATATATGCCTGAGTTGAAGTTTTCACCCAAACTCCATCGTATTTTGTAACTAACGCTGCATCAAGAGGATGGTTTTTTAGTTGATAATACGGAAAATCAAATATTCTGGTTATATCACTCATAATTCGGATGGTCTTGATTGAATCGAACTGCAAATTAAGGTTTTTTTCTGGAGTTTACAATTAATATTTTATTTAATATTTACACGTTGTAAATTTAAAGAAAAGTCGTAATTTAGAGCTATTGATTTTTGAATTATGACCGAGCTTGAATTAGAACAAGAAAACAAAGCGATAGCGAAAGAATACAAAGAACTGCTTCGCATCAGTTATCAGACTTTGAGTGATGAAGATAAAAAGCTTATCAGAAAAGCTTTTGATGTAGCTGTAGATGCCCATAAAGATCAACGGCGTAAATCAGGAGAAGCCTATATTTTTCATCCGATTGCTGTGGCAAAAATTGTGGCCTCAGAAATCGGCTTGGGGCCTACTTCTATTGCCGCTGCATTGCTACACGATGTGGTCGAAGATACAGATATCACGGTGAAAGACCTCGAGGAAATGTTCAACCCCAAAATTGCACAAATAGTAGAGGGACTGACTAAGATTGCTCAGGTAAAAACAGATCAGGATATTTCGCTTCAAGCGGAAAATTTCAGAAAAATGTTGCTCACCCTGAATGATGATGTTAGGGTAATCTTGATAAAAATTGCCGACCGATTGCACAATATGCAAACTATGGAGTCGATGGTCGAATATAAGCAAGCCAAAATCGCTTCGGAAACACTCTATATTTATGCGCCTCTTGCTCATCGATTAGGATTGTATAATATTAAGACGCAACTGGAGGATTTGGGGCTAAAATATACCGAGCCAGAAGTATATGATGACATCGTAAGTAAAATAAAAGAAACCAAAGAGGAGCAGGATGCTTATATCAGTTATATATCTGATATTCTAAAAAAATCATTAGATAAAGAAGGCCTCGAATATAGCATTAAAGGGAGGATGAAATCCATTTATTCTATCTGGAGAAAGATGAAAATGCAGAACGTCAGCTTTGATGAGGTGTATGACAAGTTTGCCTTACGGATTGTATATAAAAGTGTGCCCAGCGAAGAAAAGTTTCTTGCCTGGAAGATTTATTCGATAGTCACCGATCATTACCGACCAAGCCCGAGTCGTCTCAGGGATTGGATTTCAGCTCCGAAATCTACCGGCTATGAAGCGCTTCATATTACCGTCATGGGTCCGAAAGGTCGTTGGGTAGAAATACAGATTAGAAGCGACCGAATGAACGAAATAGCCGAAAAAGGCTATGCAGCCCATTATAAATATAAACAAGGAGCCCGCGAAGAAAACAGCTTGGACTTGTGGGTTAACCTGCTTCGTGAAGCCTTAGAAAATCAAGAAACTAATGCTGTTGATTTTGTCGAAGATTTTAAGATGAACCTATACTCAAAAGAGATTTATGTTTTTACTCCCAAAGGGGAATTGCGTTCGCTTCCCAAAGGCGCAACAGCTTTAGATTTTGCCTTTAACATCCACACCGATATAGGTCTAAAAGCACGAGGAACCCGTGTAAACGGCAAGTTGGTTTCGCTCGACCACGAACTCAAGAGTGGTGATCAAGTCGAGGTAATTACTTCGCAAAATCAAAAACCAACCGCTAACTGGCTGGAATATGTAACTACCTCAAGAGCAAAAAACAAAATAAGAAATGTTCTGAACGAAGACATTAAGAAGATTGCCGAAGAAGGAAAAGAAGTTCTGGAGAGAAAACTCCGCCACTTGAAAATTACGCTTAACGAAAAAACAATAAATGAGCTGGTGGTTTTCTTAAAACTAAAAACAAGTCTTGATTTGTTTTATCGGGTGGGAATTGGCACGATCAACAACCAGCAACTTCGAGACTTTGCTACTCAAAAAAACAGCAGCTTTATCAACTTCTTTAAAAAGATAAAACGAAGCCCTTCTATCAATGTTGATGATATTCAAAAAGACGAAATCAGCAGGAATTATGATTTATTGGTGTTCGGAAAAGAAGAAGAAAAGCTTGATTACAAACTCGCTATTTGCTGTAACCCTATACCCGGAGATGCCGTTTTTGGGTTTGTAACCATTAACGAAGGTATTAAAGTTCATAAAACAGATTGCCCCAATGCGATTAGTCTTAGGTCAAATTATGCTTACCGCATTATACCTGCCAGATGGGTGGACTCTTCGCAACAAGAGTTTAAAACTACCCTCAAAATTACCGGAATGGATTCGCTCGGGCTTACTAACGAAATCACCAAAGTGATTTCTAACAATATGCACGTAAACATTCAGAGTATTTCGCTTAGCAGTGATGCCGGAATATTTAACGGACAAATTGCTGTAATTGTGCCGAACAATACCGTTTTGAAAAAGCTTATTGACAACATCAAAAAAGTAGACGGAATTGACAAAGTTATCCGAACGACTAATTAAAAACCTTAGATTCAACTTATAAAAACACTTACTCATTTTGGGAAAAATACTATTAGAAAACATCCGCACATTTTCTTATCATGGCTGCTTGGTCGAAGAAAGCAAAATAGGCTCAGATTATAGAGTCGATTTACTCATTAAAACCAATCTATCAAAATCAGCCCAAACCGATCAGCTTAACGACACGGTAGATTATGTCTTGCTCAATCGAATCGTAAAAGGCCAAATGGCTATTGGCTCAAAATTACTCGAACACGTAGCTCAGCGTATTATCGACAACATTTTTGCTCAAAGCCCTACTGTGAGCCACATAAAAGTAAAAGTTTCGAAGCTTAATCCGCCTATCGGGGGTGATGTACAAGCCGTTAGCATCATAATGAAACAGAAACGAAAATAAGATTAATATAATTGGCAAAAACAATTATATTTTCTATATTTGCCATCCTATAATGATTAGCGGCATCATGGCCGAGCGGCTAGGCACCGGTCTGCAAAACCTTTTACAGCGGTTCGAATCCGCTTGATGCCTCCAAATAAAACGACCTGGGTTTCAGGTCGTTTTTTGTTTATCATACTAACCCAAAAAAGTATAACAAACGGCTCGGTTTATTGCTTTTTAGATTTCCATTTTCTTTAGCTCTTCATAGTTTTTATATAATCGTTTCAGGAGGATTCCATAAATAATTCTATAGAACAGCCATAAAAAACCTATCATCAGTATCGTCATTATAAGAACCATCAGGAGCATCCCCACCCAAATACCGGTTTCTGTCCCTGTATCATTAGCTTGGTCGAGTAGTGTATTAATGCTTTTGTCATACTGTATCATTCCGGCGGTGACTACCACTATCGAAATAAACATTCCGATGATATTATACCACACGTAATATTTCACCACTTTGCGGACTCTTAGTATGTTACTCATCAGAATTTTGGCCGAAGACAAATTAGAAATGCTTTTGAAGTTTCTATAAAAAACGAATACGAAGCCCCCTAAAACCACCCAATGAATCACGCTATATACATTCATAAACACGTCTAAGTGATAATTTTTGATTATTTCTTTTTGACTTTCGTCTGAAAAGACCCAACTCAAAACCACCCATAGCAAAATCTCTATTACACTTATAACAAAAATCCACTTCACTATCGAAGATGATTTTTTGTGTATCATCTTGTATATATCGCTTTCGGAAAACTTCGGAAAGTTACTCTCCTTTTCCCATTGTTTTTTTAATAAATCTAACCCATCCATATAATTTCTACCTTACGGATTTATTATCTGTTTTAATTTTGTTTTTACCCGATTCATTTTTACTCGAGCATTTACTTCAGTAATTCCTAATGTCTCTGAGATTTCTCTATAATCTTTGTCTTCCAGATACATAAAAACCAGTGCCTTATCAATGTCTCCTAACTGCTGAATGGCCTTATACATCAATTTTAGCTGTTCTTCCTCTTCATAATTATACTCCTCAAAATCAATTTTATGGAGGCTATCATTAAGTTCGACAGCGTTAATGCTTCTGCTTTTTTTTCTGAAAAGTGTAATAGCCGTATTTAGGGCTACCCGATAGGCCCAAGTAGTAAATTTTGCTTCACCTCTGAATTTTGGATACGCTTTCCAGAGCTGTATAGTAATTTCCTGAAACAAATCATTGTGATCATCCGGGCAAGACGTATATATCCTGCACACCTTATGAATAAGGTTTTGATGCTCCTTAATTTGCTTAACAAAAAAAAGTTCCTTACTTGGCTCCATATATGTATATAAGTAGCCCAAGTTACTTTTTTGTTACATCTTATAAAAAAGATTTATTGATTATTCAGGTAAAATAAAATTTGAAGTCTTATCTAAGGTTACCAAGTATAAACTAACCCTAACCCAAGGGCTTGTTTTACTTGGATTTTTGGACCTACCGTTATCATTTCGCCAGCAACTTCTTTGTTGGCTTTTACATCATCGTCATAAATGAAATGCACATTTATATTGGCTCTGACGTATTTATTTACTACAAAATCAAGTTGCATTTGCCAATCGATATCGATATTTCCGAAGTTGTTAAAGTAATCCGAGAACAAAGAGAGTCTGTTTTCGAATTCTATATTTTCATAAATCGTTTTTTTCCAGCCGTTAGTTACCAGAATCCCTACTTCTGTTCTGTGTAGTTTGGCTTTTTGGATTCTGTTTCCTTCAGAATCATATTTTGCTTTAGGAATCCCGAAAAGACCTTGATCTGCCAGCCTTTGGTTGAGTACCAACGTAGACTTCATGGTCAACGGAGAGGCGTAAAAATTAAAGTCATTCTCTTTTTCGAAATATTCTGCTCCGACTCCCAAAAAAATATAAGCAGGAGCAAAAGTATGAGAAATAGCCGCATCCGTATTCGGGTAGGCATATCCGTTTGTAAACTGTGTGTTGAAGTTAAATTTAGAGCTATAACTCCATTTAGAGTCTTTATGCATCTTGTATCCTACTGTAGAAACAAACTGAAGGATATCGTCTGTTTTGCGCATCTCGCGATCATCTTGCTTGTTTACTCCATAACGAACAGTTAGATCATTATTCCATGAGAGCATACCTTTCTCATAACGTCTTTCGAACCTTCCTTTTAAAAGGCCGGCAATAGAATTGTTACCACCGATATTCCAATTGATAAAGGCTACTTGGCTTAGATCAAAACCTACTTCGTTTTTTTTTGTCCAATATATAGAATCCTGTTGCACTGCTAAAGAATCTTGAGCTACAACTCCCCAAGACATACAAAAAAATAAAAAGCCGAAAATAAAAAGCCGAAAATAAAAAATCATATTATGCTAAAAAGGTATAAAGAATCTAACGCTTTAAAATTAAAATTATTTTAAAAAGCTATACATATAATCTGTTAGAGCCTGTAATTCTTGGTCAGACATTTTTTTTGTAATTTCAAGACTGGCTTTCATCAAAGCAAATTGTGCAGGGTCAACTATAGGCTCTGCATTTCCTTTTAAAAAATCAACCATATCTGCTTCGTGGTCTTGATACATCGTGGCTATTTCTATAATGCTCGGCCCTATCACTTTGTGATTGGGTTGATGACAAGACAAACATTGCCCCTTACCTTCGAATATTCTTTTACCCAATTGGAGGTTTGGGTTCTCAGAGGTTTGAGAATCTTTACAAGAAATACAAGCAAATAAAACTAAAAGTAATACAAAACGCCTCATGGTCACATTATAGTTTTTTTCTTCTGGCCAAAAGTTCTCTGTTTTCAATTGGGTTTTCTTCTCTTTTGAGTGCATCTTCTATTCCTTCGAGGTATTCGAGCGAGTCATCAATAAAGAAGAGCAGATCGGGAACTTTGCGGAGCTGTTGTCTTACCCTTTGAGCCAAATCATGTTTGATAAGCGATGTATTTGATCGGACAGCAGCAAGAATTTCGCCTGATTTTTGGTTGGGAAACACGCTCATATAAACCTTGGCTACAGACAAATCTGTGGTTACACTCACTTTTGATATAGATATCACAAGGTTAGTAACACCGTTTTTACGGATTTCGCCTTGAAGAATATCCACCAAATCATTTTGAAGCAATGCTCCTATTTTCTTTTGTCTGTTTGTTTCCATACTTGCAAAGGTATGAAAAAAAACAAAGCCTCAAATTTGATTTTGAGGCTTTAAATCTTGATTGCTATATTCTTCCCTGCTTTTCTGCAAACGAAAATAAGAATGACTGAAAAAGAGATAATATCAAACTAAAAAGCAAAGCTGTCCAGAACGAACTTACGTGGAATCCGCTGACTAAATATTCGCACATCAGAATCACAAAAGCATTGATAACCAGCAAAAACAGACCAAAGGTAATTAAGGTTGCCGGAAGTGTCAAAAACACCAATATGGGTTTTACGAAAATATTTAACAAACCCAAAACTATGGCCACAATAATTGCTGAGCTAAGCCCGTCAACAGCAACTCCCGGCAAAAAATTAGCTAGGAAATATACCAAAATAGCTGTTAGTAATACTCTGATAATTGTTTTCATAATTTAAACTTTATGTAATTGTAATTCTATGTTTAGTTGGAAGTCAGAATAGTTGCTCCCGGATATTCCGAAGCATTAACCAGAGGCAGGTTAGCTTTATAGAAATCATTGATTACTTTAATAATTTCGTTGCTTACTAACGCATATCCTTTTGCATTAGGGTGTATTCCGTCTAACGAGAACAACGTGGTATGCAACTTATCTGTACTAAAATAATTGGCATAATATACTTGTCCGTCTTCTGTTTTAAGACCTTTACCGAAGTCTGCCAATTGCCCCATAATAGCATTCATATCAGCCACCGCCAACCCTTTGGCTGATGCAATAGCACGAATACTGTTGTTGAAGGCTGTAGTGGCCGTAGCTACTTCAGCTGCTTCAGTCGTTGTCAATACATGCTGATTTTGTAGCGGAAAAGTAACCCCGTAAAGATTTAGCGGCTCTGGCATCCCCGGAGCTTCTGAACCAATAACTCCGCTGGTAGTAAGCAATACATAGTCATTGGAGGTTGTTTGGCGTACTTGTCCGAAATAGGCTCCCAGAATTGGTGCCATCGCTTGTAACATTGGCTCGCCACTAGCCATTGCTGCTAATTCAAGCATTGGGCCTACATCTGCTAATTCATCATCTTTAATAAGCAAAGGCGTAAAGCCTGATGTGTTTACGGTTAAATTCCTTCCTGTTATCCCTAAAGCACCATAAAGTTGATTTAAAGCACCATACAACATTTGCAATTGAGGTATAGAGGCTGCAAAACTTGGGTCATCTGAACTCAGGGGTGCATAAGGGACAGTGGTAAAATAAGGAATAGAAGTTATATCTGGAACAGTCGCTACTACTCCTTTTGCTCCGTTAGCTGTCAATGTTTCTATGATTTGAGAATAAACTCCTGTAAAGAATGTCGGGTCAGTAATCTCATCATTGGCTCCACCCGAAGTAGCATAGCCCAGCACGTCATTGGATCCGATCCAGTTAGTAAAGAACGTGGGGTTTAAAGACACGGCATCAGCCAGCACTGTAGTAGTCTCTGAAGTGGCGTGACGCACGAAGTATGGGTTTGCCATACCTTGAGCCACTCCTTGTAAGCTTCCGTAACCCGGAGCCAACAAATGGAATGATTTAGCTCCCGGTATACCCATATTGTTATATGCCTTTTTTTGTAGGTTAGTAAGTTCAATCGTTGGGCTACCTGCAATAGGCTGAGGTCCTCCGACTGATGCATTAATAATCATGCGTGTTCCAAACCCAGGGAGCGGTTGTCCTCCAAGAAGCAATCCTCCCACATTATTTATATCTTCTTCAAACGAAGGCTGCGTAAAGTTTCCTCCTCCGGCCAAAGCAAACTGTTTAGACAGGATGTTTGGGAATGAGTTTTGTTGTCCGGAGCGGAAAACGGTTCCGTCCATAAAGCCTGCCGTAAGCGAATTACCAACAGCTACATAACTGGTAAAGTCAGCCTCACCCGAATGATAAGTACCGCTACTTATTTCATCTTTAAACTCAGGTTCACACGCTGCAAATCCTAAAGCTAAAACCGATATATATATAAATTTATTTTTCATCTGTTCTATTTTTTATTGTTTATTAAAAGTTAGAAACTATAGCTTAACCCGAGTCCTGCTGAGAAAACTGAATTTTTATAGGTTCCTCCGAACGAAGTCATTTGTCCATCTTCCATAAAATAATCATACGAGTTGTTGGTTTGATCAAAATGTAAATACAATAAGGCTATATCCAAGCCAAGCTTTGGTGTGATTTGGTAGGTCAATCCGGCGGTATAACCGTCAGAATCATTACGTGGTGTTTCTGGAGCAAAATATCCGTCTTGCACAGGACTTTCGTCAAAATACCAACCCGCTCTGAAAGTGAACTTATCGGTTGCTGCATATTGTAGTCCTATACGATAAGTACTTGCATCTTTGTAGTTTCTGGGGTTATGCGAAGTGCCTGCTGCATTATTAAAATGAACATCTAACGCCTCATACGCACCCCACTTTGCACGGTTGTAATCAAAAGCCACCAACCACTTGTCGGTAATTTGATACGAAATACCCACCGTTAATTCTGCCGGAAGCGGAAGATCTGCATCAAAGGTGGTGTTAGTGTATCCTGTTGCTTGCATAAACCCTGGAATATTACTGAATGTAGCCTCTCCGTCACGCGCTTCCATGGTGATTTCTGAGCGATAGTTCATTCCCAGACGTATTTTTTCATGTGGGTTAAACATAAAACCGGCTGTCCATCCCCACGCCGTAACGCCGTTGGCTTCGATATTAACATTACTTCTGTTGCCTTGCTCGTCGGTTATGCTTCTAGAAATATTTCTGTTAAAATCAACACTTCCATTAACCAAGATAGGACCACCCCCTACGCTAAAATATTCGTTTACTTTTAAAGCAATGGTAGGCTGAAAATAAATTGCCTGTAAGGATATACTGTTTACCAAATGAGATCCTTGCCAGTCTTTGTCCCATTCTACCGTACTTCCGTAAGGCGAATAAACCGCTAACCCTGCTGAGAGCCAATCTGTAATTCGGTATGAAACGTAGGCATAAAAAGGTGTTCCTATGTTTTCAGTTTCGTTTTGCCAATTATAGGTAACATTTTGGAATTTGGTAGTGGCCGATAAATAACTTGCCCCTACAGAAGCGTTAAATCTATCTTCTAAGAATGAAATTCCGGCCGGATTAAAAAACAATGTTTCTGCACTATTTACTACGGCTACACCTGTGTGTCCCATAGCAAGCTGTTTGTTCCCCTGAAGACTTACGCGGTATCCTCCTGCAAAAACCATAGAGGTGCTTAAAGTCAACAATGTTAAAGAGAGAATTTTTTTCATAGTTATGGTGTTTTAGATTGTTATGTATCAAAATTAGCTAAAAATAATATGCATACATAATAAATCGAGTCTTTTTTTTCTATCATTAAAAATTTATCCGAAAAATTATTATTGATTCTTTAGATAGGCTATCGCAACATCAAAAAACTCTTCGGGTTTTTCTGAGTGCACCCAATGGCTTGCATCAGATACCGTTTCTATTATTGCTTTCGGAAAATGAGTTCGTATATCTTGGATATCTCTTTCTCTGATATAATTAGATTTTTCTCCTCTTATAAACAACACTGACGGGTCATAACGAGCATCTTTTGGGATGCTCACTCCCATATTGTCGTATTGGCCGGTCAATACTTTTAGGTTCATTCTAAAGCCCAACTGCCCTGGCGTTTCTCGATACACATTCTTCATCAGAAATTGACGTGTTCCGAGATCATCTACATATTGAGCTATTACTTCCTCTATTTCTTGTCTGGATTTCTGCTCAGAGAAATTCACCGCATTAAGGGCTTCTAATATGTCTTGATGATGCGGCGGATAGGCTCTTACGCTAATATCTACGACAATGAGCTTGTCGATCAGGTCAGGGTTAGTAACCGCCAAAAACATTGCCAGTTTGCCTCCCATCGAATGCCCGATCATATTTACTTTGGTTAAATTATGATGGTTGCAATAGTCTAAAACATCATTAATCATAGCCGGATACGAAAAATCATCTGCATGAAAGCTTCTGCCGTGGTTTCGTAAATCAAGGGTGTGCACTTCAAAACCTTCTTGAGCAAATCTATTACCGAGGGTTTTCCAGTTATCAGACATCCCTAAGTAGCCATGAAAAATAAGCAACGGTTTGCCTTGTCCTTCTATTCTTGAATATAAAATTTCTTGGTTTTTCATAATTATTTCAGTTTAGCCAAATACATATTCACTACATTATCTATACCTAAATACAAACTCTCTGCGATCAAAGCATGCCCGATGGAGACCTCGAGCAAATTCGGGATGTTTTCTTTAAAAAACTTAATGTTATCTAAACTTAAATCATGGCCGGCATTAAGTCCCAAATTCAGCTGATTGGCCAAAATAGCACTTTGGATATATGGTTTTATTCCGTTTTTATTTCTCAAAGAAAACTCATGTGCAAAACTTTCGGTATAAAGCTCGATGCGATCTGCCCCGGTTGCTTTTGCTCCTTCTATCATCTGCAGAACCGGATCTACAAAGATAGAGGTACGGATTCCGTTACGTTTGAATTCGCTAATTACTTCGGCAAGAAAGGCTTTGTTTTTTATCGTATTCCATCCGGCATTTGAGGTCAACACCTCATCTGAATCGGGGACAAGAGTTACTTGAGTAGGTTTTATGGCTACAACCAAATCTATAAACTGTTTGATGGGGTTGCCCTCGATATTATATTCGGTATAAACAATAGGTTTTAGATCATAAGCGTCTTGATACCGAATATGCCTTTGGTCTGGTCTGGGATGGATGGTAATTCCGTCTGCTCCAAAAGATTGAATGTCTTTGGCTGCTTTTAACAAATCGGGCACATTTCCGCCTCTTGAGTTGCGGAGTGTGGCTATTTTGTTGATGTTTACGCTTAGTTTGGTCATTTTGTAAATGCTATATCATTATAATTACAAATATACCAAAAGAAAACCCAATTAGAATATAATCTGAAAAAACAAACCCTTCCGGACGTGATTTTCCGGAAGGGTTTGTTATTTTGTTTGCTTAGGCGAAAATTAAGCTAACCAGGCACTCCAAGGGATTCTGCTTAAAATCAGTATTAATCCGATGATATACATCAACCAAATAGATTTGAATTTGGCTTTGTCTGTAAGTGCTGTTTTGTGCTTTGACCATCCTACAGTTATCAAGATAATAGCGATAAGGTTAATCAGGGGATGTTCTATAAGATATAAGCGCAGCTCTGAATTTTTCATAACTTCACCCATACCTCCTTCTTTGATGGCGCTGAAGTAAGGAGATAAGAAATATAAAAACATAGCCAACAACAGCTGAATATGTGTAGCGATTAAACCAAAAAGAGCTAATTTTCTGTCTTTTGAAGTGAATTTTTTGTTTGCCGAAAATCCTAAAAGTGCATTAATTCCTGCTACTAATAACAGAATCAGTACTAAATAAGCCCAGCCTGAATGTGCTTCTCTGATAAAATTGTACATAATTATTGAGTTTAACTGTTTAGGCAAAGCTAATCAAAAAAAACTTATTGTTTTTTAGACTGATTTTAAATTAGATTCAAATATGAGAAATAATTAGCTTCGAAAAAGAAATCTGTTTGTTCTTTTAAAATCTAAAAGGCTCACATCAAATGATGTAAGCCTTTTTTGTTACTATAGAAATGGTTTAAAACTTTTTCGAACTAAAAAAAGTTATTTATTAATACTCTGATCTCGAATCTGTTCCTGAGTTATCATTTTTTGATTTCTTGTTTTTTGCAGCTTGTTTCATTGCCTCTCCGACCTGATTTGAAGCCGTAAACGAAGCCACCATATTATTTAGCATATCGCTTCCTGCTTGTGGCGAATTCGGAAGTAAAATCAGGTTTGAATTAGTGTCTGAACCGATGGACTGCAGGGTATCATAATGTTGTGTTACTACAATCAAGGCCGATGCCTCTTGAGAATTAATTCCTACTTTGTTTAGCACATCGACACTTTCTACTAATCCTCTTGCAATCTCACGTCTTTGATCAGCAATACCCTGACCTTGTAGTCTTTTGCTTTCTGCCTCTGCTTTTGCTTTTGCTACAATTCTGATGCGTGATGCTTCGGCCTCATATTCTGCAGCTGTTTTTTCTCTATCGGCTGCATTGATACGGTTCATTGCATTTTTTACTTGAATATCCGGGTCAATATCTGTAATGAGCGTATTGATAATATCATATCCGTAGGTCGTCATTGCTTCGTTAAGCTCTCTTTTTACTGCAATAGCAATATCATCTTTGCGTTCGAAAACATCGTCTAATATCAATTTAGGCACTTCTGCGCGCACTACGTCAAAAACATACGAAGTAATCTGGTCATGCGCATATTCTAACTTATAGAACGCCTCATAGACTTTTTCTTGAAGTACTTTAAATTGTACAGAAACTTTCATTTTTACAAAAACGTTGTCTTTTGTTTTTGTTTCGATAATCACATCCAATTGTTGGATTCTCAGATTAATTCTTCCTGCAATTCGGTCAATAACCGGAATTTTCAGCTGGAGCCCTGAATTTCTTATGCTGTGAAATCTCCCGAAGCGCTCCACAATCATAGAAGTCTGCTGTTTAACGGTAAAAATAGACGCCAAAAGCAGAAAGAAACCTAAAGCAAGTAATACATACGTGAACATATTTTGTTTTTTTAAAATTAAAATCGATTAAAGATAGTGGTTTTTGACAGAGTAATAAAAAAAATAATTAGAATTTTGTTCTTATTTAACCGATTTAGAACTTTTATTTGTCTAACAAACCTTCTTTAAACAAAAAAATCCTGATTTTGTCAGGATTTTTTTTTAATTATCTACTGATATTTTGTGTTAATCGACCAAAACCACCGCTTTATTATCTTTCATTTCAAGAGTGCCTGACTCTATTGAAAGCACATATTTATTTCCTTCTTTGATGAAGTTATCTTCAAAAGAAGTACTGGCTTCAAAAGAGTTGGTTTCAATCTTTACTTTTCCTTTTACCAAAACCGAAACAATAGCGGCGTGGTTATTCAGCATCTGGAATTCTCCATCTGATCCGGGAACTGTAACAGAGACTACTTCTCCCGAAAATAATGATGCCTCTGGTGATATAATATCTAATTTCATTCTAATTTAATTACGAATTTCAAATTACGAATTACGAAAATTATTAATTCGTAATTCATAATTCATAATTGATTACGCTTCAGTCAACATTTTTTGGCCTGCTTCGATTACGTCTTCGATAGTTCCTTTCAAGTTGAATGCAGCCTCTGGAAGGTGATCTAATTCTCCGTCAAGAATCATATTAAATCCTTTGATAGTATCTTTAATATCAACCAACACACCCGGAATACCGGTAAATTGCTCGGCTACGTGGAATGGTTGAGACAAGAAACGCTGTACGCGTCTAGCTCTTGATACTGATAGCTTGTCTTCTTCCGAGAGTTCTTCCATACCCAAAATAGCAATAATATCTTGAAGCTCTTTATATTTTTGAAGGATTTCTTTTACTCTTTGAGCACAATCATAATGTTCTTTTCCTAAGATCTCTGGTGTAAGGATTCTTGAGGTAGAATCTAACGGATCTACCGCCGGATAAATTCCGAGCTCTGCAATCTTACGAGAAAGTACGGTTGTGGCATCTAAGTGGGCAAAGGTTGTTGCCGGTGCCGGGTCAGTCAAGTCATCCGCAGGTACATAAACGGCCTGTACGGATGTAATCGAACCTTTTTTGGTAGACGTAATACGCTCTTGCATCGCCCCCATCTCTGTAGCAAGAGTAGGCTGATAACCCACTGCTGACGGCATACGACCTAGTAGAGCGGACACCTCTGAACCTGCCTGAGTAAAACGGAAGATGTTATCAACAAAGAAAAGCACGTCTTTTCCTTGTGTATCTCCTGCTCCGTCACGGAAGTATTCTGCAATGGTAAGTCCTGAAAGTGCTACACGAGCACGAGCTCCGGGCGGCTCATTCATTTGTCCGAATACGAACGTAGCTTTTGAATCTTTCATCACTTCTTTGTCTACTTTCGACAAATCCCATCCGCCTTGTTCCATAGAATGCATAAAGTCATCTCCGTATCTGATAATTCCTGACTCTAACATCTCACGAAGTAAGTCATTCCCCTCGCGGGTTCTTTCTCCTACTCCTGCAAAAACAGATAAACCTCCGTGTCCTTTTGCAATGTTATTAATAAGTTCTTGAATAAGTACTGTTTTTCCTACTCCAGCTCCACCGAAAAGACCAATCTTTCCTCCTTTTGCATACGGCTCGATAAGGTCGATTACTTTAATCCCGGTATAAAGTACTTCTGTCGAAGTTGATAAATCTTCAAATTTAGGCGCGTCTCTGTGAATTGGTAATCCGTCGGCACCTGCTTTTGGCAAGTTCTCCAAGCCATCAATAGCGTCTCCGATTACGTTAAACAAGCGGCCGTAGATGTTTTCTCCTACTGGCATTTGTATAGGTGCACCCGTAGCTACAACTTCTACTCCTCTGCTCAATCCGTCGGTGGAATCCATAGAGATGGTACGCACCATATTCTCCCCGATGTGTGATTGAACTTCAAGAACTAATTTAGAACCATCCGCCTTAGCTACTTCTAACGAATCATAAATCCTTGGAAGCTCTGCATTTTGAGCCTCAAACACAACATCGATAACCGGTCCGATGATTTGTGCTACTTTACCTATTGTTTTAGACATAACGTATCTATTTATTAAACAGTAATTTATTTAAACCCCTTTTGTTTTTCGTGGTGCAAAGATAGTTTTTTATCTTTTAAGAATAAAATCAATTTTTAATTTTTATGAAAAAAGCAACATCAATTTTCAACTCCCAGCGAATATCGTAGTTAAATCGTAATCGGGTCGTAGTTAGGTCGTAATCGGGTCGTAATTAGGTCGTAATTAGGTCGTAATTAGTCGTAGTTAGGTCGTAATCTGGTCGTAATCTGGTCGTAGTTAGGTCGTGTCGGCATCGTGTTAATGTCTGGTGAACCTCTGGTGAGTGTCTGGCTAAGTCGGGTGCGTTTCTTTTAACCTAAAAGCATATACAGAAATGAGCTTGTGATTGTTTTTGTTTGATTTGTGATACTTTCTTCTTTTTTACAACACTTTCATCAATGACTATAAAAACATAGCTCCTAACGCTCTTAAAAATTAGATTTCGGCAAAATATTCCTAAAGTTGCTTGTACCCTTCTTGGCATTATAGGTTATTCTATATAAATTAGTTTGGGCTGTTTTTGTTTACTCTTGGCTTTTAAGTTTATAAATTATTTATAGCAAACTTAGATAAGAAGTCTGAGTGTTATACTCGGATTAGCAGGGAGCTCTTCGAAAACTGTTTTAGGATTTTTTTTACTAAGCAACAGAGATTTTCGACATTTAGAGCCTGTTTAAAACTTATCTACTTGTGTTAAAAAAAAAGCATTAACATAATGTTATGTTAAAGATATTTTTTTACATTTGCTTTTATTAACCTTCATCGGTCAATAAAATATTCATCTACAGCACTTAACTTTAGTATATTATGATTTTAATTCGTCATTTTGTTTTATGGGTTTTTATTTTCAGTTGTTTTATGAGTTTTTCTCAGAAAATCTTGTGGGAACAATCGTATGGCGGCATCCATGCCGAGCATTTGATGGATGCCATCCCGACTGCCGATTACGGTTTTATATTAGCCGGAAGTTCCGTATCCGGTAAAACCGGAAACAAGAAACAGGACAATGCCGGTAACCTGGATTACTGGATATGGAAGATGAACGAACACGGAGAGCAGGAATGGCAAAAAAGTATAGGTGGCGAAGGAAGGGATTTGCTGTATAGCATTTCTCATACCTTTGATGGCGGTTTTATTTTGGGAGGCTCTTCGGATAGTGATGCGACCGAGGGAATCAAAAAAGAGGACTGCAAAGGGAATGAAGATTACTGGGTGGTCAAGCTGGATGCAGGGGGAGCAATAGAATGGGAACGAACCTTGGGCGGCAAGGGTCAGGATATTTTGACTAAAGTAATTCCTACAAAAGACGGAGGTTATATATTAGGCGGATCTTCCGGTTCTGATCAATCGGAAGACAAAAAAAGAGACTGCCGGGGAGGTCTGGATTTTTGGATCGTCAAACTCGACAACAAAGGCAAGACGGAATGGGAAACCACATTAGGCGGTCAATATCAGGAACTATTACGCAGTATGGTCATCACCGATGATGGAGGTTATCTGTTGGGTGGTTATACCAATTCGCCTACTTCGGATGATAAAAGCACGGATAATCTTTCGGGGGATTTTTGGGTGGTTAAACTCGACAAAGACGGACGGGTGGAATGGGAACGCACCTATGGCGGAGACGGTAATGACGACCTGTATGTACTGCTGCCGACCCAAGACGGCAATTATATATTGGGCGGGCATTCGAACAGCTCATTTGCCAAAAGTGGTACTGATGTTTTGCTGATAAAAATAGATAAGAACGGATTGCCGTTATGGCAGGACAACTATGATATCGGCCTGATGGATCTGCTGACCTCTCTGACAGAAGCCCCCGACGGAACCCTTATCGCAGGGATCAACTCTAAAGGGGTAAACCATCCGAATACGAAATCTGCCAAAAAGAAAGAAGGAATAGACGACTATATACTGATGAAGCTATCTGCCGAAGGTCGTGAAGACCGAACCAGGAACATTGGCAGCTCGGGGGTTGACATCCTTAAAAAAGTAATCATTACCCGAGACGAAGGCTATCTGCTGGCAGGTACATCAGAGGCCAACCGACCATCGAGACAACGCAACAGCCAGATGGGCGGCAATGATTTTTGGGTGGTTAAACTGGCCGATGAAGACAAGGAAAAAGTCAAAAAACTGGATATAGAAGCTTTTCCGAATCCTGCTTTGAATTATACTAATGTAGTAGTGGGCTATGATTATGAGCGGGGAACAGCTACGTTATTTGACATCAACGGCAGGCAGCTCCAAAAGTTTGAATTGAGCGGTAGCAGAACGATACCTGTGAATATGAGCGGGCTTCCGATGGGGGTATATGTAGTGCAGATTGAAACCGATGTGCAGAAAGACGGGATCAAAATAATGAAGAAATAATAATAATTATGACCATGAATTTAAAAAACAGTTTAAGTTTTTACTTTTTTGCTACTATTTTAAGTGCCGGGATTTGTTATTCCCAACAAGAAATTCCTACAGGTCTCTCTAATATAAGCCCACCGTCACCTACGGTATCCAGCTTAATGAAGTTTGAGGAAGTTCCTGTAAATAATTATACAGGAGTTCCTGACATTTCTATCCCTATTTATAGTATTGAAACACTATCAAAAGATGTTGTACTTAACTTATCTCTTAATTATCATCCGGGATCAGTAGCTGCTGAGGAGGTGGCTAGTTATGTCGGATTAGGTTGGAATTTATTTGCAGGAGGAACAATCTCAAGAACTGTACGGGGTTATCCAGATGAATTTACCCGGTTTGAAACAGCAAGCACCTTCGGGAAACCCAGAATAGGAATCTATGATTATACAGAGAATAGATATAATGAGTTTAAAGAAATTTATACCCCCAACTCAGGGGTTAATGTATCAGGTTTTAGCGAGTATCTATGGGATACCCATAACCGAGGATTGTTTGATACTGAATACGATTTGTACCAGTTTAATTATATGGGACGAACCGGTAGGTTTATTGTTAAGCCTAATGGCGGAGGACAATTAGTCGTAGAAAAATTAGATTTTTTTACTGAGAAAATAATTGTTGAGTATACCTATAGCTCGCAATCGGGCAAGTACACGATAAACGGTTTTACCGTATATGACGAAAAAGGGATTATGTATAAATTTAATGTGGTTGAAAATCAATTTGATCGTACTACGACTACGTATAGAGATTTTCTTGAAGAAAACTTCCCAACAACGACCACAGTAACCTCTCCTTATTACAATAGTGCCTTCCATATATCGGAAATCAGGGATAATAACAATAAAGAACTTGTAAAGTTTAACTATACTGGAAGTCTTGTTGAAAAGACCAGTAGTTCAAATGTTTTGACCACTACCACTTCAATGCCTCAGCGATACAATCAACTTAAAGCTTTGTTGCAATCTGAATATAGCAGATATTTTGGGCTACCAGGTTCAAGGGTAGTAACCTCTACGGCATATGAGGCAAACACCAGGAAATTGAAGTCTATTGAAGTAGTCGGAAAGTCTAAAATAAATTTTGGTATGCAAACCGGAGGCAGGCAAGATTATAATCTGATAAACGCTTCCGGTGCTTGCATTTTAAAAAACATTAGTGTTAAAAATTCGGATTCCGTTAGGGTAAAGCATTTCAGTTTTGATCATCATTACAAATCCCACTCTACTACCTATGGAAAAAGATTGTTTTTATCAGGGATTAAAGAAAGCGGAGAACCTTCTGTTATCAGTCCTTTAGACTATGAATTATCATATAAAGTCAATACTATCCCTAACGGAAGAACATTAGCTATAGATCCCTGGGGTTATTTTACTACAGAAGATTATTTCAAGTTTTTTGATAAAAGTACAACAGACCCGGAGGTTTGTACGATGGATGTTTTAGAGAAAATTACTTATCCAACGGGAGGAAGTACTGTTTTTAATTTTCAAAGTAATACTTACTCTTATATGGGCAATGCTCTTATTCCCGGATTTGAAGAAAACAGGCAAAACATGGCGTATAGGCTCGTAAATGCAAACATTAATGTAACCGGGGGTAATTATAGTACTTTCTGTGAGGATATTATTACTCCGGGGGATATATCCAGTCAATTTGAAATAGAAGAAGTGAGATTTTATCCTTTATCGCCTACTTTTGAAGGAGCTGCCCTGATGGACTTCCAGTTCAGGATTAGAAAAAACGGGCAAATGGGAGCACAGTATGCTGGCTGTCATACGAATGCTTCTAATTGTTATTTCACAATCTCTAATTATGATGCAAATGCCCAATATGAGATTTGCTTTCAAAATTTAAATACAAATAACGCCAGTCAGACGGCTAATGTTGAATTACTCTTTATCTATCGCAGGAAAAGCCCTTATAGATTCATATATGGTGGCGGATTAAGAATTAACTCTATTGCATATAGTGATGGTACAGGAACGGTGAGAAGTAAACATTACGGGTATCACAAAACCATAACTCCTGAAAACTCTATTCCGCCTCATTATGTAAACGGACATCCTTATACAGTTTCTTCAGGTTCTTTGGTATATCCTAAACCTGTGTACGAAAGGCTTTATTCAAAACAGGTAGGGTATGAAATAGCGACATCTCCTCCTGTTAGAAGTTTATTTATGCAGCCTGATAATTTTGTGATGACTTCCCGAAAAAATCTAATAGCAGGAATAAGCAAAAACGGGGCCAGCGTCGGGTATAAAGAGGTAACTGTAAGGGAAACAAGCATTCAGGGTAATGGTAAAACAGATTTTACCTATACCTCACCTATTGATTTTCCTGAACAGACCCCTGCTCTGGCAATACCTGATCATCCTTATTTACCAACGCGTAATCTTGAATATAAAAGAGGGCTTTTATCAAGCGAAAAGATATATGCTACTAAGGAAGGAAGCAGCCCGTTTGACCCTGAATATATCTTGTTGTCAGAAAATGATTACGATTATAGTTATCAGGAAAATGAGGTTTTATCGGGAGTGAAAATTTTTAGCCATATGGATTGTCCTACACTGGACTTATATTACACGTATGGCACATACATTTCTGCATGTGCTAATTATCCTTTAGATGCCTGTCCTTTTAAAAACGTTTGTAACCCTCTTCTGAATATTGTTTCTATCCCTTTTAGAGAAGGTTATGGTTGGTCAAAACTGGTTTCCAGAACCTCCAAGGATTATTTCTATCAGGGAAGTGCCCAGAATGTTGTACAGACATCAGAAACCTTTAAGTATTATGACGGTGTTAATGAAAATAGAAAACTAAAAGAGCAAACCAGAACTAATAGTGATGGAGACACCTTGAAAACAAACTACTATTATGACCTGAACCATGCCAACCGTAACCGGATTGGAGTAATCAAAAAAATAGAAACCAGGCACAATAGCACCCTATTAGAAACCAGGGATATAAATTATGTAAATACTTTTGCGGGGAATATGGCCTATTTACCTCAGACCATATCTGTTTCCAAAGGCACAAATGCTCCTGAAAGCAGAATACGGTACTTAAAGTATGACCCGTACAGTAACCCGCTGGAAGTTAAGCAGGAGAACGGAATCCATAATGTGTATTTGTGGGGATACCATAGTGCTTATCCTATTGCCAGGATAGAGAATACTACTTACGAGCAGGTTACGGGAGCTTTAGGCACAACAAATATTAGTGAAGCTAATCTCACAGCTATAAACAACCTGCGTACGAATCCTGCCTTTGCAGGCTCTATGATAACCACCTATACCTATAAGCCGCTTGTCGGTATAAGCACCATAACCGACCCCAGGGGGTATAAAACAAGTTATTATTATGATTCTTTCGGCAGGCTGGAATTTGTCAAAGATGCCGAGGGAAATATCCTGGAAGAAAACAAATATCACTACCGGACTCAAAACTAAGACAGCATGAAAAAGTTTATTTATTCTCTCGTATTATTTCTTCCTGTTTTGGTTTTGAGCCAGAGTACCAACCAAAACTATGTGAAAAGCACCACCTATAAAAAAGCCACAACTGCTCCCCTGCCGGCAAGCCCGAATGCTGCGGGCGGATTAGTGAATGTTACTTATTTTGACGGCCTGGGCCGGCCTGTACAGCAGGTAGCCCACAAGCAGTCGGCTACGGGGAAGGACATCATCACCCATATAGAATATGATGTATTTGGCAGGCAGGTCAAAGACTATTTGCCTTATGCTTCAACAAGCCAGTCCAATATGGGGTATATTGAAAGTACATCGGCAGTGTCAGAGACCATAAGCTATTATCAGGCCCTGTATGATGATGCTTTTCCATACAGTGAAAAGCAGTTCGAGCCTTCTCCGTTAAACAGGGTTTTAAAGCAGGGAGCCCCCGGGGAAGATTGGCGTATAATGTCGGAATATGCTTCAGATAATACTATTAAATTTAATTATAAGGCCAATGCAGGGTATGAAGTCAAGCTTTTTAAAGCAAATATTTCGGCTACTCCTAATGCATATGGAGTTTATACCATTAGTTTAGGAAATGCTTCGGGAGATGTGTATTATACTGAGAATGAACTTTATAAAACTACGGCCCTGGATGAAAATAATTCTATAATAGCAGAATTTAAAGACAAGGAAGGCAGGGTAGTACTAAAGCGGAATTATGATGGTATTGATACTAACTACGAAAACATGTTTAGTCACAGTACTTATTATATTTATGATATTTACGGGAATCTGACTTATGTAATCCCTCCGAAAGCGGTGGATTCACAGATAATAAGCCCTACTGTACTCAATGAGTTATGTTACCAGTATCGTTATGATGCCCGAAACCGGTTGGTGGAAAAGAAATTACCCGGGAAAGCCTGGGAGTATATTGTGTATGATAAACTGGACAGGGTGGTGGCCACCGGACCGGCTTTGTCTCCTTTCAGTAATATAACCGGGACAGGATGGCTGGTTACCAAATACGATGTATTGGGCAGGGTTGCCTACACAGGCTGGAGTACAGTGAATAATGCAACTACTTCAGCCCTCAGAAACAGTTTACAGGTATCGGTAAACGGGGGTAATATTTATGTAAACAGGCAAACCACTACTATTAACGGGGTGCAGATCGGCTATGATGTCAACAATGTCCAGCCGCTTTCAAGCGCTGCAACCTTTCATTTATTAACGGTAAATTATTATGATGATTACAGTTACCCTAATCCTCCTGCCACGCTTCCCCCTTTCAGTATTACCGATACAGGAGAGCATGTAACCAATCAGACCCGGGGATTACCAACGGGAAGCTGGGTCAGGGTGCTGACCACAACTTCTGAAAAGCTGTTTGAAATGACTCATACCTTTTATGATAAAAAAGCACGACCTATAAGGAGTTATCAAAAAAACTACCTGGAAGGCTATACCCAGACCGATACAAAATTAGATTTTACAGGGAATCCCGAATATACCATAACAAAGCATAAGAGGTTAAACGCAGATACAGAGATCACGGTAAGGGAAGATTTTGAATATACCCCGCAAGGCAGGTTGTTGAAACATAACCATAAAATAAATAACCTCACTGCGGAAACCCTCTCCCACAATGCCTATGATGAGTTGGGACAACTCAAAACCAAAAAAGTCGGAAGAAATGAAAGCAATCCTTTGCAAACCGTTAATTATGATTATAACATCAGGGGATGGCTTACCGATATCAATGATGTGGACAGCCTGGGAGATGACCTGTTTGCTTTTAAAATAAGTTATAATCAGATTGCTCATCCCTCCACAGGCTCGGGAATGCCTGCGCCTTATTATTATCCTTTGTATAACGGTAATATCTCTGAGACCTACTGGAAAACTTCGAGTGATAATGTATTAAGGAAATACGGGTATAAGTATGACAAACTAAACCGTCTGACTAATGCTTTGTATATAAAACCGGGAATTAGCTCGGCTAACTCTTTGCCTACAGGTAGTTATAACGAGAGTGTTTATTATGATAAGAACGGTAATATAACAAGTATATGGAGGCACGGGGATTTGGATAGTGATGTTGACCGGATAGAAATAGATCGGCTGGCTTATACTTATGATCAGGGTAACCGTTTGATGAGAGTCTCTGATGCAAGCAATCATCCTGAAGGCTTTAAAGACGGTGCAGATAATGATGACGAGTACGGTTATGACGATTTAGGTAATATGATTCGTGATGACAACAAAGGAATCACGGGCATTACTTATAACCATTTGAATTTACCGAAAGAAATTGTTTTTGAGAATAATCCAAATAAAAAAATTATTTATCTTTACGACGCTATGGGTAAGAAAGTTCAAAAAGGAGTGATGACAAGCGGAACCACTTTTACGATTACTACTTATCTGGAAGGGTTTCATTACGAAATGGGAAACAATACTTTATTTGTGAACGAACTAAAATTTTTTGCAACAGCTCAAGGGTATATAAATGTTATAACCAATCGCACAACAGGAGCGAGAAGATACAAGTATGTTTATAATTATACCGATCATTTGGGTAATATCAGGGTGAGCTACACCGAAAACGAGAATCCTAATTTACCGCCAATTATGATTGAAGAAAACCATTATTACCCGTTTGGGTTAAAGCACAAAAGGTATGGCATGGGAGATCCGGTGCCGGCTTTGGCGTATAAATATAAAGCTCAAAACAAAGAATGGCAGGACGAGTTGGGGCTTAATGTTTATGATTTCGAAGCACGTAATTATATGCCTGATCTTGGAAGAACAACTACACTTGATCCACTTGCTGAAATGTTCTATGATTTATCTCCTTATTCATTTTTGAATAATAATCCGCTTTCGTTTGTAGATCCTATGGGAATGGCGTCAGAAGAATGGTTAAATAAAGATGGGGAGTTAGTATATGATACTAAAAGAGGTGAATATACTAAAAACGCTACAGAACAAGACAAACAGTTTGGCGAAGCTTTGAGAAACTCTGGAGACACAGGAGCTAACCAATTTAAAGCATTAACGGAATCTGAGGCCAAAATAAAGGTTACTATTCAAGAAGGAGGGGAAAGAATGCTTAACGAACAAGGTCATCTAATAATAGAGAATTACAACATTAATAGTGACGGTTCAGTAACTCTAATAGATGCATCGCTCAACGTTTCATTAGGTGCAAATAAAAACGTTCATGAATTAATTATGTCTGACGAAATAAAAAACTATGCTTTAACTCCTCAGCAAAATAGAAATATTGATATAATAAAAAAGAATAGTTTATCATATTTCGATATGTCTGTAGCTACATTTGGACATGAAATAGAACATACAAACAATTCAAATGTAAAAATACAATTAATGGAGCTCGGCATATTAAAAGGTTATTTAAAAGGAGGAGAAAGCGAATTGAAACCACAATCTATTGAAGGAAAAATATTAAGTGAAATTTCTCAAAAGAAAAACTAATCATGAAAAAAACATTTATTTTTATTTTACTATTGACATCTATTTGTTGTAAACCGCAAGATATTAAATCTTTAACTTTTGATTCTCTTTCAGAAAAGTTGATAGATTATCTGTATCTCAAAGGAGAAATAGATGAAAATCGTTCGAAAAAACTAAAAAACAAAGAGTATAAATTTCATTTTGTTGGGTTTTTCAATAAGACAGAAAAAGGAGAATTAAAAGATGGGGTTTATACATTCTCTTCATTAAGTTCTCACAGCCAACTTTACTATGTTATTGTTGAGAATGAGGGATATCAAATATTAGATTTTTCAAAACGAGAAGAATTAGATGATGTAATTAAGAAAGTATTAGATTTTTCTGAAAGGAAAAAATACTGCGTTGACATAACAAGTGAATTGGTTATTTCTCTAGTAAATTCTTTTTACAATTATAATAAAACCCCATTAAATAGAAGAGATTTGAATTGCTATTATGGAATAATTGATAGTGAAGATTTGCCTTAGTTGGTAGGTAAGGATGATAGGCTATGTGAGCTACAATGCTCACGATAAAAAATTTAAATATATTTACAACTATACTGACCATTTGGGTAATATCAGAGTGAGCTACACCGAAAACGACAACCCGAATTTACTACCCATTATGATAGAAGAAAACCACTACTACCCCTTTGGGTTAAAGCATAAAAAGTATGGTATGGCAGATGCTGTGCCGGCTTTGGCTTTCAACTATAAATACAACGGTAAAGAATACCAAGACGAGCTTGGATTAAACTTATATGACTTTCATTTTAGGCAGTATATGCAAGACTTGGGAAGAACAACCACATTAGACCCTCTCGCTGAAATGTTTTATTCACAATCGCCTTATTCATTTTTGAACAACAATCCGCTTTCATTTGTAGATCCTACGGGAATGGCTTCAGATGATTGGAGAATACACTATACAGATATGAAAGGTAAAAGTCAAGTATTTTTGTTTAATGGAGGAGATACTCCTTTGCCTGATAGTCAATTTGTGCAAGACTTTGTCGAAACTTATAAATATAATGTAGGAAATGGCGGTGGAGATTCTATGAAAACAATTGCAGAGAGTTCAGACATTATTGTTGATGTTGTTGAAACGAGTGGATTAAGTAAAAATGAAAATTATTCTCATCCTACAAATGGATATAACATTGTAACCTGGAATCCTTCAATAGGACTTGAAACAAGCAATGGGACTATTTTGTCTCCAGCTACGATTTTAGAACATGAGGCAGATCATGCTTTAGGATTTGCAAAAAATCCAACAAAGCAAAAAAGTTTATTCCAAGCATTTGATAAAAAGTACGATAACAAAGAAGAAAAAAGAGTTATAATAGGAACAGAACAGAAAACAGCAAGAGCTAACGGTGAAATTTTTGGACAATCTGTAACAAGAGAGAATCACAAAGGACTACCTGTTATAACTAACTCTCCTACATCTACTAAAATAAATAATACTAAAACATATAATTATCTTAGAAACTTTTCAAATAAGTATTCTGTATCATTTCCTGGCTTTTCAATAGAAAAATATAATACTAAAAAATAAAATTATAGTTATGAAAAATATAACATACTTATTATGTTGTCTATTACTATCTTTTTGCTCAAGTGAAAAGCATAAAAACAACAATCAGCGTGAAAATATAGAAGTGGTTTTTATACAACGAGGTGTTCAAACCCCTATTACAATATATTGTAGTATGATTGAAACCGAATGGTTTGAAAAGGCTATACATTATAAACAAATAGACGACACTAATACTCTTGATAAATTCAAACAAATATTTTTAAGTTTATCTAAAAGTACTGAACAAATAGATATTGATTCAAGAATACGAATTATTTATTCGCATGATGTTATAAAAGATACTATTTGTATGGGAGAATTTTTTGGTATTTCAATAAATGGAATAAGGATGAATGAATCTGAAGATTTTCACGCATACGTGAAGAAGATTATAGATTATGAAAATACTGTTAGCAATCCTTTGGATTAAAGCATAAAAAGTATGGTATGGCAGATGCAGTGCCGGCTTTGGCGTATAACTATAAATACAACGGTAAAGAGTTCCAGGATGAACTTGGATTAAACTTATATGACTTTCATTTTAGGCAGTATATGCAGGACTTGGGAAGAACAACTACACTTGACCCAATGGCTGAAATGTTCTACTCAACATCTCCATATTCTTTCTTAAATAACAATCCAATACGCTATATTGATCCTGATGGAAGAATGTCAATTGATGGAATAGAAACTCATTATGTAAATGAAAAAGGAGAAACTATCGCTAATACTGATGATGGGATTAACGATGTTATTGTTATAAGAAAGGAAAATGAAGTTAAATTTACGAAAGAGTTATCAGAAAAAGTAGAAACCAAAGAAGACTTAAATCCTGAAGTAAATAAAGAGTTAGGAGAAAAATACGGGTATAATTTAGATAAAATTAAGGAAGAAGGAGGAGCACCTAATTATCCAAAAGGAATTACTTTAAATGATCATTCTTGGGAATATGGGTATAATAGTGCATATAATGAACAATCCACAGATTGGAAAATTTCGGGAGATTCAGGTGGAGCAGGATCAAATTATTTTGAGGGGCGTTCAATAGGGAAAAGCCATTTGAAAGAGGGGAAAATGAGTATCTTCAATCCTCAATTAAAGAATAAGCAGGCTCAAAACTATATTAAAACGAATCAAGCTCCTAAAGCAAATCATAGACAATATAGTAATAAACCAATACCTCTTTTAATAGATGGGTTTTAAATTTTGTTAATTGTTTTCAAAATATTTTAATGATATGAATACTTTAAATTTTGATCAAGACAAAACCATAATACTGTTTTTTGGAGCATTTCTAATACTAATTATCAACTTATTGCTTGATGTTAGTCTTTTTATATCCAAAATTCTTTCAGTATATGTTTTTGAAAATTTATATATGATAACATACTTATTTTTTAGTTTAGTTTTTATTATATTCTTTTTTGAAATATATTTTTTAAGGAAAGAAAAGAATTATTTTACAGTTTTAAACTTTAAAAAAATTACTGTTTCAATATTTATATTGTATTCCTTAAGTTATGTTTTACCTTATTTTGAAGGAAACTTTATCTTGCCATATGTTGCAGAAAATTATAATAAAGAAGATAATTTTTTCTTTCATATGAGTTTTAGGTACTCAAAATCAACATTTATTATACATAATCTATTACTTATTATTTTTTCAATTATTAAAATGAGTAGAAAAAGATAATGTTTCATATTTAGTGATAGTGGGTAATGTTTCAGAGTGGTAATGTTTCAGATGTGTTGTTTTCTTAAAAATAATTTTTAACAATCTGATTATCAAAGTAAATTTTTGAAATAAATTTAGAAATTAAAGATGGGCAATTGCCCATCTTTTTAATTTTGAAGCCTTACATCGCAAAAAACCGCAAGGAAATGTCTCTTTGTGTTTCAAATGTGTTGGTGCCTTAATCAACTGATTTTATCAGTACCCCAACCCGAAAAATTAATTACCTTTACAACGCTAATAATGGTCAGAAAGTAGCGAAAAAAATAACCAATAATTCAACCGAAACCATGACTGATTATCTAAATGGTTTTCATTATGAAAACCATCGTCTAATGTTTTCCGCTACATCAGAAGGATACGTAAATTTCAGGGCAAACTCTAGAAATGATGTTACGGCTGTTAATTATGTTTATAATTATACAGACCATTTGGGCAACATCAGGGTTAGTTATGCTTTTAACAAGACTGCTGGACAAGCTCAGATCATGGAAGAAAACCATTATTACCCTTTTGGTTTAAAGCATAAAAAATATGGTTCTGTAGATAAAGATTTTATCGAGATAGAAGGTGAATCAGGATATTATGTGGGTATAGATGTTGTGCCACCGGGAGTAAGAAAGCCTTATCAGTATAAATACAACGGTAAAGAGTTCCAAGATGAGTTGGGATTGAATGTACACGATTTCCATTTTAGGCAGTATATGCAAGACTTGGGAAGAACAACTACACTTGACCCGCTTGCTGAAAAGTTCTACTCAATATCTCCTTATTCGTTTTTGAATAACTCACCTTTGTATTTTGTAGACCCTACAGGAATGTCATCAGAGGAGTGGTTAAAAGTAGGAAATAATTACATTTGGGATGATAGGGTTACAGACGAAGCAACAGCAACCCAATATCACGGAGAAAATGCTGCTTATGTAGGGGTTAATAAAACAATATCTACTGTTAGAAACGGAGAAGCTGTTGACTCGGTTACTTTGAATGATAACGGAACTGTAACTAAAGGAGGGACTACTTTACAAGTTAATGATAAAGGGACTTTTACCAATGAGTATGGTTCTACTTTTAAAGCAAAGCAAACAGAAGGAAGCTATTTTCAGGTTTCTGGAGGGTTTGCATTTTTAGGAGGTTTTGGAATTTCTGCAGGAGTTGTTACTGATGCAGTTGGAGACAGTAAGTTCTTTATTAATTTCGATGGTAATTTAGGATTTGGATTGGGAGCAGGTATTGATGCAGGAACAGCTACACCTACGGGAAACAATCAATTTTTAGCTAATGATTTTGGAGGAAATAGTGGGAGTTATAATGTAGGAGTTACATTGCCTGTCTTACCTATTGATGCCAATTTGAATAGAGGAGGGAGTATTAACCCGAATTTACACGCAACGGACAAAATGAAACCTTCTAATTTTGGAGATATTCAGAGAGGTTATAAGACTACTCAAGGAGGTTTTGGTGTAGGTGCTGGAGCTCGCGCAGGAGCAATGTGGTCATACGGAACAACAAAAGTTTTTTAAGTTATGAGAGATTTTAAAGTTGATAAAAAAGTAAAATACTTTTTGTTTTTTATGCTATTCTTCCCCCTTGTTGGGCTTTTTGGTTGGATATTTCGGGATTTTATAACAGATGATAGAACAAATGGTGAGATTTTCTTGGATTCAAGAACGAAAATAGATTGCACAGGTAAAGTAGATTCTATTTACAGACAAAAAATGAACCATAACATTTTGACATTAAAAACTCAAAGTTGTATCTTTCAAGTAGAATCTGATTGGGAAACCAAATTTCAGTTAGGTGATTCTATCTCAAAGAAAAAAGGTGAGTTGATAGTAGAGCATTATCGTAACGGAGAGCTTATCGAAGTTTTAGATTATCACGATATTGCCAAACATATGAAATAGTTTTGGTGTAGGTGCCGGAGCTCGGACAGGAGCAATGTGGTCATATGGAACAACAAAAGTTTTTTAAGTTATGAGAGATTTTAAAGTTGATAAAAAAGTAAAATACTTTTTGTTTTTTATGCTATTCTTCCCCCTTATTGGGCTGTTTGTTTGGATATTTTGGAAAACCGTTACAGATGATAGTACAGATAGAGAAGTCTTTTTAAAATATGAAACAAGTACTGAATTTATAGGTAAAGTGGACTCTATTTATAGATTAAAAATGAGTCATAATACATTAACCCTAAAATCAGATAAACACAATTTTTATGTTCCTTCAGATTGGGAATCTAAATTTCAATTAGGTGATTCTATCTCGAAGAAAAAAGGTGAGTTGATAGTAGAACATTATCGTAACGGAGAACTTATAGAGGTTTTAGATTATCACGATATTGCCAAACATATGAAATAGGTTTTGGTGTAGGTGCAGGAGCAATGTGGTCATATGGAACAACAAAAGTTTTTTAAATATGGAAAAGTTTCAAATTTCAACTCGATTAAAAACTTTATTAGTTTTTGTATTCCTTATCCCTTTTCTTTTTCTATTTTCTTGGATTTTTATACCTAATCTTTTTGATAATAGAAGTTTTGAAAAACGTTTTGGTCTAGCCCCCTATTAATCGGACTATTTACTTTCTTATTTGCTAATCTA
>CAYPCZ010000007.1:0-61213 GCA_964409345.1 uncultured Flavobacterium sp. | reverse complement strand
GGAGAAGCTTTTGATAAAAGTGCAAAAATTCTCGGACTTCCCTATCCCGGAGGACCACTTATTGATAAATATACACAGTTAGGAAAACCTGTTTTTAGCTTTACCAAACCCAAAGTTGGTGGATTAGATTTTAGCTTTAGCGGACTCAAAACACAGATTTTGTATTTCGTTCAAAAGAAAACTAAAGAAAATCCGAATTTTGTTGAAGAGAATTTACACGATATTTGTGCTTCTATACAACATATTATCATCGAAATCATAATGGATAAGCTCAAAACAGCTGTCAAAGAAACAGGAATCAGTCAAATTGCCATCGGAGGAGGAGTTTCTGCCAATTCGGGAATCAGAAAAACACTCAAACAGGCAGAACAAAAATATGGTTGGAAAACCTTTATACCAAAGTTTGAATATACAACTGATAATGCAGCAATGATAGGCATCACAGGCTATCTGAAATACAAAAAAGGAATGTTTGATGATGTTTCGGTGGTGAGTAAAGCGAGAATGGAGGTTTAAAAGTATGATATTAGGTGTATATTGGTCTTATGTTTTTCCTAAAGGAATTTACAAGTACAAGTATTTTGATTTTGAAAATGCTCGAGGAGGTTTTGATGACAGACCTGCCGAACTAAAAACAACTGTTATTGTTCCAAATCCCGATAAAATAATCGAAGAAATAACTGCACTTCATTCCAAATACTCTGAATGTCAATTATATATATGTCAAGAAAATAATAAATTACAAATCGGAACTTCTAACTACGAATTGTATGATTATGAATTTTTGTTATTTAAAAGAATTGATAATATTTTGATTGAATCTAAGAGTAAAAAAACACGAGAAATTGTTCCTAACAAGGAAAATACAATTATATTAGAAAACAAAAATTGGAAGTTTGCTAATGATTATCCAATAGACGAAAACATTAAAATACATCATGATTCAAGAGAAAATTATTCTTCTTCACTCAAATTTATACATATAAATTGTTATATACTCTCGGGATATAAATCCGATTTTATCAATGATTTGAAAAATATAGCAATAGAAGAAAATTTATCTGTTTTTTATCATATTGAAGTCATAAATGGCACTATTTCAAACTTATTACTTAATTTTTCCAATGGAAGACAAGGTTTAGAACTTAAAGAAAAAATCTATACGGATTGTAAAAGTTTTGAAGAAAAAGTAACTGTTTTATTTGAGAAATACAATGTGAGTTTTGAATACCAACAGGGTTTTGACTCGTTATCACAAATGTCAAACTCAATACAATTTGAAATGATAGCAGATAATGATTTTATATTCGATAGAAAATCAGCTTACGATAAATTCCAAAAACCTAACTTCTGATTGTTCATTTACGTTTTTGTTATATTTACCCTTGTTTTATTTGTATTTTTGTTCTGTATAAAATTATCTAATTATTGAGAACAACCACTACCCTATTTATCGAAAATCCAAAGGAATTTAAAGAGCAAATCAAATTTAACAAACCAATAATTGTTTCCTGAATAAGAAACTTATATCTTTGTGCTGAAAGAAAATTTAAGCTGAATGGACAATTATAAATTTCGTGTTGATTTTTTAGACGATGCAAAAGAATTTCTTGATGAGCTTGATGAAAAAGCAAGACAGAAAATAATCTATAACATCTGGAAATCAAGAAGTACCAGCGATAAAGAACTTTTCAAGAAACTTCAAGACGAAATTTGGGAATTAGAACAAAATACAACAAGCTTTATTACAGACTTTTCGCATTTTGGGACAAAGAAGATAAAGAAGATACGGTTGTGATTTCAACTCACGGCTTGATTAAGAAAACAGACAAAATTCCAAAAGCGGAAATTGAAAAAGCAGAAAGGCTGAGAGAAAAATATTTTAACGATAAAAACAAACAAAATGAAATCATAAGATTCCATTTGACCTTTAAAAGCAATAAAATGAAAACATATAGCTTAGACGAATTAACCGATAAATACATCGGGAAAAAAAGCACTCCAAAACGTGACGAATTTGAGAACGAACTTCGACTCGACTTATTAGGGCAAGCAATTAAGCAGGCAAGACAAGAGCGAAATCTGACTCAAGAAGAGCTTGGAAAACTTGTCGGAGTAAAAAAGGCACAAATTTCTAAAATAGAAAACAGCACAACTGATGCAAGATTTACGACAATTCTAAAAGTTTTTAATGCTTTGGGAGCAAAAGTTAATTTTAACGTAGAGTTAAACAACCAAACAATAGTGTACTAACATAAGTACTTACTCCATTCTAATTTATTTTAACTTCAAAACTTTTCTTGTTAAATATGAGCTTTTAACTTAAAACTCATATCTTTCCACTTTTAATGAGAACAACCACTACCCTATTTATTGAAAATCCAAAGGAATTTAAAGAGCAAATTCTGAATTGGTCCAATCAGTTCAGAGAGGTTGTGTATTTGGACAGCAACGATTATCCTCAAAAGTATTCGTCTTATGATATGGTTTTGGCTGTTGAGGCTTTTACCTCAATTAAAACCGATTATTTTGATGCTTTCAGCAAATTAGGCGAATATTATCATATCGCAAAAGATTGGCTTTTCGGGTATTTGTCGTATGATTTAAAAAACGATACCGAAAATCTGAAATCAGAGAATTTTGACGGACTCCATTTTCCCGATTTGTTCTTTTTTCAACCAAAAAAATTGTTTTTACTCAAAGGAAATCAGCTTGAAATTCAGTATCTGAAAATGGTTGATGATGAAATTGAATCTGACTTTCAGTCAATTGTCAAAAGTCGAAAGTCGAAAGTCGAAAGTCCTGATGAAACTCAAAACTCAAAACTCAAAACTCAAATTTATATAAACCAACGAATTCCAAAGTCTCAATATTTAGAAAAAGTCTCCAACGTATTGGAACGCATTCAGAGAGGTGATATTTATGAAGCTAATTTCTGCATGGAATTCTATGCCGAAAATGCTCAAATCAATCCGTTAGAGACCTACAAAAAGTTAAATAAAATTTCCCAGTCGCCTTTTTCAGTTTATTTTAAGAATGAACATCATTACGTTTTATGTTCTTCTCCCGAGCGGTATTTAAAAAACGAAAACAACAAAATAATCTCGCAACCTATTAAAGGAACTTCCAAAAGATTTGAAGATTCAGAATTAGATAACAAATCAAAAATCGAGCTTCAACAAAACCCAAAAGAGCGTTCGGAAAACATAATGATTGTGGATTTAGTTCGCAATGATTTATCCAGAACAGCCGAAAAATCATCCGTTCAGGTTGAAGAACTTTGTGGGGTTTATTCCTTTAAACAAGTACATCATTTAATATCAACTATAACTTCATATAAAGATTCAGAAAGTACTGTAATAGAAGTTATTGAAAAATCTTTTCCTATGGGAAGTATGACCGGAGCTCCAAAGATTTCGGCTATGCAAATTATAGAAAAACAAGAAGTTACCAAACGTGGAATTTATAGTGGTTCTATTGGTTATTTTAACCCTAACGGAGACTTTGATTTCAATGTAGTCATCCGAAGTATTTTGTATAATTCCGAAAATAATTATCTGTCTTTCTCGGTCGGAAGTGCTATAACAGCTCAATGTAATCCCGAACAAGAATACGAAGAATGCCTGCTCAAAGCCAAGGCGATGAAAGAGGTGTTAGGCATAAAATAAAATTCACCGATATTGACATTGATATCGCCATTGATAATTGATATTGACATTGTTTTTAATACTTTTGCACTTATGCTAGGTTATTTGCTCAACAAATTAGGATATGCTTTGCTTACACTTTTCGGAGTAGTAACGGTTATCTTCTTTTTGTTTAACGTACTTCCGGGCGACCCTGCTCGAATGATGCTCGATCAGAACGAAGACTCTCAGCAAATGGAGGTCATTAAAAAAAAATACGGTTTTGACAAACCTATGCCTGAGCAGTATTTGTTGTATTTGAATGACCTTTCTCCTCTCTCTATTCACAGCAAAAATCCAGAGGACTATTCTTTTTTATCTAAAGAAAAATACAATGCCATTGCACTCTTTTCGATAGGCAATAAACAAATAGCTATAAAAACTCCTTATCTGAGAGAAAGCTTTCATAAAACAGGAAAAGATGTAAGTGAGATTATTGGTAACACTTTGCCCAATACAGCCGTACTGGCTGTTTCGGCTATCATCATCGCTATTGTTATCGGCATATTCTTAGGGATTCTGTCGGCTCTTTATAAAGACACTTTCGTAGATCGAATAATTGCTGTGATTAGTACTTTAGGGATGAGTGTACCGAGTTTTTTTGCTGCGATTCTGTTTGCGTGGATTTTCGGGTTTGTACTTTATGAATATACAAATCTGAATATGACCGGAAGCCTGTATGAAGTAGATGATTTGGGAGAAGGCATATTCATCCAATGGAAAAACTTGATTCTACCTGCCATAGTATTAGGAATCCGTCCTTTGGCAGTTGTGGTTCAGCTGATGCGTAATTCGTTATTAGAAACTTTAAATCAAGATTACATCCGAACGGCGAAAGCCAAAGGATTATCACGAGCCAAAATCATCTGGAAACACGCATTAAAAAACTCACTTAATCCTGTGGTTACTGCAATTTCGGGGTGGTTTGCTTCGATGCTGGCAGGAGCTGTTTTTGTAGAATATATTTTCGGTTGGAACGGACTCGGAAAAGAAATTGTTGATGCCTTAAATTATCAGGATTTGCCGGTAATTATGGGGAGCGTATTGGTCATTGCTACGACCTTTATCATAATTAATATTCTGGTCGATTTGATTTATACTTACCTCGACCCGAGAATTAGAATCTAAATATTGAGGCTATACACCACAATCGGCATTATTGCCTACAAAAAGCTGTAAATTAGAAGGTGATACAAACGGAATGTCTAACCCCAAGCCCCGCAGGATAAACAAGACTCCGATACCAACAGCCACTACCGGAATTACTTTACGAAGATTACGTCCGAAGTTTTGTTTGATAAACGAGCTAAAATAAACCACTACACTCATCAGCGGAATAGTTCCGATACCAAAAAGTATCATATAGAGCGTTCCTAACCATACGTCCTGCATTGCCAACGCCCCAAACAAGGCTACATAGACGATCGCACAAGGCAAAAAACCGTTCAGAATACCAATGGTATAAATCGATCGATTGGTTTTCTTTTTGAATTGCTGCCCAAGAGAGGTTTTTACAGACGAAATCACCCGATAAACCGGCTGGGAGAAGTTGTATCGGGCAAAAATTCGTTCAGGAATCAAAGCTACGGCAATAATGAGAATTCCTATAAGTAAGGAAAACCGTTGTTGAACTCCTGCCAGATACAGACCTCTACCTAAAAAACCAAAAATCAAACCTAAAAATCCGTAGCTTGTTAATCTTCCGATGTGGTATAGAATAATTTGAAAAGTCTTTTTTGTAGCACTACTTTGGTCAACAGGCAGCATCATGGCTATAGGCCCACACATTCCCACACAATGCAAGCTTGAGGCTAAACCAAATATGAGCGAAGAAAATAACATGTGCTGACTAACTATTATATAACTATAAATTTATATGCTTTTTATTAAAGTACTCCGTATTTTTGTACTTCCAATCTACATAAATATCCCAACGACCATCTGCTAAAACTTTTCTAGGTATGAGCAAATTAGAAGATGATAAAGAAATCGGAATTTCAAAATCAAGTTTTTCGTCAGACGGTCGGTATAGGGATATTGTTCCTTCTATATTAGTATATTCAAATTCTTGAGGGAATATGATTTTTACTTCTTTGTTCTCAATGATGATTTCGAGTCTTTGGTTAAGTGCATTAGCGTTTTGTTGCTTTTGTTGCTGTGTCCCTAAGTTCTGCTCGTGATTATAATAATCCTGCAAAACCAGCTGGCTGTCAAAACGTGAATCTGATTGTATTTTGAATACAAAATACAGGATAAACGACATGAAAAGTGCAATAGCTATTACGATTCCGGTGCCCCAATTGATTCTCATATTTTTTATTTTAAAAGTGTAAAAGGCTGCTCTCACAACCTGCTAACCCATTATTAATTAAACTGTCTCGGACTCAAGAAATTGGTTTTTATTTTTTCTATTTCCTTCTCTCCGGCATACACACCTATCTCGAGTTTCATTTTATCTTCGTTCAAAAAAGCCGGATGCACTTCAACAAATAGCGTTCCTTTGGCTTCTGATTCTTTTTCTATATTAAAATGCTCCTGCCCTACCATAATAATCTCTCCTTTTGGCTTGATAAGCTTGAAGTGCACTTCTTCAAAATCAGCGGTTGTTTTGTTTATAATTCTGTAGGTATAAACATTACTGATGTTTTCTTCTTTAACCTCATACAATTGTCCAGGAATTCGCTGCAGAGTTACCTGCAACTCACTTCTAAGAAACGACATTCCGGCAAGAATTCCTATAAGAACTCCCAGTACTGCAGCATAGCCTTTCATTCGGGCTGTAAAAACGAACTTTTCTTTTTTTGTAATTTCGTCTTCTGAAGCATAACGTATAAGTCCTTTTTCGAAACCTACCTTTTCCATCACATCATCACACTCGTCGATGCAAGCCGTACAGTTTACACACTCCAGCTGAGTTCCGTTTCTGATGTCGATTCCGGTCGGGCAAACCACCACACATTGCTTGCAATCAATACAATCTCCCCAGCCAGCCTCTTCTCTATTTTCTTTTTTGTTGATTCGGGCCCTACCTTTTTCTTTTTCTCCTCGTTTATAATCATAGGCTACTACTATTGATTTGTTGTCAAGAAGCACCCCTTGTAATCTTCCGTAAGGGCAAGCAATGATACACACCTGCTCTCTAAACCAAGCAAAAACAAAATAAAAGACCCCAGTAAAAATGAGTAAGGCTGTTAGGGTTTTTAAGTTGTTTAACGGCCCTTCTGTAATCATTCTCAAGACTCTATCACTACCAATTAGATAGGCTAAAAACACATTAGCAATCAAAAAAGAAATCACAAAAAAGATAAACCATTTGAGGCCTTTTTTTCTGACTTTTTCGGTGTTCCATTTTTGCTTATCAAGCTTCATTTGGGCATTTCTATCGCCTTCTATCCAATATTCTATGCGTCTAAAGACCATTTCCATAAAAATAGTCTGAGGACACACCCAGCCACAGAAAATACGCCCAAAAGCCACGGTAAAGAGCGTTACAAAAACAACACCGACTATCATTGAGAGCATAATCAAATAAAAGTCTTGTGGCCAAAACGGAATTCCAAAAATATGGAATTTTCGTTCAAAAAAATTCAATAAGATAAACTGATGTCCGTTGACCTTAATAAACGGAAAAGAAAACAGCATCAGTATAAGAACATAACTTACTATTTTTCGTTTGTCATACAGCTTCCCTTTAGGTTTTTTCGGATATACCCAAGCTCTTTTACCCTCTTGGGTAATAGTAGATATACTATCTCTAAACGACTCATCATTCCAATCAGACATAATTTAAATTTCAGATTTTTAGTCCTGAACAACTACCTGGGCATTTTCTTCTAATTCTTCTTCTACTGCCTGAGTGCTATTTTCATCTATCCAGAGTTCGCCCTCTGGTTCTTTTCCTACAGCAGGTGTTGTCCCTACTAATGTCAATATATAACTCGATACTTGCTGTATTTGCAGCGGGCTAAGTTCGGTTTTCCATGGTATCATCCCTTTCCCTGGTCGTCCGCCTTCTGAGATGGTATGAAAAATTTCTTTGATACCTCCTCCCAGAATCCAATAGTCATCTGTAAGGTTTGGTCCTATACTTCCGCCTCCGTCTGCTAAGTGGCACACCGCGCAGCTTTCTGTATAAATAACTAATCCTGCACTTAAATCAGCAGCTTCTGTAAGAACCACCACATTTTCAGCATTTACTAAATCGGGAGCTGTTTTTTTCCACTCTTCTATTTCAGTCAAGGCTTCAGAATTTTTTCTGACGTATTCCTCATGTTGAGTTTCTCCTCCTAAAAGATGATAATACCCCAAATAAGCAATGCTAAAAATTATAGTTGCATAAAACAGATACTTCCACCAAGGCGGGAGAACATTATCAAGCTCTCTGATTCCGTCATACTCATGATCCAAAAGCAATTCGCCTTCTTCTTCGATACTTCTTGTCTTGGTCAAAGCCTTCATTAGTTTCTTATACGTAGGGCTTTGTGTCAAGCTTAGACTCGCTTTGCTTTGCTTGTCATATTCTTTTCTCTGCTCTTCTGTCATGATGTTATAGGTGATGTTGTCAAAGGCATGGCCAACATGCTCCATAGCAATCAAAATAAATACTACTAACCCTAAAACAATTGCCACTGACGGATATACCATAAAGGCAAACTTATCTCCTGAATCGATAAAGTATTCTAATGCAACAAATACAATAATCAATATCACAGGAATTCTTATATATACCGGGATTAATTTTCTCATAACACTTCGTATTTCTATGGTTGTTTATCTTCTTCTAAAGGCAGGTTGCTCAGCTCTTCGATTTTCTGTTTTTTGTAAGTGAATACCCACCAAAAAAGTCCTACAAAAAATAAGAAGAAAATAAGCAGGGATATAATCGGGAATATCTCTATGCCTGATATGGTTTCCATGTTTTGTTTTATAAACTTCAGCATAATATTTTAATTTATGATTTGATCCATCTATTCTTTAATATTTATATCAGTACCCAAACGTTGCAGATAAGCAATAAGAGCAGTAATTTCTCTCTGGCTCATCGGTACAAACTCTTCGCCTCTTGTCTGAGCATTGGTTTTGCTTTGCTCATACGATTTCACAAATTCAGGATCATTGTGCAGGTTTCTCTCAATTTGTTCGCCTTGTTCTTTGATACTCGCTTGTGCATTAGCAATATCTTGGTCAGTGTAAGGTACGCCTATTTTTCTGAGTGCTCTCATCTTAGCTTCCGTTTTAGAGAAATCCATCGGTTTGTTGTCAAACAACCATTGATAACTTGGCATGATTGAACCGGTAGAAGTTGATTGCGGATCCCACATGTGGTTAAAGTGCCAGTTGTCGTTATACTTTCCTCCTATGGCCATCAAGTCGGGACCGGTACGTTTTGACCCCCACAAAAACGGATGATCATATACGTATTCTCCTGATTTTGAATAACCTCCGTCTGGCCTGTAGCGTTCTACCTCATGACGGAAAGGGCGTATCATCTGTGAGTGACAACCCACACAGCCTTCTCTGATATATAAGTCACGGCCTTCGAGCTCCAGCGGAGTATAAGGCGTAACTGTTGAGATAGTCGGAATATTAGATTTCACAACCAAGGTGGGTACGATCTGAACAATACCTCCAATCAAAATAGCAATGGTTGCCAAAATAGTAAGCTGAATTGGTTTTCTTTCTAACCAACCATGGAATCTTTCACCTTTTAGGCGACCGCTCTTTATTTTTGATAAAGCGGGTGCTTCTGCTAATTCGTCTTCTACATTTTGCCCCCGTTTGATAGTTTTGACAATATTATAACACAACACAAGCATTCCGATAATATAGAGCGTACCCCCAATTGCTCTCATCCAGTACATCGGCATGATGGCTTCAACGGTTTGCATAAAGTTATTTTTTAGCGTTCCGTCGGGGTTAAAGTCTTTCCACATCTGATACTGTACGACTCCGGCTACATAAAGTGGTACCGTATATAGCACGATTCCTAAAGTACCTATCCAGAAATGGAAGTTGGCTAGCTTCTTTGAGAATAATGGCGTTTTAAACATCCTTGGCACCAGCCAATAAATCATCCCAAAGGTCATAAAACCGTTCCAAGCCAAGGCTCCCACGTGAACGTGAGCCACAATCCAGTCAGTAAAGTGGGCTACGGCATTTACGTTTTTAAGCGAAAGCATCGGTCCTTCAAAAGTTGCCATACCATAACCGGTAATAGCTACTACAAAAAACTTCAAAACAGGATCTGTTCTTACTTTATCCCATGCACCTCTAAGGGTTAAGAGTCCGTTAATCATACCACCCCAAGACGGAGCCAGAAGCATCACCGAAAACACCACCCCAAGGTTTTGAGCCCAATCTGGCAGCGAAGAATAAAGCAAGTGATGAGGTCCTGCCCAGATATAAATAAAAATCAATGACCAAAAGTGAATGATTGATAATCTATAAGAATAAATCGGTCGGTTTGCAGCTTTAGGCACAAAATAGTACATCAACCCCAAAAATGGCGTGGTCAGGAAAAACGCCACCGCATTATGGCCATACCACCACTGCACTAGTGCATCTTGAACTCCGGCATAAACCGAATAACTCTTTAGGCCCGATACCGGGATTGCTAAACTATTAAAGATATGGAGCACAGCAACTGTGACAAAAGTAGCGATATAAAACCAAATGGCCACATAGAGGTGTCGTTCTCTTCTTCTAAGAATCGTACCTATCATATTGATTCCAAAAGCCACCCAGACAATCGCCAAAGCAATATCAATCGGCCACTCCAGCTCAGCATATTCTTTTGACGAAGTATAACCTAAAGGAAGCGTAATAACAGCAGCCAAAATCACTAGTTGCCAACCCCAAAAATTGATGTTACTCAGCACATCGCTATACATTCTGGCTTTAAGGAGTCTTTGTAGCGAATAATAAACCCCGGCAAAAATGGCGTTACCCACAAAAGCAAAAACAACTGCATTGGTGTGCAAGGGTCTTAAGCGCCCGTAACTCAGCCACGAAATGCCTTCTGTAATGTTCGGAAAAAGGTACATTAAAGCCAACAAAAGCCCTACTAACATACCGATAACACCAAAAATAATGCACGCATAAAGAAACTTCTTTACAATTTTGTTATCGTAATAAAACTGCTGTACTTCCATAATTTACTCGATTTTATCTGATTTTGTTTTTTTGTTTTTATCTTTAGATTTTAATTTTGACTTAACCAATTCGTCGTCAAAAAGCATCCGCACAGAGGGGGTATAATCGTCGTCATATTGCCCTGACTTGACTGCTCTGATAAAGGCAACCAAAAAGACAACAGCCACAACAATACTGATTGATATTAAGATATAAATGACGCTCATACCATTTAATTTTATATCAGCAAAGGTAACAAGGCGAACAACTATAAAATATGACTTTTGTCATACTTTGAGTAGGATGAGCTATTTAATTGAAAGTAACTTAGATTAGGCTTAATGCCCGAAATTGCCAAAATTCTTCAATATCTTTTGCTCAAAAGATAAACCCGTAAATATATCATTGCAGAACAAGGTTTGAGGATGATATTTTATACGTATTAAAAAGACTCACACAGAAACTAACAATATTGTCCTTTATATGACAATAACCTTGTGGTTTATTAGTCGAATAAATTTTCTTTCTCTGAAAAAAACCTGATTAGTTTGCAGGTTAAAGTCGTACAAACAAAAAAGCAACAAAAATCAAATTTTGTTGCTTTCTTTATAGTGCGGTAATTAAAAGTTAATCACAATTACCATCAATGTCACAGCTTTGACCTTGCGTGATATCCAGCTTTACTTCAGGATTATTTTTTCTCCATTCTGTAAATGATTTAGAAATGGTTTCTAAAAATGCCTCTGATGGCTGTGCTCCCGATACTCCATATTTTCTGTCAAAAACAAAAAACGGAACACCCTTCACTCCTATTTGCTGACCTTCCTGAATGTCTTGAGTCATTTGATATTTATATAGGTCATCAGTAAAAGCAGCTTGCAATTCGTTTTCGTCTAAACCAATTTCTTTTCCTAATTGCGTTAAGGTTTTGATATCGGCTATGTTTTTTCCTTCGGTAAAAAAAGCTTTAAACAAGCGTTCTTCGATTTGATCACCCAAGTTTTTATTTTTTGCGAACTGTATCAATTGATGGGCTTTCTCAGAATTGACCATCAATGATTTATCCAAGTGATATTTCAAGCCCACTTGTTTTGCCATTTCTGTAACATGAGCCAAAATTCCTTGAACTTGTTCTCTATTCATTCCTTTTCGTTTTATCAAATAGTCTTCCTGACTTTCTTCTGCTGTTTCCGAAAGTGATGGGTCTAATTGATAGCTTTTCCATTCAACTTCAATGTTTTCTTTGTCGGCAAATTGTGCCAATGCCGTTTCAAAATTTCGTTTTCCGATGTAACAAAAAGGGCACATTACATCGCTCCATATTTCTATTTTCATAATCTTTATTTTAAAATATCATCATTTGTCCTTCCTGATTATTTGCTTACATTATCTAATAATTCTAAATCAGCCTTATCTAAATGTAATGAAGTACTCGTAAGAATTTGTTTTAGCTGTTCTACAGAAGTCGCACTGGCAATCGGGCCTCCGATATTGGGTTGGGCAGCCAGCCAAGCCAAAGCCACACTTGCAGGGACGGTCTGGTATTTTTCGGCTATTTGGTCTAAAGTCTTCAAGATATTCAAACCTTTTTCGTTGAGGTATTTGGCAGCACCTTGTCCGCGTGGGCTTTTGTTGAAATCAGTTTCTGAGCGGTATTTCCCGGTCAAAAACCCTGAAGCTAAAGCGTAATAGGGAAATACCGTTAAGTTATGTTCTGCTACGATTGGGGCATATTGGGTTTCATAATTTTTTCGTTCCACCAAATTGTATAACGGTTGTAAAGCTTGGTATTTGGCCAACTCGTTTTTGTCTGAAAATTCCAACGATTCTTTAAGGCGTTCGGGTGAAATATTAGAGACGGCAATATGTCTTAATTTCCCGGATTTTACCAATTCGTCTAAAGTCCTCAAAGTTTCTTCTAGCGGAGTTTTATTGTCGTCATAATGCAAATAGTATAAATCTATATAATCAGTTTGCAGTCTTTTTAACGATTTATCTACGCCTTCGAGAATGTGTTTTCTGCTGGCATCAACTTCGTTTACAGCTGTGGCTCCACCAACTTTTGTAGCGATAATCATTTGGTGACGATTGCCTCGTGCTTTCATCCATTTCCCGATGATGGTTTCTGATTGTCCTCCTGCACCACCATCAACCCAATGCGAATAACATATCTGCTGTATCAATAAAATTAAAGCCTGCTTCTGCAAAAGCATCTAAGAGTTCAAACGATTTTTTCTCGTCTAAAGTCCACCCAAAAACATTTCCACCTAAATTGAAAGGTGCAACTTCTAAATTGGTTTGTCCGATTTTTATTTTTTTCATTTTTTATATTATTTTATAAAGTTGTAATTGTACTACATTTTTCATAGGCATATAAATTCAATCAAATTGTGATACAAAGTCTGTCAGTTTTTGCTTCTGAAGTGCCTGTATAACTGTTTGATCTGTTTCTTGAAAAAGCTCATCTAATTTTATATTTATTTGTTTTCCGACAAGGCATTGGGTATCGGCACACTTATTTTTTTTTCCTAGAATATTCGTATTTTTCACAGCATTATAAATAGCTGCCATCGAAATTTCACTACTTAACACGTGTAGCTTAGTTCCTCCTTCTTTTCCTTTTTTACTGATAACCCAACCTAGTTGATGCAAAACAGCAAGTTCCTTTCGCACCATGGCAGGGTTGATACTGATGCTCTCAGCAATCCAATCAGAGCTCAGCCATTGATCTGGAAATTTCGCCAAAAGCGTCAAGATGTGAACGATAGTTGCAAAACGAGTGTTATTCATATTACAAAGATACAACTTTTATTAATTGTAACAATTTGTGTTACAGTTAAGTTTATTCTAAATAAATTTAGTTTCTGATATAAAAGATTTTCTGAAAGAAATCGGAAAAGAGAATGAAGTATTCGCTATCCGTAAAAAAAATCATATATTTCGGAAGTCTGTAATAGAGTGCTGTATAAATCTAAAATATGAATTTAATACCTTACATAGAATATACCCGAATCGAAGCAGAAGATAACGATTCAGCACAATGGTTTTATATGTCGCATCTCAGCAATGCTTGTGCATCCGAAGATGCACACCGCACCTCGGCTTATGCTATTTGTCTTTTGATTGCGGGCGAACTCCAATTGGAATCGGATTTGTTTCAACATAAAGCCAAAGCCCCGGCTATTTTCACCATTGCTCCATCAGCTATTCGTAAATTCACAGATCTCGGGTCAGCTTATGATGCCCAGATTTTGTTCTTCAGAAAAGAAGTTTTTTTGGAAGGACAAACCGACATTACTTACTTAGATAAATTTGATTTTTTTGAAAAATCAGGTGAACAAGTCGTGAAATTAGATAGTACGCAATTCGACCAATTTAGGTCTTATTTTAAATTAATCCATCAAAAATCTAAAGAAAAAGCACCACATACTTCTGCCATTATTCGAAGTCTGATATATATTATTCTCCACGAAATTGAGAACGCACATCAAAAATACAACCCAGGAAATGCTCAAGAAACTGACCAAAACACACACATTCTTACCCAATTTAAAAGCTTGTTGTCAGAACATTTCATCAATCAAAGAAAGGTCTCGTTTTATGCCAATCAATTGCATTTGACTCCCAAATATTTTTCCACGCTCATCAAAGAAATCAGTGGTAAAACCGCAGGTGAATGGATAAAAGAAATGCTATTGCTCGAAGCTAAGGTTCGATTGAAGAATCAACATCAAAACATCGCTCAGATTGCTTATGAGCTGAATTTTTCTGACCCTTCACATTTCGGAAAGTTCTTCAAAAAACATGTAGGCGTGAGTCCATTGGAATTCAGGAACTAATCATTTTTAGTTTAAATCCGACTTTTATACCATAACCTCCTACTTTTTGCTCTTTCATTTGCTTTATCATTGGGCTATCTTTGTATTACAAAATCATAGTACTTATCTTTAAATCAACTAATTATGAAAACAATAAGAATTCAATTAGAAACCCTTACGTGTCCAAGCTGTATCAACAAAATTGAAGGTGTATTAAACAAACAAGCTGGAGTCGATACTGCTAAAGTGATGTTTAGCTCCAGTAAAGTAAAAGTGACGTATGACGAAGAAAAAACCAATTCTAAAGAACTCACGGAACTCATCGAAAAGCTAGGTTATCCTGTATTAGTATAACTTCATATTAAGTTTGCTATTCTTAAAAGGCACAATACAAATCAACCATAAAATAAAAAATATGAAGACGAAAACAAAAAATATTCTGACGATGCTATCCGGTGGTCTTCTGTTGGCAACTTTGCTAACCCATTTCATAAATCCAGGGAATCTAATGCAAGACATCATTTTGATTACTGCTTCGTTCATAGCAGGAGTTCCCATTGCATTAAAAGCCTTTCAGGCCTTGAAAATGAAAGCTTTCAGCATTGATTTATTAGTTACGATTGCCATTGTAGGCGCTCTGATTATCGGAGAATACACAGAAGCAGCAGTAGTTTCGTTTTTATTCCTTTTTGGTCATTATTTAGAAGGACGTACTTTAAGAAGAACCAGGGCTTCCTTAAAGTCACTGATAGATATGGCTCCGCTTGAGGCTACCGTCTTAAAAAATGGAGAGCGTATCATCATCCCTGCCGATGAAGTACAAGTAGGAGATCACATCATCGTACAACCCGGAGGACGAATACCTGTGGATGGTGTAGTTATTTCTGGGCAATCCTTAATCAACCAAGCAGCAATTACTGGAGAATCAGTTCCTGTAAACAAAACTAAAGGTGACCAAGTTTTTAGTAGTACGGTTTCTGACAATGGATATTTGGAAATCCTTGCCGAAAAAGTGGGCGAAGACACCACTTTTTCTAAAATTATTGAATTGGTCGAAGAGGCACAAGAAACAAAAGCTAAAACACAAAAGTTTATGGAGCGGTTTGCCGCTTATTACACTCCCGGAATTATCATTCTCTCTGTTTTGGTCGGACTCCTCACTCAGAATATTCATTTGGCATTGACCTTTTTGGTGATTGCTTGTCCGGGGGCTTTGGTAATTTCCGTACCGGTTTCTATTGTTGCGGGAATTGGTAATGGTGCTAAAAATGGTATTTTGATAAAAGGAGGCGATAAAATGGAAAACCTGGCTAAAGTAAATACCCTCGTATTTGATAAAACAGGGACGCTCACCAAAGGTCGACCCGAAGTAATAGACATTAAACCCTACGGAATATCTGAAGATGAATTACTTCGGACAGCAGCAGAAGTTGAAGTAACCTCCGAGCATCATTTGGGCAAAACAATAGTGAAAAAATCCCAAGAAAAAGGACTCCAACTTGTGCATCAACCATCGGATGTTACAATTATGAAAGGACACGGACTTAGAGCGCTATTAGACTCTAAACAAATATACATCGGAAATAAATCAGGCGCTGAAAAACTTGGTATTAGCATTGATCCAGAAGCGAATGAATACATGATTCAACAACAGAAAAGTGGTAACACTTCGGTTTTCATCACAATGGATAAAAAGGTTGTCGGAATTATTTCGATAGCAGACCAAATTCGAGAGGAAGCTCCTGCAACGATGAGACAATTAAGTAAAGTTGGAATTGACGATTTAATGATGCTTACAGGTGACAATGAATCAGTGGCACAACAAGTAGCTCATCAATTGGGAATCGACCAAGTATTTTCAGAATTATTGCCTGAAGATAAAGTACATAAAGTTGCTGAACTAAAAACTTCCGGACGAAATGTAGCTATGGTCGGTGACGGAATTAACGATGCGCCCGCCATTGCTACTGCCGATGTTGGTATCGCAATGGGGGGCACAGCAACCGATGTAACGATGCAGACCGCAGATATAATTCTAATGTCGGACAAGTTGGATAAACTACCTTATGCGATTAAGCTTGCCAAAGCCACAATAAGCAATATGAAGCAAAACACCTATTTTGCCTTGATAACCGTTGCGTTGTTATTAGTGGGAGTTCTGACGGATAAGATTCATCTGGCTTCCGGAATGTTAATTCACGAAATAAGTGTGATATTAGTCATCTTGAATGCCGTTCGTTTGGTTCGTTATCCAAAGTATCAATTACGTTAATTTATTAGACTTTTACACCATTTTGGATAACTTTTATACTAAAACGTTCCCTTTGGCTTGTATACTCTTTACGTTCTTATTCTTAAAAAGTTGTAAACAAGAGCAGCAATCGGACAAGCTTCTATAAGGCTATAGAGCGAATTGATGAACTTGAAAAAAAATTAGAAATCGCTCACACCCCGGGTTGGGGAGAAATGATGCGTGGTAATATTCGCGTTTATCATTCCGACCTTTGGTTTGCCGGAGCTGCCGAAAATTGGGAACTTGCCACGCGCATCATTGAAGAAATAGGAGAAGGATTCGACAAGCTTGAGAAATGGTACCCGGAAGATGATCGAACCGCTTCGTTGCCCATGATTTATCCTTCCATGAAAGAATTGTCAAAATCCATCGATAAAAAAGACTAAGAAGCCTTTCGAGAGGGATATTCTTTGTTTACCAACTCTTGTAATGCTTGTCATATAGCAACCGAGAAAGATTTTTACGTCATCCAAATTCCTACGCTACCCGCATATACAAATCAAAATTTTGATATTCTAGAGGATAAATGAAACAACACCTTGCTTATTGAATCCATGTACAATGCAATAATTCGTAAAAATGAACACAAATAAATTCTTGCTTTAATTTTAAGTGTCCAAACTATCTGTGTATATAGAATTTAAGCTAAAATAACAAACCAGTGCATCCTTAATTTATCTTTACATTTATAACTTTTAAATGCTATGCCTTACAATATTCCCAAACATCTCACTGGGCTTTCAGAGGAAGAGCTAAAAATCTCTCGAAACAAATTTGGCTATAATCAATCAGAAACCATTAGGAAAAGTACTTGGTATCTGATGCTATTGGATATTCTGAAAGAACCGATGTTGCTTTTGCTCATTGCCGTAGCTATCATCTATGTAAAGTGTAAGAGACTCGGAGTTTTATATAATTATGTTTTTCTTCCATAACAATTCTTTTTATATCGGCATCTCAAGACGTTGTAGTTTGGTTATGCTATAAATTTTATTTAAATAAAAAAATAAATTAGTTTAGTAAAAATTGTTTAATTTTGCTTTTAAAATTGGTACAGTAAAGTACAAATGTTTTATATTTAATGAGCAGAACACTTAAAATAGTATTTAGTATCCTTGTACTTGGAATCTTTTTAATTCCAGTAGAAGTTTCTGCATGTTCATCTCATTCTAAAGAAGTTGTTAAAAAAGAAAAGTCTTGTTGTGATCGCTCTTCAGATTACCAAAACAAACAAGCTTGTAAAAAAGATTGCTGTAAAAATCATAAAGGAGATGCAGGATGCTCAGGAAGTTGTGATGCAAAATCTTGCCATACTACATCAAAAACTTTTTGTATCCACCCAATTATGGCAAAGCCCCATAATGACTTTGAGTATGAAGACAAAAATTCATACCCTTCTTATACACAACCCTATTATTCTTCAGGGTTTCATTTCATTGGCAACCGCCTAAAATAGGTTAAACTTATGGCTTGATAGCCATAAATGTGTCTTGTCGAAAACTAAATGGTTTTGGATGAGTATCATTTATTATATTTTAACAAAAAAAAACCTTTACTTTATCATGTTTTAGTGGGTAGGTAATTTCTCAGAAAAACCTGCACACCAAAATTAATATATCAAAACTGTATATATGCTTAATAAAATCATTAACTATTTCCTAAATAACCGGCTGATCACCATCCTATTATTAGTTGTAATTATAGTATGGGGAATGATTACTGCGCCGTTTAATTGGCATCAAGGAATATTACCAAATGATCCGGTACCCGTTGATGCTATTCCGAATATTGGAGAAAATCAACAAATCGTAGCTACAGAATGGATGGGAAGATCGCCCAAAGACATTCAGGATCAAATCACTTATCCTTTAACTACCTCCCTTTTAGGCATTCCGGGTGTAAAAACTATTCGAAGTAGTTCTATGTTCGGTATGTCATTTCTCTATATCATTTTTGAAGAAGATGTTGAATTTTATTGGAGTCGCTCGCGAATTTTAGAAAAGCTAAACTCATTACCGTCTGGTACATTGCCTTCGGGAGTTACACCAACGCTTGGTCCAGATGCTACGGCTCTGGGTCAAGTTTATTGGTACACGTTAGAAGGTCGTAATCCAGAAACTGGAAAACCCGCTGGTGGGTGGGATCCTGATGAGCTTCGCACAATTCAAGATTTTTATGCCAAATATAATTTAGCCGCATCAGAAGGTGTGTCCGAAGTGGCTTCGATTGGTGGTTTCGTAAAAGAATACCAAGTCGATGTTAATCCCGATGCTATGCGTGCATTCAATGTATCTATTATGGATATAATGGCTGCGATTCAAAACAGTAATCTGGATATTGGTGCGGAAACCATTGAAATCAATAAAGCAGAATATTTGGTTCGAGGACTAGGTTACCTCAAAAGTGTTCAGGATTTAGAAGACGCTGTGGTTACTGTACGCAACAATATTCCCGTAACTATAAAAGATGTTGGCTATGTTAATTTAGGCCCCTCCACAAGGCGTGGAGGACTGGATAAAGAAGGCATTGAGGCGGTTGGTGGTGTAGTGGTTGCCCGACATGGTGCAAACCCTATGGAAGTAATCGGGAATGTCAAGGCTAAAATCAAAGAAATGGAAGCTGGATTTCCACAGAAGATCCTAGCAGATGGCACTATTTCTAAAGTTACTGTCGTGCCATTTTATGACCGTTCAGGTTTGATTCAAGAAACCATCGGAACACTTGAAAATGCTTTGGCACATGAAATCCTGATTTGTATTATTGTTGTTATTGTATTAGTTATCAACCTACGAGCCTCTTTACTTATTTCGAGTATTCTGCCCATCGGAGTACTAGCCACATTCATCATTATGAAACAGATGGGGGTAGAAGCCAATATTGTGGCGCTTTCCGGAATTGCTATCGCAATTGGTGTCATGATTGATGTCGGAATTGTTTTTATTGAGAGTATCATCCGGCATATGGATGAAGAGAAAGCTAAAGGAGTGGAAAGCCGTGGAAAAGCTTTTATCAATTTGATTTCTGAGGCAGTTTCAGAAGTTTCAGGTGCTTTGTCAACAGCTATGCTCACTACTATAATTAGTTTTTTGCCTGTTTTTATGATGGAAGCACAGGAAGGGAAACTATTTGGACCTTTGGCATATACTAAAACCTTTGCGTTGGTTTCTGCCTTTGTATTGGGTATTATTATGTTGCCTACTTTGGCTTATTACGTTTTTTCGGTACGCATCAACGGTAGCAAGCTTCGTAAAATTTCCAATTATATTTTAATGGTTACTGGTATAGCGATTTGGATTTACTCTGGTGTTTTTGTCGCCTTTGCGCTGACTCTGATTGGACTTAATAATTTACTTATTCCAAAATGGAGGGGTGAAAAAATCACCAATGCTATTAATATTGGTATAACACTCTTTGTGGCCATGTATTACTTAACTGTAGAATGGTTGCCATTGGGAACCCAAGCTAGTACGACATTAAATTTTGTATTTGTACTCTTAGTCATCGGATTGATTTTGGGAATGTTGTGGCTTTTGGTAATTTACTATGAGCAGATACTACGTTGGGCACTTTCGAATCGATGGACTTTTATGATTATTCCGATTGTCACTTTATTATTTGGATTATTAGCTTGGACGGGAGTCGAGAAAACTGTTGGTTTTGTGGCAAACGGTGTAGAAAAAGTCGGTTGGAAATCGTTTAGAGAAACGACTTTCTGGCAAAAATCCACAAAGATGTTTCCGGGAATAGGAGAAGAGTTTATGCCGAGCCTCAACGAAGGTTCTTTCTTGTTGATGCCTACAAGTATGCCACACACAGGAGTTGAGCAAAATCTTCAACTTATCAAAACGCTTGACAGGCGTATACAAAATATTCCAGAGGTTGAATTAACAGTAGGAAAATGGGGGCGTGTTAATTCTGCCCTTGATCCAGCACCGGTTCAGATGTTTGAAAATACAATAAATTACATTTCCGAGTATTATCTTGACGAAGACGGCGGTCGCGAACGATTTAAAGTGAATCGTTCAGGCGAATTTGTTTTGAAAGGTGATAAAACATATTCGTTGGCGGATGGCTTCAGGACTATCTCGAGAGATAGTTTAATTGAAGATAAAAACGGGAAATTCTTCCGTAGATGGCGTCCTGAAATTAAAAAGGCAGACGATATATGGCAAGAGATTGTGAATGTCTCGCACCTTCCCGGCTTGACTTCCGCACCTAAATTGCAACCTATCGAAGCAAGATTAGTGATGCTCTCGACAGGAATGCGAGCTCCTATGGGGTTAAAAGTGTCAGGCCCCGATTTGGAGTCTATTGAAGAAGCAGGAAAATCTTTGGAGACCGCATTGAAAGACATCCCATCGATAACTCCCTCTACCGTATTTTATGATCATTCAGTTGGTGCGCCCTATATCGAAATTCATCTTAATAGAGATAAAATGGCGAGGTACGGCATTACTGTTTCGGAGCTTCAGGAGGTGATTAGTTCAGCCGTGGGTGGTATGACGCTGACAACCACCGTAGAGGGCAGAGAACGTTTCCCGGTACGGTTGCGTTATCCCCGTGAGCTTAGGAATGACCCGGAAGCATTAAAGAAAATAATTATACCCACAGCCATAGGCGCACAAATTCCATTGGGCGATGTGGTGGACATAGAATATGCCAAAGGGGCACAAATGATTCAAAGTGAAAACACTTTTCTGTTGGGTTACGTAATTTTTGATAAAATAAGTGGTAAAGCGGAGGTAGAAGTTGTTAACGAAGCAGATAAAATCCTTAAAGAAAAGCTTGCTTCAGGCGAACTAACTTTACCTAAAGGAGTAACCTATACTTTTGCAGGGAATTATGAACAGCAAGAGCGTGCCGAAAATCGGTTATTACTCATTATTCCGTTGAGTTTACTTGCTATCTTAATGATTCTCTACTTCCAATTCCGAACAGTTACTGCCTCATTAATCCATTTTTCCGGTGTTTTTGTAGCCCTTGCAGGCGGATTTATTTTATTATGGCTCTATGGACAGCCTTGGTTTATGGACTTTAGTGTTGGTGGGACAAATATTCGGGATCTTTTCCAGATGCATAGTATTAATCTGAGCATTGCGGTTTGGGTAGGATTTATTGCTTTGTTTGGTTTGGCGACTAGTGATGGTGTATTAATGGGAACGTATATCCATGATACTTGTAGCTATCCCTTTGGTGGTTGCCATTTCGACCACACTTTCTGCTACCAACGGGCTGCTTATCCGGAACCGTACCGCATTTGAAATAACACGTAACCTAACGACTGTTATTTTTGATAAAACTGGAACATTAACTGAAGGTTCCCATGCGGTACAAAGAGTTATTCCCTTAGGCGATTTCACAGAAGATGAGATTATTCAGTATGTAGCTGCTGTACAACAAAACTCTGAACATCACATCGCAAAGGGAATGATCAAACTTCTTAATGAAAAAGGCCTTGAATTATGGAAATCTGACACTTTCCAATATATGCAGGGTATAGGTGTGAAAGGATCGGTTAACGGTAAAGAAATTGTTGCAGCTGGACCCAATTACTTTATGGAGAATAAAATCGAAAGACCAGTCGTGCCTACGGAAATTGATCAGGATACAGAAACAATTAATTATGTTTTTATTGATGGCAAGATAATCGGTATTATCACTTTAGCTGATAAGATTAGAGAAGGTTCTCAAGAGGCTATTCGCAAGCTAAAAGAATTGGGAATAAAATCTTTTTTATTAACTGGTGATAATGAGAAAATTGCTGCTTCGGTTTCTAATACATTAGGGATGGATGGATTTTTAGCGAATGTATTGCCCCATCACAAACAAGAAAAGGTAAAGGAATTTCAAGCTAAAGGAGAGGTTGTTGGGATGACGGGAGATGGTGTCAATGATGCACCTGCTTTGGCTCAAGCTGATGTTGGAATTGCCGTAGGTTCAGGGACAGACGTTGCCGCTGAAACAGCCGATATCATTCTGGTAAACAGTGATCCAAGAGATGTCGTTAAGATGATAGATTTTGGAAAGCGTACGTATAGAAAAATGATTCAAAATCTGGGCTGGGCTGTAGGTTATAATGTGGTGGCAATTCCGTTAGCTGCCGGAGTATTGTACCCAAATTTTGTGTTAAGTCCGGCTATGGGAGCAGTTTTAATGAGTGCGAGTACCATCGTGGTCGCATTTAATGCTACTTTGTTAAGGCTGAATAAGAAATAGAATTTTAAACTTATAACCCTCAAAATGAGAATCGGCTATTTCAATTAGTAATACGGCAAACCACAATCATGAATGGAGCAGATGCCAAAATTGCGGTGTTTTATTTTCTTGTTCTTCAGTATTTTCTACAGGTTTTTGCGGCATTAATCAAAATGCACTCTGTCAGCAATTTAGAACTATTTTGGATGGTAGAAAACTGCTGAAGCACCTACACCAAACGCCCCAAAAGTAAAAATAAATTCCTTTGTCACCAGTAATTCACGAAAATAAATAAGCATAAATAACTGACAATCAATTTATTATAACGTTTTTTACATAAAATTTTACATGCGAATTTTTAAAATTTAATTTTTAAATAGGCTCTTAGAAGTTATAAATTCTTTGAATTATGAGTTAATGTATAAGTCAGGTGTTGGAAGAAAACAAAAAACGTCTGACTTAGAGGTTGATTGTATTAAGTTTGAATGCTGAATATATGTCTATTGATAGTGTTTTAGAATTTGAAGATTATTTATTGTTGATAGTATATCATTGGAAATTTGCAAATTCTCATGTCTTAATAAACATTTCTGAACCATAAGAGATACGTTTTATTTATTAAAATTAAATCCTGCTAAAGAAATTTATAACCATTCTAAACTTTTGTTTTTGACAATAATCCGAGATTTAATTATTAAAAGTTTAATTTTTTAGCCATAAATTTGTTTTTTACTCGAAAACGATTACCAATTTTGCTATTTTAATAAAAATAAATCGACAAAAAGGCTATTTAATTACAGATAGTACAAAATTCATTTAAATTTCGTAAATTTGCATTCGTAAAAATATAACAACAAACATAAATTATTATAACTATGGCTTTTGATATCGAAATGATTAAAAAAGTATATGAGAACATGCCTGCTCGAGTAGATAAAGCTCGAGAATTGGTAGGTCGTTCGCTTACACTTTCTGAAAAGATTTTATATGCACACCTTTGGGAAGGAACTCCTTCGAAAAGTTTTGAAAGAGGAAATGACTATGTTGATTTTGCTCCAGACAGAGTAGCTTGTCAGGATGCAACCGCACAAATGGCATTGTTACAGTTTATGCACGCTGGTAAAGACCAAGTAGCAGTACCGACTACGGTACACTGTGACCACTTGATTCAAGCAAAAGTAGGTGCAGAGAAAGATTTAGCAGTAGCTAATTCGCAATCAAAAGAGGTGTTTGATTTCTTATCATCTGTATCAAACAAATACGGAATCGGATTCTGGAAACCAGGATCAGGGATTATTCACCAAATCATTCTTGAAAATTACGCTTTCCCTGGAGGATTGATGATAGGAACAGATTCGCATACCGTAAATGCAGGAGGTCTTGGGATGCTTGCTATCGGTGTCGGTGGTGCTGATGCGGTTGACGTAATGTCGGGTATGGCTTGGGAACTGAAATTCCCGAAACTTATCGGAGTAAAATTGACAGGAAAACTAAACGGATGGACGGCTCCAAAAGACGTTATCCTAAAAGTAGCTGATATTCTTACCGTAAAAGGAGGAACAGGAGCTATTGTAGAATATTTCGGAGAAGGTGCATTATCAATGTCAGCTACCGGAAAAGGTACTATCTGTAATATGGGTGCTGAAATCGGAGCGACAACTTCAACTTTCGGATACGATGATTCGATGAGAAGATATTTGGCTGCTACTGGTCGTCAAGACGTAGTAGATGCTGCGGATAAAGTAGCCGATTACTTGACTGCTGATGCAGAAGTATATGCCAATCCAGAACAATATTTCGACCAACTAATCGAAATCAACCTTTCTGAATTAGAGCCACATATCAACGGACCTTTTACTCCAGACAGAGGAACTCCAGTTTCTAAAATGAAAGAAGTTGCTGCAGAAAATAATTGGCCATTAAAAGTAGAATGGGGACTTATCGGTTCGTGTACCAACTCATCTTATGAAGATATGTCTCGTGCTGTTTCTATCGTAAAACAAGCCGTTGAGCACAATATTACACCAAAAGCTGAATTCGGAATTAATCCGGGATCAGAGCAAATTAGATATACCATCGAGCGTGACGGAATCATCGAAGCGTTTGAGAAAATGGGAACTAAAGTATTTACCAATGCTTGTGGACCTTGTATCGGACAATGGGACAGAGAAGGTGCTGACAAACAAGAGAAAAACACGATTGTTCACTCATTCAACCGTAACTTCTCGAAACGTGCAGACGGAAACCCGAATACGCACGCTTTTGTAACTTCACCAGAAATGGTTGCCGCATTGGCAATTGCTGGAGATTTGACTTTCAACCCAATCACAGATACACTGATCAACGATAACGGAGAAGAAGTTAAACTAATTCCTCCTTACGGAGACGAATTGCCAATCAAAGGATTTGACGTAGAAGATCCGGGTTATCAAGCACCTGCTGTTGACGGAAGTTCTGTTCAGGTAGTGGTTGCTTCAGATTCACAACGTCTGCAACTCCTTGAGCCTTTTGAGCCTTGGAACGGACATAACATTACGGGAGCAAAATTGCTTATCAAAGCGTTCGGAAAATGTACGACTGACCACATCTCAATGGCTGGACCTTGGTTGCGTTTCCGTGGCCATTTAGATAACATTTCGAACAATATGTTGATTGGTGCTGAAAATGCGTTCAACGGAAAAGCTAATTCGGTTAAAAATCAATTAACTGGTGAGTACGGCGAAGTTCCTACTGTTCAAAGAGCATACAAAGCAGCTGGAATTCCTTCAATCGTGGTGGGAGACCACAACTACGGAGAAGGTTCGTCGCGTGAGCACGCTGCAATGGAGCCAAGACACTTGGGAGTGAAAGCAGTTTTGGTAAAATCGTTTGCACGTATTCACGAAACTAACCTTAAAAAACAAGGAATGCTCGGACTTACGTTTGCTAACGAAGCTGATTATGACAAAATCCAAGAAAATGACACCATCAACTTCCTAGATTTGACCGAATTTGCTCCAAACAAACCGCTTACTTTAGAGTTTGTTCATAAAGACGGAAGCAAAGACATTATCATCGCTAACCATACGTATAACGATAGCCAAATCGAATGGTTTAAAGCCGGATCTGCACTAAACCTTATTGCAGCAGAAAGTAAAAAATAAGAATTCGATTTCTTGATATTGAAAAACTCCGAGTAATGCTTGGAGTTTTTTCGTTTTAGTAATTTTATAGTATCTTGCATACAGTTATTAGTTTACATTTTTATTAAAATCAAACTAAATAAATTAGTTTTAATCAACTTAACTCATTACTAATTGTTACTGTATATCATACACAAGAAAAAAGATTAAAGAGATTAACTTTCCCTATTTCCTGTATTAGAGATGATGCTTGGTTAGGTGAAGCTTTTACTTCCCTACCAAATACGGACTATCACCCCTATCGTGTTTTACCCAAATAAGTCGAGTAGTATCATACCCAATTTGTGAAGCTATTTCTAAATATTTGGTTTTGAAGTCTAAAGGATTTTTTTTAGTTCGGGATAAAATCCACAAAAAAAAGAAATGTAAAACATTTAAAGTGATTATCACCTCCCCACTCCTTCCCTATACACCCTAATAGCTCGTTCTCGGGCAAAGCTGTGTTCAACCATTGGTTTTGGATATTTATTTGCAGCAAATTCAGGTATCCATTTATTGATATACACCAAATCTTTGTCAAACTTTTCCATTTGTAGGGTTGGGTTAAACACCCGAAAATACGGTGCTGCATCACAACCCGAACCTGCAGCCCATTGCCAGTTTCCGTTGTTGGCAGCTAGGTCGTAATCGTTGAGTTTTTGAGCGAAATAAGCTTCTCCCCATCGCCAATCAATCAGCAAATGTTTGCATAAAAAACTAGCGGTAACCATCCGAACACGATTGTGCATAAAACCGGTTTGATTCAGTTGTTGCATACCAGCATCCACCATCGGATAACCTGTTTTTCCTTCGCACCACAACCTAAAATCCTCTTCGTTGTTTCGCCATTTTATGTTGTCATAAACTGGTTTAAAAGATTGACGGACAACTTTCGGGAAATGATAGAGAATCTGCATAAAAAACTCTCTCCATATCAATTCGTTCAGCCAAGTTTGATTGTATTCTAAAGCAAAAGCAACACATTTACGAATACTTATAGTGCCAAAACGCAAAGCTGTTCCCAGCTCTGTTGTATGCTCCAAGGCAGGAAAATCACGGTATTTGTCATATTGATCAATGAGAGAAGCTTCTAATGTTGGAGTTTTAAAAACGAAACCTGTTTTTTTAAATCCGATATCATTTAAGGAATGAATCACATTAAAAGGCTGTTTGAAAAAATTCGAAAAATCAGAATGATGGCTCGAATAATGTGATGGCTTTAGTAATTCTTTCCACTTTTTAGCATAAGGCGTATAAACGGTATAAGGCGTTCCGTCGTTTTTAAGAACGTTGTTTTTATCAAAAACAACTTGGTCTTTATACGCTTTGAATAAAATATTTTGGTCTTTGAAATACTGATAAATCTGGGTATCTCTTTGTATGGCTTGTGGTTCGTAATCTCGATTGCAAAAAACAGACTGAACATCATAATACTGACAGAGTTTTTTGAAAACTTCCAAAGGTTCACCATAAAAAGTTGTCAACTTCGAATGATATGCTTTGAGTTTAAGATTGATTTCAGAAAGTGCCTGATGGATGTAATCAACTCGTCTGTCGGTTTTATCTTCCAGTGTTTCTAATATGGTTTTATCAAAAATAAAAATTGGCAAAACCGGATCATTCGAAGAAAGAGCTTGATACAATCCGACATTGTCCTCGAGACGTAAATCTCTTCGAAACCAAAATACAGAAACCTTATTGCTCATTCAAAAACGGACTGTCATCTCTATCGTGTTTTACCCAAATAAGTCGAGTGGTATCATAACCAATTTGTTTGGCTTGTTCTAAATACTCATTTTTTACAGTTTCGGGAATATCTTTGGTTCGGGATAAAATCCACAAATAGTCCAAATTTTTACCCGCTACAAGAGCATATTTATAACTATCATCTAGGGCAATCACATTGTATCCGGAATAAAACGGTCCGAAAAAGCTCACTTTTAAAGCTCCGACATCTTTAGCTCCTCTGAATTTAGCTTTGCCTTCGGCTTTTTCCCATTCTTGTTTTTTATAATCATAGCCACTATTAAAAACCTTTACACTTCCGTCCTTGTTCAGGCTGTATTGAGCGGTCACATTATCCATATTTTTCTCATGTTTAAAGTCGATTCTGGCAATTTCGTACCATAGACCTTTATATTTTTCTACATCGAAATTCGATACAGGAGTAGCTTTTTCTGGAATTGAAGAACAAGCCGAAAAGCTAAACACTACTATAAGTGCACCTACTAATTTAGCAATCATTTTTGTTGAATTTTTCATACGTTTTGTTTTTGAAATTTTTTAAAAAAATACAAGCCTAACAAAAATTGCGTGTAACCATATACCGCATCTTCTACAGGTATAGTCAACATCCGAATCCCTAGAAAATCTCCGGGATTATAATTTACGATTGGCGATTCTAATCCTGTTCCTGTAAGCACTCCGTTAACCGGGAAAAACCCTAACATCAATACCATAAACACCAACGATGCTTTAGCAATCCACTCTGCTCGAACGATAAAATGCAAATAAATAAGTGCAAAAATCGTAACAATTGCTGTTACTAATGTATAGATTTTATCATAATGCAAAAGAGCCACTACAGAACATACAATTAAGGTAACAAAAACAATGCTATTGTTAAGTGCAGAGAGCCATTTTAATTTAAAAAATTTATCAAAACAGTAATACGTAAACACACATGAAAACGGAATAAAGATAAAAAAGAGCCATTCCTCTAAAGGTAATCCGGCTAGGTTGAATCCTAAAGTATAGTCAGTATTGAACCACCAAACGCCTCTGGCAGTAAACCAAATATCCCAAGCAATAAACGGAATAGCAACCAAAGTTGCTGCTTTTAAAAAAGCTCCGAAATGGTGGTGAAATTGCAGTCGTTTATCAAATGAAGCCACAAAGCAAATAATAACCGTGAAAAATAAAACCAAAGCATAGGTGTATTGCATCATTTTTTATCTGAATTAAAGAACATTTTAAAATATTTTGTAGGAACGTATAAAAACCCAAAGCACTCTCCTTCTTCTTTCCCCAAATGTTTGTGGTGCTGTTTGTGAGCTCTACGTAGTGCCAAAAAATACGGATTCTTGGTTTTAGAAAAAATCTTTAGGCGTTGATGAATAAAAATATCATGGACAAAGAAATAAGCCAAGCCATAGAGCATAATTCCCAATCCGATAAAAAACAAATAATTAAATCCTTTGAGCGAACCCAAATACATCAAAATAATGGTCGGAATGGCGAAAATCACAAAGAAATAATCGTTTTTTTCCATCACACCTTCGTTGCTATGATCGTGATGATCTTTGTGTAAAAACCACATAAATCCGTGCATTACATATTTATGAATGAGCCACGTAGCTCCTTCCATCAAGATAAACGTAACTAAAACGATTAAAAAATTCATATAATTTATTGGTTAAAATATTTTTCTAAAACTTGAAAACGATAATCAAAAATCGATACTAATTTCTTTTTGACAAACGCTTGATGAGCTAATTTTCCTAAAAACCCCATTGGCAACTCATAATCTACTAAGTCTTTCATCAACACACCTTCTGAATTGGGAATAAACTCGTGAAAATGATTCCAGTATTTATAAGGACCTCTTTCTTGAAAATCAGTAAAACTTTTATTCTTTTCTACTTGAATAATTTTGGTCTGCCAAATTAACGGTATGTTTAATATTGGCGAAACCGTATAATCGATAATCATTCCCTCAAAAATTTCAGGGTGAATATCGCTACTCAAAACCGTAAATCCCATATCTTTCGGAGTAATTTTTGACAAATTGTTCGGAGACGAAAAAAACCTCCAAGCTGTATCAAGATCACAACGCAATTGTTGTTCTCTATATAATTGATATTTCATACTTTATTCACTTAAAAGTGATTCTACATTTTTTTGTAAGACTATTGATTTAATCTGATGACGGTTTTCTTTTAAGAATTCGGTATCTTCTTTTATATTATCATTATACCCTAAAAAAGACGGTGCATTTTTTTGAACCGACAATCTCAAATAGCTTATTTCGATATTTTTAGGAGTTTGTTTGGCTGCATTTTCTATTTTTTCTTTTCCTTTTCTAAAAGTTTTTAATTTAGAAAAAGGGTTGATAACGTGATTTGCCCAAATGGTTTCTAACGCTCCAAAATAAGCTAATTCTATACTGTTTATTTCTTTTTCTTTCGCTTTTAGCTCATCTATTAAAGCTTTGCAAGTAGATTTATCTTTAATAGCTCTATGGTAGTTGTTTCTGATGTGGTCTAAATCTTGAGAAAATCCATCCGTAGAGATCAAAGTAAAAAAGAAAATTAAAAATACAGAAATTAATCTTACCATAATGAGTGTTCTAAATTGAAATTAAAAAAGTTTTTCCGTCAAATAATCGGATTTTAAAAACCCTTAAGATAACCCGTAGTGGATTATTGATTAGCCACAGATACACAGATTCTTATATTATTTTAGAAAAACGATTTCACAGATTGAATTGAATGTTTTGCATTAAATATCAGTGTAATTCACATTGATTTTTCTAAATTATTTTCATTTAACATCTGTGCATCTGTGGTTGAAAAAAATAAACCAACTTTAAACCACTAAATTATATATTTTTAATAATGCACTACGTGTTAATATAACAATATCTGACGAAAAAACTTAATTTAAAATGTTACGGAAGCAAAACCTGATCAATAACGTGAACAACTCCATTGGTTGTCAAAATATTTACAGCAACGATGTTCGAAGGAGTTGTGTTACTATCTCCTTTTACGGTTGCAGTAGTTCCAAGTGCCACTTCTATAGTTCCTCCGTTTAGGGTTGGAAGGTTAGCACCATCAACTAAATCAGAAGAGAATGCTCTTGCTGCTATAACGTGGTAGGTTAAAATAGAAGCAAGCGTATTCGGATCTGCGGCCTGAATAGAAGCTATGTCAGGAAATCCTGCAGCGATAAAAGCTTGATTGGTTGGAGCAAAAACTGTTAAAGGTCCGTCAGACATTAAAGCTCCTAAAACATCTGTATCTCCTTGGCTTGCACGAATAACTGCAGCTACCAAAAATGAAAGATTCTCATTAGCTTGTGCCGTTTCTACAATTGTTCCTGACGGAGGCATCAACACGCTACTAATTACGTGAATAACACCATTACTTGCTTCTACATCAGCTTGTTTTACACTCGTACCGTTTACAAAAACTCCTGAACTGTTTTTGGTTAGGTAAATAGAACTCCCGTTGATAGTTCCCACAGCTGAATTAGGGCCAGCAGGAACATTCGCAGCAGACACTTCTGAATCTAAAGCGTGATATAACAAAATATCTGTTAAAGTTTCTACAGACATCGCTTCTATATCTGCACTAGTTATTCCTGAAGCTGCAAAAGCATCATTATCTGGAGCAAATACCGTAAACGAGCCATCACTTGCGAGCGTTTCTGCTAAACCAGCCTTTACGACAGCTGCTTCCAATATACTAAAATTCGGATTGTTTACTACTATATCTGTAATAGTAGATGTTGCTGGTTCTTGAGGACTCGGACTGTTGTCGTCATCACTACAAGATGCGAACGAAAATAATGCAATGCTGACCATTGTAATTTTGGCCAAAGGTTTGAGGATTTTGTTTGAATAGTTCATAATTAAAAAATTTAAAGATTAGGAATAAATTGTTATTTTTTCTAAATTAAGCACACCCAAAACAAAACTATAATTATGTTTAAAGGTTGTGATATCGTTATTTTAAGTCGTAAAATCATAAAAATGCAATTTTATATCTCACATAACTTTTTAAAGCAACATAGGCTTTTTCAGTATTCGGAACTCGAACTCGTTGACTGAGAATCTCATTTGAGGATTTACTTTTTATCTTCTTAAACAAAGACAAATAGTATTTATAAGCCAGATACACGCCAAACATAGAAGAGCCGGGTAATTTTTTAATACCGATTAAGGCTTCGGCAAATTCTTCTTCGATTTCTTGCTCAATCTTCGCTTTTACCGAGTTATCAAAAACATTCATTTCGATATTCGGGAAATAGGTTCTGCCCAAAAGTTGATAGTCATCTTTTAAATCTCTCAAAAAATTCACTTTCTGAAAAGCCGAACCGAGTTTCATAGCATAAGACTTTAGCTCTTCATATTTTTGTTTGTCGCCATCGGTAAATACCTGCAAACACATGAGTCCGACCACCTCGGCTGAACCAAAAATATACTCTTTATACAAATCTGAATTGTAATCAACTTGTTGCAAATCCATTTCCATACTGTGTAAGAACTGCTCAATCAGCTGATGGTCAATATTATATTTATGTACGATTTCCTGAAATGATTGCAAAATAGGATTGAGTGAAATTTTTTCGTTCAACGCATTTTGGGTTTCATTTTTAAATCGGTTTAAAAGTTTTTCTTTGTCATATCCGTGAAAGCTGTCCACAATTTCATCAGCCAGCCTTACGTAACCATAAATAGCATATATAGCAAGGCGAATCGTTGGTTTGAGCGCCAAAATTCCTAAAGAAAAACTCGTGCTATATTTTTTTGTCGTTATTTTGCTTACCGAGTAAGACAATTCGTCAAACAGTTGTTTCATACTCCTAGAGTTTATATTTTACTTAATTGATTCGCTACAATTTTTCCTGAAATAATCGAAGGTGGCACTCCCGGTCCGGGAACAGTGAGTTGACCGGTATAGAATAAGTTTTTTACTTTTTTATTTCTGATTTTTGGTTTTAAAACCGCTGTTTGTTTAAGCGTATTGGCAAGTCCGTAAGCGTTTCCACCAAAGGCATTATAGTCTTGGACAAAATCGCTCACACAGTAACTTCTTTTGTATTCAATTTTTGATTGTAAATCGCTTACTCCAGTCATTTTTTCTAATCTTGTGAGCATTTCTACTAAATATTTTTCTCTGGTCGCTTCTTCATCATCAATTCCGATAGCCAATGGCATTAATAAGAAAAGATTTTCTTTGCCTTTTGGAGCTACCGAATCATCGGTTTTTGACGGACAACAAGAGTAAAACAACGGTTTTTCAGGCCATTTTTTATCTGAATAAATACTATCAATATGTGTATTGAAATCATTTTCAAAAAACAAAGTATGATGCTTCAGTTTCGGAATCTCTTGATTAATTCCTAAATAAAATATGAGGCAAGACGGAGCAAATGTTCTGCTATTCCAATATAATTCAGAATAATTTCGGTATTCAGTATCTAAAAGTGTTTCGGTGTGATGGTAGTCGGATGAAGCAATTACCGCATCAAAAAAATGATTTTCTCCGTTAATGGTGAGCGAACTTACTTGGTGATTCTCAACATTTATTTTCTCAACCGATTTATTAAAATGAAAAGTAGCTCCTTGATTTTCAGCCACTTTTTTCATCGCCAAAACCAATTGATAAAACCCTCCCATAGGATAATGAGTCCCTAAAGCATAGCCTCCGTAGTTCATCAAACTGTATAAAGCTGGAATATTTTCGGGTGAAGCTCCCAAGAAGATTACCGGAAATTCCATCAACATCCGAAGCTTTTCATTTTTGAAATATTTAGCTACATAACTTCTGAAATCAGTAAGTAAATCGAGCTGAAAAGCACTTTTAGCAATTTTGGGAGAGACAAATTCGCTCCAGCTATGACAAGGTTTATTGACAAAGTCTTGCATCCCGACTTCATATTTGAATTTGGCTGATTTGATAAATTTTTCCAATTGCGAAGCTGCTCCTTCTTCCAAGGTTTCAAAAAGTAGTTTTAACTCATCGAAATCTTTGGGAATGCTAAGGTGATCACCCGAAAAAATCATTTCAAACTGCGGATTCAAAGCTATTAGTTCGAAAAAATCATTGACCTGATGCCCAAAATCTTCAAAGAAATTCTCTATAATATCAGGCATCCAATACCAACTTGGACCCATATCAAAAACATAACCCTGATCGGTTGTAAACTGTCTAGCTCTCCCTCCCGGGCCGTTGTGCTTTTCGAATACGTGAACCTCATAACCTAACTTGGCAGCATAAGCAGCAGCCGACAAACCCGAAAATCCGGAACCTATAATAGCTATTTTATTTTTCATTTTTTTTGTCTTTTAAAACTTGGTTTAACAAATGCTCGGGTTCAATATTTTTTTCATATATATCTAAGTGAAAATGATTGAGTTTATTAAGTAGCCTTATTAATTCCATTTTTTCAGAATAGCTTAAATCACCCGTTACAATCTCAGTAGCTTTTCTGATTTTATGCATTTGATTTTCTAATGCTTCAAGACCTTTATTGGTCATTTTTAAGACTTTACTTCTTTTATCTTCCTTAGATTCTGTCTGATTCACCCATCCTTGAGCAATAAGCCTATTGATGATTTGCATACCGGCTGGCTTTTCGTGAACGTTCTTTTTAATCAAATCCATTTTGGTCATTTCTCCGAAAGCCTTCAGGTTTATCAGATAAATAAAATCCTCTTGCGTAGAGAAACCAGAACCAAATATGGCCGACTTGGAATAGCTCTTGGCATACCTGTTCATGTGAACAATTAGCGTATTGATAACACTTTCAGGGCTTCTTCCCTTGTCCTTTCCTTCCCAATCGGGTTCATCTTGAATAACAAAATCTTTATAATTCAAAGCAATCCACTTTTTGAAATCTTCTACGGTATTGTTTGAAATTGAGCCACATTCTTTGTCGAATTGTGCTACTAAGTCTACTACGTCTTTAATTAAATGATAATTCATCTTTGAATAAGGTATAAAACACAGCGTTATTAGACTACAAATATACTAATATTGATATATAAATATACTATTTTTTAGCTTTTAATTAACTAAAATAAAAAATGAGATGGCGCTTCTATGTATTGATTATCTCATAGGCGAGTTGATAAAAACCTTTATATCATAGTAGAATCAAAGCTTTATATTAAAAAATAAAGCGAATAAATGCGTATGAATTACCTATAAAGAGTTTTTTTTTAAAAAAACAATCAAAAACTCTAAATTAAGGTTCGTAGTTTTTTATAAGCAAATATTTTTTTAGCCTAAGCTAAATTTATATTTTTGCATACCTAATTAACTACATCTACTATGAAATATATCACAACTTTTGCTCTATTACTTCTTGGTATTTTTGCCACTGCTCAAACAGGGCAATTAAAAGGAGTCGTTTTTTTCGAAAACAAACCCCTCCATGGCGTGACCCTCTCTATAAAAGGCTTTTCTATTACTACCAAGACCCAACAAGACGGGAGTTTTGAGCTCCTTAGCATTGCTACAGGAAATCATACGTTAATAGTGAGTTTTGTCGGATATCGAACCCAATCACATCACATTCTGATTAGCGAAAACCAAACCACTCACCAAGACATACAGCTGACCCAAGACTTGCTCAATATTGAAGAGGTAGTGATTTCGGCCACCCGAAGCGAAGTGCCTCAATACCGCTCGCCTGTAATTGTGAGCCGCATCAGTAGTCAATCATTCGAAGCCACTCAATCGTTAAGCCTTTCCGAAGGATTGAGCTTTAGCCCCGGTTTACGCTTGGAAACCAATTGCCAGAACTGTGGGTTTACCCAAGTCAGAATGAACGGACTCGAAGGTCCCTACTCACAGATTCTTATCAACAGTCGTCCTATTTTTTCGGCATTGGTTGGAGTTTACGGATTGGATATGATTCCGGCAAGTATGATCGACCGAGTTGAAGTAGTCAGGGGTGGTGGATCAGCTCTTTACGGAGGAAGTGCCATTGCTGGAACTATCAACATCATTACCAAAGACCCTATCGAAAACACGTTTGAAATCGGAACCAATTATTCGTTTATTGATTTTGACACTCCAGATAGAACCATCAACCTAAACGGAAGCATTGTGAGTGACGATTATCAAAAAGGACTTAGCTTTTATGCCTATAACCGAGACAGAAAACCTTGGGATGCCAATAATGACGGCTTTTCTGAAATAACCCAACTCAAAAACACAACCTTTGGGTTGGATGCCTTTTGGAATACCTCTGACCTAAGCAAACTAAAGTTGAATGTTTTTAATATCAACGAATTCCGTCGGGGCGGAAATAAGTTTCACCTCCCGGCACATCAAACTGATATTACCGAACAGCTCGATCATAAAATTCTGGGCGGAGGACTTTCGTTCGAACAATATTCGCAAGATTATCTCCATAAATTCTCAATATATACTTCGGCTCAAACTGCCACTCGTGAGAGTTATTACGGAGGTGGAGGCAGAATATTAGAAGATGGCGACATACTTACTCCACAAAACATCACAGCCATTAATGCCTACGGAAATTCAAAAGATTTGTCTGTGGTAGCGGGCCTGCAACACTCATACGAATTCAACCCTACATTTCTATTGCTCTCAGGGGCTGAATATCAGATGAACGACGTACAAGACAGAATGCCCGGTTATAACCGCCTGATTGACCAAAAAGTAGGAACACTCGGGGTCTATTCGCAATTAGAAATAAAACCGACTGACCGAATGACCTTTTTGGTGGGCGCAAGATATGATAATGTAACTATCAAAGGAAATCATTTTCTGGATGCAGAAGCATTCGAAGACAACAAAAACATCAATGTGTTTGTTCCTAGACTTACAGCGATGTATTCGCTTACAGAATACCTCAGAGCCCGTGCTTCATTTTCACAAGGATATAGAACTCCGCAAGCCTTTGACGAAGACCTGCACGTAGAAACAGTAGGCGGAGCAGCTTCATTTACGCTGTTAGACCCTAACCTAAAAACCGAACGCTCCAACAGCTTTAATGCCTCACTCAACTACACCAAACCTATCGGTACGGTGCAAACCAATATCGTATTAGAAGGGTTTCATACCGAGCTTAAAGACGCTTTTATCACTTCGAACCCTACTGAACTTCCTAGCGGAATAGCTGTAGCTACCAAACGTAATGGTTCTGGAGCCACTGTAACCGGGTTGAATCTGGAAACGAGTTTTGCATTTTCGAGAAAAATAAACTTTCAGTTGGGAGTCACTTTGCAAAGAGCAAAATATACCGACAACGAAGTAGTATGGCAATCTGAAGACGACGAAAATGATGTGGTTACGACCAAAAACATTCTGAAAACCCCTGATTTTTATGGATACTATACGCTCAACTACAACCCCATAGAATCACTTACTTTTTCACTTTCTGGGGTATATACCGGTAAAATGAATATTGGGCACTTGATTGACCCCGATACAGAAAGAACAGTAATAAAAACCACTCGAGACTTCTTCGAAAACAACATCAAGATAGCATATGATTTTGATATCAAAGACAATTGTATCCAAGTTTATACTGGTGTTCAAAATATGTTTAACGCCTATCAAAAGGACTTTGATCGTGGGGCTTTGCGTGATGCTAATTATATCTATGGTCCTTCTAGACCACAAACCTTTTTTGTGGGGATGAAATATTCGTTAAACTAATTTTCGAGAATTATACAAACACAAAGCGAGGCCTTAAACAGACCTCGCTTTGTGTAGATGTAATCTTCTTGATTATTCTTCAAACCTCTCAATCACTGCATCGCTCACCCCTACGTTTGAGAACCCTCCGTCATGGAAAAGGTTTTGAAGGGTCACCTTGCGGGTTAGATCAGAGAATAAAGAAATAGTATAGTTAGCACAATCTTGAGCGGTTGCATTACCTAACGGAGACATTTTGTCTGCATAAGCAATAAAACCACTAAAACCTTTTACGCCTTGCCCGGCAGTAGTCGGGGTCGGAGATTGTGAAATAGTGTTCACTCTCACTTTTTTGTCTTTTCCGAAGAAGTATCCGAAACTACGGGCAATAGACTCCAAATAAGCTTTGTTATCTGCCATATCGTTATAGTCAGGAAAAACTCGTTGAGAAGCCATATAAGTGAGTGCCACGATGCTTCCCCACTCGTTCATCGCATCTTTTTTATAAAGTACTTGCATTACTTTATGAAAAGATACCGCCGAAACTTGCCAACCTTTTTCGGTAAAATCATAGTTTTGGCTCGTATAATGATTTCCTTTTCTAAGATTGACAGACATGCCGATAGAGTGCAAAACGAAATCAAGCTTACCGCCCAAAATTTCCTGAGCTTTTTCGATTAGGTTTTCTATATCTTCAACACTAGTAGCGTCTGCAGGAATAATTTTCGAGCCTGTTTTCTCGGCCAATTGGTTAATTGTGCCCATACGCATAGCGATTGGTGCGTTAGTAAGCACAAAGGTACCACCTTCTTCGTGAACGCGTTCTGCTGTTTTCCAAGCGATTGAATTTTCGTCTAAAGCTCCGAAAATAATTCCTCTTTTTCCTTTTAATAAATTATACATAGCTTAATTATTAGATAAATTTCAGTTTTAATTTTTCAAATATACTCATTTTATCTTTTATGCGATTCATATTTATTTTCATATTCTCAATAAATTGTGGGTTGAATGCATAGTTGATTGAGTTTTTATAAGACTTGTTAAGCCCACATAAAGTTTTGCTCTACCTCATAGCGAGCTTATAATAGTATAAGACCCTTTTTATATAGTTGGTCAACTCGATGTGAAGCATCCAGCCAAATGATTATGGTTTATCCGTACTCAGGATACTGTGCCAGCACTTGTTCAGGGAACTCTTTGGCTGGTGAATTTTTAATTCGGCAATCAGCGTATGAGCTTTCATAAAATTGATTTTCACAATAACTTATATTTTCTTCCAACGTGTCAAATATTTTAAGGGGTCAATAATGTTTTAGCATGGCTCAAAGCCGAGGTTGAAGGGTTCTTTCCAGAGAGCATTTCGGCAATTTCTTCGACTCGCTCACCCTCAGACAAAATCTTTAAATCAGATATCGTATCAGATTCTGTAACAGACTTATATACTTTGTAATGCGAATTTCCTTTGGCGGCAATTTGTGGCAAATGTGTGATAGAAATTACTTGTCTGTTCTGGCTCATTTGTTGCATAATCTCAGCCATCTTAAGAGCAATTTCTCCAGAAACTCCGGTGTCGATTTCGTCAAAAATTATGGTCGGCATAGCCTTATATTCTGCTACAATCGCTTTGATAGTTAACATAATTCTAGAGAGCTCTCCGCCTGAAGCCGTTTTCTTAAGCAGCCCAAAACTACCTCCTTTATTAGCCGAAAACAAAAACTGCAAATCGTCTTTTCCGTTAAATAAATAATCTTCTTTTTGGGTTAGCTGTATATCAAAACGAGCATTTTCCATACCTAATTCGGCTAATAACACCATTATTTTCTGGTCAAAAACTTTAATCGATTGGGTTCGTTTCTGATGCAACTCTATGGCTATTTTGTCTAATTTTAGCTGATTTTGAGCAATTAACTTGCTGAATTTTTCAATATCAGCATGAAGCTGATCAACCGAAATGACTTTTTGCTCTATATCATTTTTAATCTCGATAAGTTCTTCTATGGTGGCTACTTTGTGTTTCTTTTGCAAATCATACAAAAGTTGCAACCTATCTCCTATTTTCTGAATTTCTTCCGGATGGTCCAAAACAGTTTCTGACAAGCGGTTTACCTCCTGCAAAATATCGGCATATTCTATCTGCACGCTATTTATTCGCTCAAAAATCTCTTGATAATCTGGCGAAAATTCAGCTATTCTAACAAACGAAGATTTTATCTCGTTTAAGTTTTGGCTCACACCACTCAACTCGTTATCAGAAAGAGACAAAGTTTTTTGCAATACCTCTTTTATGGTTTCTACGTTATTGAGCTTTTCATATTCAGCCTCAAGAGTCTGTTGTTCGTCTGCTTTAAGTTGAGCTTGGTTGAGTTCGTCAAAAACAAATAAATTATATTCTTGTTCTTTTTCGGCTTGACTGAGTTTATTCTGAGCTTGTTCCAGCGCTTTTTTATGCTTTTTATGCGTAGATAACTCTTTTGCATATTCCTCTAACAAAGGCTGATTGCCTGCCAAAATATCCAGTACTTCAAATTGATATTTCTCTTCCGAGAGTTCTCTGGTCTGATGCTGCGAATGAATATCCATAAGGACATTGCCTAACTCTTCGAGCTGAGAGAGATTTACGGGAGAATCATTGACAAACGCTCTTGATTTACCACTAGGGAGAATTTCTCGCCGAATGATGGTCTGGTTTTCGAAATCTAAATCGTTGGTTTCAAAAAAGTCATTCAACCCATATTGTTCTATTAAGAAAGTAGCTTCAATCACACATTTTTCTTGTGTGCTTTTAAGCGATGCCAAATCAGCTCTTTTTCCTAAAACCAAGCCTAAAGCCCCCAATAGCATTGATTTTCCTGCACCTGTTTCTCCTGTAATCACAGAGAAACCGGCTGTAAAATCAATATTCAGATTTTCGATAAGCGTATAATTTTTGATAGAAAGCGAAGTAAGCATTTGTGACTTTAGATTGAAGATTAACGACCTTAGATTTATCCGAAGCAAAAATACTAAATAGAAAGGATTTTTTGAGGATTATTTTTGAGTCTATGCAAAGTCATAGGTGCTCCATAAAAAGGCCATGAAGCATTTTATTACAATTAATGCTTTTTTGTTCTCAAAACCCTTTCAGCTGTAAGACTAGAAGCCAAGGTTACAAATCCAATAATAGTCACTGTGCTAATAGGCATTAGTATGGCAGCTACCAGAGGTGATAGTTTACCCATCAATGCTACAGAAATTCCGATGACATTATAAAAAAGTGATAGTACAAAACTAGTTTTTATGATCGAAATCGATTGCTTGCTCATCTTCATATAGCGGTCTATTTTTGCAAACTGTGAAGCGTCAAGAATTCCGTCACAAGCTGGCGAAAAAATGTTAACATCCTCAGAAATAGCTAACCCAACATTGCTTTGAGCCAAGGCTCCGGCATCATTAAGACCATCACCAATCATAATTACGTTTTTGCCTTGGTCTTGTAAGCTTTTAATAAAGCCAAGTTTTTGTTCTGGTTTTTGATCAAATATCATCTCGACACCTTGTGGCAATAGTTGTTCAAGTACCTCTTTTTCTCCTTGATTATCCCCCGATAATATTTTCAAACTATACCGATGACTTAGCGCCTCAAAAAGCTCTTTCAGTCCTTGACGATAAACAGTCAAAAAAATAAACTTTCCTACGTATCGGTTGTCAATACTGATGTGTACACTGGTTTCAAGGGTTTGCTTCTGTTTTGCCCCCACAAACAAAGCCGAACCTACTTTGATGTGTTTCTGGTCTATTGTACCCTGAATTCCTTTGCCGGGAATTTCTTCAAAATCAATAATCTCTTCTTGTTCTGAAACAGGTAAAAAGTCATACAGTTTTCTACTCAACGGATGATTCGAAGCATGAACCAAATTCTTTATCAAAACCTGTTGCTGGACAGTTAGCTCTTGGCCTTCAAAAGTGATATGAGATTGACGGGCTGTAGAGGTAATGGTGCCGGTTTTATCAAAAACAATTGTGTCAACTTTGGCTATTTGCTCAATTACAGTGGTGTTTTTTAGATAAAACTTCTTCTTTCCAAAAATCCGAATTACGTTTCCTAACGTAAAAGGTGTGGTCAGCGCCAAAGCACAAGGACAGGCAATAATCAGAACTGCGGTAAAAGCATTAAAAGCTATATTACCATCAATAAACATCCAATAAGTAAGCCCTGAAAAAGCAATAAACAAAAGAATTGGCGTAAAATATTGACTGACTTTAGTAATGAGCGTGGTATAACTTTGCTTATTCTTTTTGCTAAAAACCTCATTATCCCACAATTGGGTCAAATAGCTTTGAGAAACAGAGTTCAACACCTGCATTTCGACCATATTTCCGAGTTGCTTTCCTCCTGCAAACAGCTTGTCTCCTGATTTTTTCTTAACAGGCGTGGCCTCTCCGGTTACAAAGCTATAATCAATTCGGGTGGTGTCGCTCAATAGGATTCCGTCAACCGGTATCAGTTCTTGATTTCTAATCAACAATCGGTCTCCTTTATAGATATCATAAGCCGAAACTGAACTCTCGGTTTTATCGGGGTTTATTTTGGTAACAGCTATCGGAAAGTACGATTTAAAATCTCTTTCGAATGAAAGAAAGCCATAGGTTTTTTGTTGGAACAGCTTGCCTACTAACATCAAGAAAATAAGCGAACTTAAACTATCAAAAAAGCCCGGTCCCAAATTAAAAACAATATCGACAACACTACGGATAAACATCACTACCAGCCCCAAAGACATGGGTACGTTGATGTCAAAAGTTCGCATTTTTATACTCTGATAGGCAGCTTTGTGATACACACTTCCCGAATAAAAAAATGACGGCAAGGCCAAAGCAAAAATAAGCCACCTGAAAAACGGCGTGTATTGCTCAAGCCACGCATCTTCCATCCCAAAGTTCCCGAAATATTCAGGAAATGAAAGCAGCATAATGTTTCCGTAGCAGAAAAACGCAACCCCGGCTTTATAAATCAGGCTTCGATCAACCTTAGGTTTACTACTTTGGTAATTGTCTAAACTAATATAGGGCTCATACCCAATTTTAGCCAGCAAAAGAACTATTTTCTTTAGGCTGGTTTGTTTGGTTTGAAATGTAATCCTGACTTTTTTCTGAGGAAAGTTGACCTGAGAAGTAATGATTCCGTTTTGTAGCTTGTTGAGGTTTTCTAAAATCCAAATACAGGAACTACAGTGAATGTGCGGGATATACAAAGAGACAATTTGCAAGTCATCTTCTTTGAACTCCAATAATTTATCTACAATTTTCTCGTTGTCTAAAAATTCGTATTTTCCTTGTACTTCTTGTGGAGTTGCTCCTGGATTTTTTTCTAAATCATAATAGGAAGTGAGATCGTTTTCGCTAAAAATTTCATAAACGGTCTTACACCCTACACAACAAAAAGATTTGTCATCAAAAACAATTTTGTCTTTTTCGAAGAATTTATCTCCACAATGGAAGCAATGATTTGATTCCATAAATAATTTGCTCATTTTAACCTTGTGCAAATATCATTCTATCTCAAAAAAAAAACTATGATAATTATCATAAAATGATTATATTTGTAGTAGGTATAAGCAAATTTTAGAGGATATGAATAATTGCGAGCAATGTATTGTTAGGCAGTTTAGCGCCTTGAAAGCATTAAACAAAGAAGATCTCATAAAAATGTCCCAATGTAAGACTTCCTATACGATAAAAAAGGGTGAAAATATTTTTGAAGAAGGCCAACAACTCCATGGTGTTTTCTGCATCAAGTCGGGTGTTTGCAAGATATCAAAGCTAAGTGACAACGGAAAAAATCATATCATAAAGCTCATTGCCAAAGGAGAACTGTTAGGGCAACGCTCGCTGATCAACCAAGAACCACTGAATCTTACGGCGACAGCCTTAGAGGATATGCAGGTCTGTTTTATTCCTAAAGCAGAGATCATGAGTTTTTTTCATACCAACAGTAATTTTTCGATGGAAGTGCTCAAAACCATCTGCGAAGACCTTAAAGAAGCCGATAATGACCTGATTAATATGGCGCAAAAAACTGTTAGAGAACGGTTAGCTCACACCCTGCTCTATCTGGCAAACAGATTCGGAACAGACCAAAATAACATCCTAAATATTCAGCTTTCTCGAGAAGAATTATCTGGGCTCATCGGCACAGCTACCGAGAGTTGCATCCGTTTGTTATCTGAGTTTAAAAAGGAAGGACTCATAGAACTCATCGGGAAAAAAATCAGCATTATAAACGAAAAAGAACTAAAGAGAATGATTTAAGCTTTTAGTCTGTCTAAATCTCTTTTTATGTCTCTGTCTTTGATCGTCGCTCTTTTGTCATAAAGCTTTTTACCTCGCGCTAAAGCAATATCTATTTTAGCCAAACCTTTTTCGTTAATAAATAACCGCAAAGGAACAATAGTTAGCCCTTTATTTTGAAGGCTTTTGTATAACGAGCGAAGTTCTTTTTTATTCAACAGCAACTTGCGTTGGTTTTTTGCTTTATGGTTATAATGCGTGCCAAAACCATATTCTTCGATATAACTATTAATCAAAAAAAGCTCCTTGTTTTCGCTAAATTCACAAAAGCTATCTGTAATTTGGGCTTTACCCAAACGGATAGATTTTATTTCTGTTCCGGTCAACACAATTCCGGCAGTGTATTGTTCGAGAATTTCAAACTCAAACTTAGCTCTTTTGTTATGTATGTTTATTGTTTTTTGCATAAAGGACTGCAAAGATAAGAAAAATTGTTTTTGCTTAGTGGATAAAGTTTATTTCATCCTCGGTAGATTCAATAGAGCTTACGCAATGATAAAGAAATTTTCTAACTATTGCCTACGTTCATAACAATACTTTTAATAAAAAATAAATTACTGACTACCAGTAAATTACACTCAAAACTTAACCTTTGGCACGCTTGTTGGTAAATAAGGGTTGTAGCTTGCTATATAATATTAACTTCTAAAAACTTACGGTTATGAAAACAAACATTTTTACTTCGATTTTGATTACGATACTTTTTGCAAGCGTAACTTTTGGTCAAGACGTTACAATCGTAACAGCTACTAATTATGATATAAGTGATAATTTAGACCTGACAGCTGTTGCTTCAATTTTTGGAGAATCAAAAGATTTAGCAGATTTTGAATATAGGTTGAATAATCCTAAGACTCAAATATCTAATTTAGACTTGAACCGAGACGGTTATGTTGATTATCTTAGAGTAATAGAATCAGTGGACAAAAACACCCACCTGGTGGTTATACAATCAGTATTGGGTAATGATTTATATCAAGATGTTGCTACTATCGAGGTTGAAAAAGACCCTCATCATAACACACTTCAAGTTCAAGTGGTAGGTGATGTGTTTCTATACGGAAACAATTATATTTATGAGCCAGTATATTACAGCAGACCACTCATTTTCAATACGTTCTGGACAAGAAACTATGTGGTATATCACTCGCCTTGGTATTGGGGTTATTACCCTGCTTATTATAGCTATTGGCGTCCTTTTCCGGTGTTTAGATACAGAACCCACGTACACACCTACGTAAACGTATATAATACTTACAATTACGTAAACACAAGAAGAAGCACCAGAGCCGTAGCCATGCACAACTCTGTTCGTTCTAATTATTACGAAAGACAAAACCCTAACCAGTCTTTTACTAAAAGAAATGAAGGGCACAGAAATTCTTATGTGATGAACCAGAGCAGAAGCAACGCTTCGACGAGCAACATCAATACAACTCGAGCTACTGCGGTGGATAACTCAAGTAGAAGCAGCAACATAGAGAGCACCACTTCTACTCGAAACAATTCGGTTAGAACAACTGCCCCTACTAGAAACACCTCTATAGGCACACCAAATAATGCTAACAGCAATATAGGGAATGCTACTTCGACCCGAAACAATTCGATAAGAACAACTGCTCCGACAAGGAACACCTCTATGAACACAACAAATAATGTTAACAGAAGCAGCAATATAGGGAATGCTACTTCGACCCGAAACAATTCGGTAAGGACTACTACCCCGACAAGAAGCACCTCTGTAGGTAATTCAAAAAATTCCAACAGAAGCAATACTTTAGGAAATACAAGTTCAAACACAAGAAGCTCTTCTATAAATAACACGACTTCAAACAGAAGCTCTTCTTCGAGCAGAACTACAAGATAATTGTTTAGATTAAAATTAAGTGCACCAAACGAGTCTTTTCTAACCTTTGAAAAGATTCGTTTTTTTGTAGTATATTCTTTTTTGAAATCAATTCCAACCTTTTTTGATGTTACAGCATCTTCGTTATAAAGATATTGACAATATTATGTATAAAACACACGTTATATATTAAAAAAGAAATAATGTTTAACTTAAAAAACCCAACAGCATGAAGAACAGTTTTTCAAAAAAGGAATGGATTGATTTGGTTTTTGAAGACCGAAATAAATCCTATGGAGCTTATCAACTGCGTTCACAAAGTGGCAGCATTATGCTCAAAGCGTTATTTATCGGAGTTATGATTGCCGTTTGCTTGGTTAGCATTCCTGTAATTGCGGGGCATTTTGACAATCCGGCTGTCGCAGTCGCAAGCATTGACGGGAAAACAGAGGATGATAAACAAATAAAAGTTATTGCTATTGATGACTTGTTTAAAAAAGAAAAGAAAAAAGTAATCGAAAAAACAGAAAATCCGAAAAAGAAAAAAGAAGAGCAATCTGTAGAAGATCAAAAAAAGTTTGTTACCACAACCACCATTGACGATGATACGACTGAGCAGGACTTAGTTTCAAAAGACGATTATGGAAATCTTAACACCGGTGCTATAGATATCAAAGGTGATGAAAGCGGAATAACTGGTACCGACAGCCCTTCTGACCGAAATGAAGACGGAGACAATAAGGGTGTAATCAAAGTAGATAATGCTGATGGAGCCTCTTCTGTCTTGAAGGGCTTTGAAGTAGATAAAATGCCTGAATTTCCCGGAGGGATGGATAGTTTTTTAAAGATGGTAAGAAACAACTTCAGGTTGCCGGAAATTTCGCTTCCTACATCAATAACAGTATATGTTTCGTTTGTAATAGAGCCTGACGGAAGTCTCTCTAATATTGAGGTGCTTAGAGACCCTGGGTATGGACTGGCACAAGAAGCCATACGCACACTAAAAAGAATCAAGACCAAGTGGGAACCGGGGATAAAAAACGGAAAACCGGTCCGAACATCTTTTACACTTCCTATAAAAGTACAAGTCAAATAATATAATTACAGGTATTTTGAATCTCTGAATTGACTTAAAAAAATAGAACGTATTCAGCTTATCTTTTTTCTGTTATGTTAAAAATAATCGTAATTTTGCCTTCGATTTTAATTTCCAGCAACAAATAACACAACATAATTATGAGTATTATTATTAAAGTTCATGCCAGGCAAATTTTAGATTCTAGAGGAAATCCGACAGTTGAAGTAGATGTAATAACAGAAAACGGTGTTTTAGGGAGAGCGGCCGTTCCGAGCGGAGCTTCAACCGGAGCTTATGAAGCTGTAGAGCTTCGAGACGGAGGAAAAGCCTTTATGGGCAAAGGCGTATTGAAAGCAGTCGAAAATGTGAATACTAAAATTGCCGAAACACTTTTAGGAGTTTCTGTTTTCGAACAAAACCTTATCGACCAACTCATGATTGAGCTTGACGGCACTCCCAATAAAGCCAATTTAGGAGCCAATGCAATCTTAGGTGTTTCGCTTGCTGCTGCAAAAGCTGCTGCTAACGAATTAGGGCTGCCTCTATATAGATATGTGGGCGGGGTAAATGCAAATACGCTTCCGGTACCGATGATGAATATTATCAACGGAGGGTCGCACTCTGATGCTACTATTGCTTTTCAAGAATTTATGATTATGCCTATAAAAGCCAAAAACTTTACTGAGGCAATGCAAATGGGAACAGAAATTTTTCATCACCTAAAAAGTGTTTTACACCAAAGAAACCTCAGTACTGCTGTAGGAGATGAAGGCGGGTTTGCCCCGGCACTTAACGGAACTGAAGATGCCCTGGATTCTATCAAATTGGCCGTAAAAAATGCAGGATATTCTTTCGGAGATGATATTATGATTGCTTTAGATTGTGCGGCTTCGGAGTTTTATAAAGATTCAAAATATGATTACTCGATCTTTGAAGGCGAAAACGGAAAAGTTCGCTCTTCACAAGAACAAGCAGATTATTTGGCTGAACTTTGTTCTAAATACCCTATCCTTTCTATCGAAGATGCGATGGACGAAAACGACTGGGAGGGCTGGAAATACCTTACCGAAAAAATCGGAAAAAACGTGCAATTGGTCGGAGACGATTTATTTGTAACCAATGTCGAACGTCTTAAACAAGGGATTGAAACAAATACAGCAAACTCAATACTCATCAAAGTAAACCAAATCGGGACCTTAACTGAAACAATTAATGCCGTAAATATGGCACATAATGCGGGTTACACTTCGGTTATGTCACACCGTTCGGGAGAAACAGAAGATAACACTATTGCAGATTTAGCAGTAGCTTTAAACTGCGGGCAAATCAAAACTGGATCTGCTTCGCGTTCAGACAGAATGGCAAAATACAACCAACTTTTAAGAATCGAAGAAGAGTTAGCCGATGTGGCCTACTACCCTCAAAAAAAAGCCTTTAAAGTGAAGAGATAAAACCTTATTCTGAATAAAGAATGGAGAAAATGCAAATCATAGAAAGAGCAACCCAAGACAATAGCTGGGTTGCCTTTTTATTTCTCGGAAGTTTTATAGTGGTCGCTATAGTAAAATCAGTTTTCGAAAAACAGTTCCATGATTTTTTAGGGCTGATTTACACCAACAAATACTTAAAACTATATGGGAGCGAAAACAACTCTCTGGGTTGGTTCTCAGTTTTTATGATAGTTGTACAGCTGGTTGCCTATTCTTTTTTTATTCACATTATTTTAAGCCAATTTGGGTATATCGACCCAGATAGTTTTACTGCTTATGGAGCCATTTTTGGTGGTATTACTCTATTTATTTCTATCAAATTTATAATCGAAAAAGCCATTGCAAGCCTATTTGAAATACAGGAATTCTATAATAAATTTCTATTTCAGAGAGTAACCTATCAAATATATCTTGGTTTATTTTTGTTATTAGGTACATTTATTCTGTTTTATAATCAACAAGCAATGAGCCATATATCTCCTATTATTATAGGAATATTTGTTCTATCATATCTGACAATCAGCCTTATTTCTATCAAAAATTTTCAAAATGAAATCATAGGTAGATTGTTTTATTTTATTTTGTATCTTTGCACTCTTGAAATAGCACCGTACTATTTTATTTATTATTGGCTAACCCAACATTGATGAATATTTGTATGACACTCGAAAAGGTAAAATCAATCTTAGTATCACAACCCGAGCCCAAAGTAGAGAATTCGCCTTATTTTGACTTGCTAACCAAGCACAAAGTAAAAGTGGATTTCAGACCTTTTATTCACGTAGAGGGCGCTTCAGCAAAAGATGTAAGGCAGCAGAAAATTGATTTAAACAACTATACTGCCATTATTCTTACCAGCAGAAACTCTATCGACCACTTCTTTAGAGTAGCCGAAGAAATGCGTTATAAAGTACCCGAAGATTTAAAATATTTTTGCCAATCAGAAGCTATTGCTTTTTATTTACAAAAATATGTAGTGTACAGAAAGCGTAAAATTTATGTGGGGCATAAAGAGTTTGCAGATTTGATTCCGCTAATCAAAAAGTATAAAACCGAGAAGTTTTTACTTCCTTCTTCAGATCAACTTAACCTTGAAATCCCAACTACCCTTGATGCTCTTGAAGTAGATTGGACACAAGGAGTGTTTTATAAAACAGTAATGAGTGATTTGTCTGACCTGAAAGATGTCTATTATGATATTTTGGCGTTCTTTAGCCCAACGGGAATTAAATCCTTATTCAAAAACTTCCCTGATTTTAAACAAAACAAAACCCGCATTGCAGTGTTTGGCAGTACAACCGAAAAAGAAGCTATCGAACAAGGTTTACGAATAGACATATTTGCTCCTTCACCCGAAACACCATCTATGACGATGGCTTTAGAAAAATATATTATCGAAGCCAACAAAACCGCAAAATAAGTCCAAAATCTATATTTGTCCTGTTTCTGTGCTACCCTTGAATGAATTTAAATTTTAGGGCAGTTACTAACGCCGTATTGTTTTGCTGACCAACCACGTGGTAATCAATCTACGCAATCTCTAAACTATAATTTTAATCCTTACTAAACCCTAAAAAAATGTATCTTTGTATGTTTTTTGAAAACTAATTCTATGATTCCCATTACCGAAACCGTAAAGCAGTTGCTGATTATCAATGTTATATTTTTTATAGGAAGTCAGTTTGTGCCCGAAGCTCAGGTATATTTGCCTATGTATTTTTTTGAAAACCCGATGTTTGGTTTTTGGCAGCCGCTTACAAGTATGTTCATGCACGGAGGTTTGATGCACCTCCTTTTTAATATGTTTGGGTTATATATGTTTGGCTCTACGTTAGAGCAGTTTTGGGGAGGAAAGAAATTTTTATTTTTCTATATTTCATGCGGATTAGGAGCAGCTCTTGTGCATCAAGGGGTAAATTATTTTGAATTTCAATCAGCTTATAACTCTCTCATTGAATTAGGAGTACCTCAAGATATAATAAATAAAGTTTTACAAGAACCTGCATATGTATATCAAAATAGCACAACTCAAACAATGTCTAATGCTTACAAAATTCCGGTAGTGGGAGCCTCCGGAGCTATTTACGGAATATTAGTGGCGTTTGCTTTTATGTTTCCTGATGCAAAGCTGATGCTTTTGTTTTTGCCGGTTCCGATAAAAGCAAAATATTTTGTGCCGGCTCTGATGTTACTTGATTTATTTTCAGGGCTGAACGGAAGTTCTATTTTCGGGATGAGTACCGGGATTGCTCACTTTGCACACTTAGGAGGAGCGCTCACCGGATTCTTGATTATGCGATATTGGAAGAAAAATCAATTCAATCAAAATCGTTGGAATTAATTTGTTATAACATAAAAACATCTTACAACAATGAGTATTTTAGACGATATAAAACAACAGTATAAACACGGTGGTATCAACCAAAAATTGATTTTTTGGAATATCGGTCTGTTTCTACTTTCGTTGATATTTTTCTACAAATTCAAAGACAAACGCTTTTTATATCCAGATTGGTTGGCTCTTTCGAGTGATTATACTACTTCCCTCCTCTTCTTTTGGACATTTATTACTTATTCTTTTTTACACGGAGGTGTTTTCCATTTACTTTTCAACCTGATTGTACTCAATTTTGCAGGAAGATTATTCCTGACTTTCTTTAGCGAAAAGCAACTCTTGGGTGTTTATCTTCTCGGAGCCATATTTTCAGGACTAATATACGTTTTGGCTTATACATTTATTCCAGAATTAAGCAATGCTCCTTTAGTAGGAGCCTCAGCCTCAATTACGACAATTCTGTTTGCTACAGTTAGTTATTCTCCGCTGATGACCGTACGGTTATTGCTTATCGGCTACGTAAAACTATGGCATATTGCAGCGGTTATAGTAGTGTTGGATATTCTACAAATAGGATTGAGTAACACAGGAGGACATATTTCGCATTTGGCCGGCGCTTTGTTTGGTTTTGTTTTTGTTACGCTTTTAAGCCTAGGAACAGACCTGACACAAATAGTAAACAAAGTAACTCATTTTTTCACTAAAAAAAATAAAAGAAAGTCTTACAAAAAATACACACCATTCAAAAAAGTGCACATTAACAAACAGCCTACTCCTAAGCCTAACAACAAAAACAAGAATCAACAACAAATTGACGAAATATTAGACAAAATAAGTCACTCAGGATATGATAGCTTGACCAAAGAAGAAAAAGATTTTTTGTTCAGACAAAAATAAATTGCGAAATAAGGATGATTAGATAATTCAACAAGTAGGTAAATGAAGAAATTATCTTGGTTTAATAAAATTGTATATTTTTTTAATATACTGGTAGCCCTACTTACTTTTGTAGGCTATATATTGCCGTTTTTGGCACCAAGAATGTTTCCGTTTCTCTCTGTGCTAACGCTTGGATTGCCGCTTTTGTTGATGCTTAATATGCTGTTTTTCTTTTATTGGATTTTGCAGGTCAGAAAACAAGTTTTTCTCTCTGCTCTGGTACTTCTTGTCGGAATAGGGTTTGTTTCAAAATGGTATAAATTTTCTTCTAATACACTACCAGAATCTGATTCTGACTTTACTCTGATGAGTTATAACGTAAGGCTCTTTAACAAATACAAATGGCTTGATAACGATTCGGTATTGCCTAACATTAAAAATTTTATAAACAGCCATGACCCGGATATTCTGTGTATTCAGGAGTTTTCAGATATAGGAGAAAACCAATTTGATACCTACAAATACCAACATATTTATTACGTAAATAAAAACAAATCGTTCGGCCACGCCATTTATTCTAAATTTCCGATTATCAATCAGGGAGTTATATCTTTTGAAAACTCAAACAACAATGTAATTTTTGTAGACATCATAAAAAACAAAGATACGCTTAGAGTTTATAGTATGCACTTGCAGTCGATTCAGATTACTAAAGATATTGCACAAATCGAGCAGGAATTAAGTCAAGAAAAATCCGAAATAATTTTCAGAAAAATAGCTAAAGCCTTTACCGAACAACAAGAACAAGCCGCTATTTTTAAAGAACACAAAGAGCAATGTCATTATCCGATAATTATTTGTGGAGATATGAATAACAGCGCTTTTTCGTATGTTTACAGAAATATAAAAGGAAACCTAAATGACGCTTTTGAACAAGCCGGAAACGGTTTCGGAAGAAGCTATCATTTTAGGTATTATCCTGCCCGAATTGATTATATCTTTGCAGATAGAGTCTTAAAAATAAGGGAGTTTAAAACCTTTAATAAAGAAGAACATTCTGACCATTATCCGATACAAGCAAGATTTTCTTTTGTGCAAAATCAATAGATGAATCAATTTGTATTTGCTAAATTAATAACTATTAACAAGCACTCAATTGTTTTATACTTTAGAAATATTAGGAACTATTGCTTTTGCCTTTTCCGGCTCCTTAGCTGCTTTTAATAAAAAAATGGATATATTTGGTGTTTTTGTTGTAGCTTTTGTTACAGCAATGGGAGGTGGAATGTTGCGCGATATGCTAATCGGAAACACGCCGGTGGTTTGGATGAAAGATCTAACGTATATCTTTGTAATTGGAGCCGGAGCAATCACAGCCCTTATCTTTAGAAAAAAGCTAATGTATTTAAGGAAATCTCTGTTTTTGTTTGACTCTATAGGCCTGGGAATCTTTACTATCATCGGCATAGAAAAAGGAATTGAGGCAGAATTACATCCGATAGTTTGCATTACATTAGGCACGCTGACAGCTTGCTTTGGTGGAGTAGTACGAGATATTTTATGTAATGATATTCCCGTTATTTTTCGTAAAGAAATCTATGCTACTATTTGTATTTTGGGCGGAATCGTATTCTTTTTTCTTAAAGAAATAAACCTTACAGACAACCTGATTTATTTGATTACCTCCTTGTTAATCATCACCATCCGGCTCATTGTTGTCATCAAGAAGTGGCGACTTCCCAGAGTTACTTAAATACTTTTAGGTTACTAAGCCTGGAGATAAGTTTTGACCTATAGATTAGCACTACATTTAGAATCAAACAAAGACCTGATTTCAAAACAAAATTCCAAAAATTAGAAGTCAGATTAGGAATAAAATAAACCATTGCTCCAACTGTAATGATGACCAAAAATAGTTTAAAATATTGTTTATCAAAGGGTAGTATATCAAATTTTTGCTTGATATAAATAGTTTTGAGCAGATTAAAACTCGCTATCGAAATAAAAGAAGAGTAGGCCACTCCTATCATTCCCATATCCATACCGAGTACAAACAACAAGTTGAGACCAACATTAAGCAAAATCATCACCAAAATGGCAATCACATTGAATCGATAGTATTTTGAAAAAGTAATGATTTCTGAATTGAATCCAGTTCCCATATTTATGATTATACCTAACCCCAAAACAAGAAGTACCGGTACAGATTGCAACAGATTTTCTTGGGCAGGAAGCACAGCAAATAAATCATTTATGCCCACAAAAACACAGCTATAAAGCACTGCCCCGATAGCAAAAAGTAGTTTAGCATTCTCAGTATATTTCCGACTTAATTCTTTAAGGCGATTTTCTTTTATTAGTTTTGAAATAATCGGCGAATTAATGGCAAAAATGCCTGTAGCAGGAATAATAAGCGTAGTGGCAATCATTACCCCGATATTATAAATACCAATCTCACTCATCGCATAGCCTAAATATCCCAACATTAACGTATCAATCCGGAAGGCTAAAAGCGAACCCAAACTTCCGGTAAAGGCATACATACTATAACGAAAGTATTCTTTTTTAGAAAACTCAGTAAACACCTTTTTAAAACCTGAATCCCAACGGGTTTTATCTTTTTTAAGGGTATATATTCCGGTGAGTAACAAAATAAAGACATACGAAAAAACAAAAAGCCAAATACCTTCTTTGGTGTTAATAGCATATAAACCAATAAGAATAAATATGAACGGGAGCGTTATTTTTGGAATAATTTTTTCGAATAACGACGGAAAAGCAATTTTTTGCAAATTGAGTGATTGTCGTTTGAAAACTTCGTTAAAGGCAATGGCTATCCCCATCGGAAGAGCGACCCAAACCAAATTTTTATACTCAAAATCAAACCAATTTAAAATTAACATTAAACCCACAAAAACCAATACCGAATTCATCAATACCGAATACAGGCTGTAAAGAAATAAGCGGTTTTTATTTTGAGTAGTAAGGGTCGGATAAAAGTGTACTAAGGCTTGTGAGGCTCCGATAAGAATTAGTGGAAAAATAATCTGAGAATATGATTCTACGGTTCTGATAATTCCTAAAAACTCCGGGTTTTCAGGGTATATAAAAAGAGTGGAAACAATTCCGATAGTCACACCCAAATAGCTGACAAGGCTAAACCAAAAAACTTGTTTTGTAACGGAATTATTTTGCATTTTTTATTCGATAAAACTATAAGGCTATATAAACCCCATTCAAAAAAATATTTATACTTTAGCAAAGATAATAGTAAAGTCTATGTACGAGCAATATTTTCCTAAAAAACGATACGAGCAAACCTTACTTTTCTTGCAAAAGCACATTTCCCTCTCTGAACAGCTTTTGGATTTGGGAGTCAAAAATCCTTTTTCAGAAATTTTAGAAGCAGAAGGCTTCCAAATAACAAACACACAAGGAGAAGACTTAGACGAAGACTTTTCTGCCTTCAAAAATAACGAACATACAGTGGTAACCGCTTTTGAGATTTTAGAGCATTTGTTGAACCCCTATACGTTATTAAAAGAAATAAAAGCAGACAAACTCGTGGTTTCTGTGCCGCTTCGCTTGTGGTTTAGTCCGGCTTATCAAAGCAAAACCGATAAATGGGACAGGCATTATCACGAGTTTGAAGACTGGCAGCTCGATTGGTTACTCCAAAAAACAGGCTGGAGGATTATCGATCGAGCTAAGTGGACCAACCCGGTCAACAAGCTCGGAATTCGACCAATTCTAAGACGCTTTACGCCAAGGTATTATATTGTATATGCTGAAAGACAAAAGTAATGAACTATTACGTCATCATTCCTGCTTATAACGAAGAGAAAAACATTGGTCTTACTTTAGACTCGCTGCTAAAGCAAACTATTTTACCTGAAAAGGTAGTCGTTGTCAACGATAATTCGACAGATGCAACAGCTGAAATAATAAAGAGTTTTTCAGATAAATATGATTTTATACAACTTGTCAATACGAGTTCAGACCAAATTCACCTACCGGGTTCAAAAGTAATTAAGGCGTTCAACAAAGGACTTGAAGCTTTGGATGATAACTATAATTTTATCGTAAAATTAGATGCTGATTTGATAGTGCCTAAAGATTATTTTGAACGAATTATTGATATTTTTACCCAAAACCCGAAAGCAGGAATGGCAGGCGGAAGGGCTTTTATCAAAAAAAACGGAAAATGGGTTTTAGAAAACTTAACCGATGATGACCACATCAGAGGCGCATTTAAAGCCTATCGAAAAGAATGTTTTCTACAAATCGGAAAACTCAAAGTTCAAATGGGCTGGGATACGGTTGACGAACTTTTAGCAAGGTATTATGATTGGGAAATAATAGTTGACAAATCACTTGAGGTAAAACACCTGAAACCAACAGGATCAAGCTATAATAAAAAATCAAGACACAAGCAAGGAGAAGCTTTTTATAGTTTAGGTTATGGTTTCTGGATTACTTTTTTGGCTTCTTTAAAATTAGCTTTCAGAAAGAAAAAACCGCTTTTATTTATCGATTACCTCAATGGTTTTTTTAAAGCCAAACGCAACAAAACTTCACTTTTGGTCACCGCTAATCAAGCTAAATTTATCAGAGGTTTTAGATGGCGGAAAATACGAAGCAAATTTTTTAATTAAACCACGAGTATCTATGGTCATATTACCAGTGAATTTTTTATGGAATTTGATACGGCCATTGCTGATGATATTGAAATTTTGACTACTTTTGCAATTAGTATTTTTTTAAAACGAAATATTGATATGAGAACGATACAATTCAGAGAAGCTATATGTGAGGCGATGAGCGAAGAAATGCGTAGAGATGAGACCATTTATTTGATGGGAGAAGAAGTAGCTGAATATAACGGAGCTTATAAGGCATCAAAAGGCATGCTTGATGAGTTCGGCGAAAAAAGAGTGATTGATACGCCCATTGCAGAACTTGGTTTTGCAGGAATTGCGGTAGGTTCTGCCATGAATGGCAACCGCCCAATTGTGGAGTTTATGACCTTTAATTTTGCCTTGGTTGGTATTGACCAAATCATCAACAATGCAGCCAAAATGCGCCAGATGTCAGGAGGTCAATTTAATATTCCGATTGTCTTTAGAGGCCCAACCGCTTCGGCAGGACAACTTGCAGCCACCCACTCTCAGGCTTTTGAGAATTGGTATGCTAATATTCCCGGACTAAAAGTAATCGTTCCGTCAAATCCATACGATGCCAAAGGACTTTTAAAGTCAGCCATCAGAGATAACGACCCGGTAATCTTTATGGAATCAGAACAAATGTATGGAGATAAAGGCGAAGTACCTGAGGAAGAATACACTATCCCGATTGGTGTGGCAGAAATAAAAAGAGAAGGTACAGATGTAACGATTGTATCTTTCGGCAAAATTATCAAAGAAGCCTATAAAGCAGCAGAAGAGTTAGCTAAAGAAGATGTTTCCTGTGAAATTATTGATTTGAGAACCATCCGCCCGATGGACCACAACACCATTCTTGAGTCGGTTAAAAAAACAAACCGTTTGGTAATTCTTGAAGAAGCATGGCCTTTCGGAAGCATTTCGTCTGAAATCACCTATATTGTTCAGGAAAGAGCTTTCGATTATCTGGATGCCCCGATTCAGCGCATCACAACAGCCGATGTTCCAGCTCCTTATTCGCCTGTATTATTAAAAGAATGGTTGCCCAATGCAGAAGATGTAATTAAGGCAGTTAAGAAAGTAGCGTATAAAAATTAATTTGGCTTTCAGCTAAATCATCAGAAGAATAAAAACCTACAAACCTCGTTCGTTTGTAGGTTTTGTTTATAAAAACCGAAGTTATGAAAAAAGGGAATAATGAAAGAAAGAAACCAACTTTGGGAAAGCCTAAGTTGGCAAGCAAAATGGGTCAAAAACCCAAAGCTAAATTTATAAAGAAAAAAGAAGACGCACCTAAAGTTCAAAAGCCAAAATCGAATCCGGACGAAATTCGGTTGAATAAATATATTGCTAATTCAGGCTTATGCTCGCGCAGAGAAGCCGATGTTTATATCGTTTCTGGTAACGTAAGAGTAAACGGCGAAGTCATAGTAGAACTTGGGCATAAAGTAAAACCCACCGATAAAGTTATCTTTGACGGACAGCTTATTTCTCCTGAAAAAAAAGAGTACGTGTTACTTAATAAGCCCAAAAACTTTTCTACTTCGGCCAATGCCAAACAAAACAATGTGCAGAATTTAGTGAGTGGTGCAAGCACTACTGCTTTATTGCCTATTGGCAGAATGGATTCCACTACCACTGGGTTATTGCTTTTTACTAACGACAACGACTTGATAACCAAGTTTACCCAAGAAGGTCAGCGTTCGTCAAAGATATATCAGGTTTCGTTAGATAAAAATCTAAAATTCGAAGATTTAGAAAAAATTCAAACCGGAATCTACATCAACGAAAGTAAAGTATATGTCGAAGAGGTGACATACATTGATAATCAACCCAAAACAGAAATCGGTATTAAACTTCGAACATCAAACGTAAAGGTTGTTCGCAATATATTTGAGAAATTAAACTATGATGTGCTCAAAGTAGATCGAGTAGTTTTTGCCGGACTCACCAAGAAAAATCTTCCTCGAGGAAATTGGCGGCACCTGACACAACAGGAAATTATCAATTTAAAGAATATATAATTTAAGCTATCTTTTAAAAAAGCTACGAATAAAAAAGAGCAGTCGATTGATTGCTCTTTTTTATTAATGAAGATTTTTTATTGCTGCTTAATTTTCTGGTTTATTACTGCTCTAACAATATCAATCGCCACGGTGTTATATTTATCATTAGGAATAATAATATCAGCAAAAGCTTTAGTAGGCTCGATAAACTGCTCATGCATTGGTTTGAGCGTTGTTTGATAGCGGTTTAAAACTTCGGTCATATCACGCCCGCGTTCAGATATATCACGCTTGAGTCGTCTGATTAGTCTTTCGTCTGAATCAGCGTGTACAAATATTTTCACATCAAACATATCACGGAGTTCCGGGTTGGTCAAAATCAAAATACCCTCTACAATCATTACTTTTCTTGGGTGCGTAAGTATTTTATCGTCTGTTCGGTTATGAGTGACAAACGAATAAATCGGTTGCTCAATAGGCTGCCCTTCTTTTAGAGTTTTCAGATGATTGACTAACAACTCAAAGTCAATAGCTCTGGGGTGATCAAAGTTTATTCGGGTACGTTCTACATAACTGAGCTCAGAAGTGTCTTTATAGTATGAATCTTGAGAAATAATCCCTACTTCTTCAGTAGGTAATTCGTTTATAATTTGATGAACAACGGTGGTTTTACCGCTTCCTGTACCTCCTGCAATTCCGATAATAAGCATACTGAGTCGTGATTTTTAAGATGAGCAAAGGTAATTGATTTTTTAAGAATAAAAAACACAGAAGCACTACTATTAAATTACCCCAAATAACCTCTATCATTACATAAAACCTAAAACAGAATCTAAAAATTCCTTACATTTGCCTTTCAATTAAAAACAATGCAAAAAGTCTTACTACTTTTTACCCTGATGCTTCCGCTTTTTATGTTTTCACAAAGTGATGGCATTAGACTTCAAGGAGATGTGAGAGGCGGGATGCTCGACCAGGTAAACGATAGTTTAGGATTCGGACAAAAATCCACTACAAGTGTTACCCCAAAAGCACCTATCGATTGGTATAAAATTATTTCTATAGATAGAGACACCATTGCAGTAGATACTACGCTTACTATCCAAAAAGAATACCGCTCTAATTATTTACGTAAAGATTTATTCGGACTTTTACCTTTGGCCAACGAAGGACAGACCTATAATGTTTTAGATTTTCGTCAAACGAATTTCAATCCTTATCCAGAAATGGGCTTTAGAGCCAAGCATTTTGCCTATAGGGAAGCAGAGGACATCCACTATTATCACGTACCAACCCCAATGACTGATCTGCACTATAAATCGGTTATGGAACAAGGGCAAATACTCGATGCTTTTATAACGATAAACACCTCTGAAAAGCTTAATTTTTCGCTTGCATACAAAGGAATTCGATCGGTCGGGAAGTATATTAATTCGCTTTCGAGTAACGGCATTTTTCGCTTTACTACAAGTTATAAGTCAGACGGTAATCGTTATGTAGGTAATTATCACATTACTTCGCAAGATTTTGAAAATCAAGAAAACGGCGGAATAACCAATATTGAAGATTTCGAAAGCGGTGATGAGCTTTTTACAGAAAGGGCACGGCTTGATGTGTTTTATAGAGATGCTAATTCTTTTCTCAAAGGACAAAGGGCTTTTATAGACCATTCCTTTAGGGTAAATAAAGAAAAAGGACAAAATAACCTGTCGTTTTCGCATAGGTTTTATTACGAAGACAAAGAGTTTCGATTCAGTCAGAGAACTCCTAACGAAAGATTAGGAAGTGCTTATGTTTCTGGAGAAATCACTGATAGAACAGATTATAACCGAATGTATAACCGGCTGGGTGCTATCTATCAAAACGAAACTTTAGGAGATTTTATGTTCTTTTTAGATGATTTTAAGTATAATTATTATTACAACAGAGCCACGCTGAGCCAGAATAACATTATAATCCCTAATAGTTTATCAGAATCGGTCAATACTTTCGGGGGGCAATATACCTATTATAAAGACCAATGGAAAGGTGTGTTTTTGTATGCTCGCTCATTGGGGAACGAAAACCTTTCGAACCTCAACCTTTCTGCCCGGTATAGGATAAACCCAGAAAATAAAATCAACTTTACTTACCAAAACATAAACAAATTACCCGACCACATTTATAACTTATATCAAAGCAATTATGTAGGATACAATTGGTCGAATGACTTTAAAAATCAAAAAATAAACAATCTGGAAGTTGAAGCTGATTTACAATGGTTTAGCGCATCGATGCAACTTTCTAATCTGGATGATTATTTATATTTTTCGAACGAAACAGATATTGATAATCAACTAATTACTACCCCAAAACAGTACAATAAATCAATCAATTACTTGGGGATAAAATTAGCTAAAGAATTTCGTGTAGGTAAGTTTGCTCTCGATAATACGATATTATATCAGCAAGTTGTTCAGGATGACAATATATTGAATGTTCCGCAAATCATCACACGCAACACGTTCTATTTTTCTGATTATTTTTTCAAAAAAGCCATGTATGTTCAAACCGGCTTTTCGGTCAACTACTTCACGGAATATTATGCCAATGATTATAACGGAGTCATAGGCGAATTTTTTGTACAAAATCAAAGGAAAATAGGTAACTTTCCGGTTATTGATTTCTTTATTAACGCCAAAGTATCTACCGCTCAAATTTATCTCAAAGCAGAACATTTTAATTCGAGTCTTACCGGATATAATTTTTATTCGACCCCAAATCAACCTTATAGAGATTTCATAATTCGTTTTGGAATTGTGTGGAATTTCTTTTCATAACTTAACCCTCTGCTAAATTAAACTTCAACATGTTGTTTTAGCCCCCTAAAAAGTCGGACATGATTATAGTTAAATAAATATAATAA